>JAYZLO010000076.1:0-11174 GCA_036154175.1 Thermoplasmatota archaeon | reverse complement strand
TTAGCAGAATGCTAGCGACCACTTCCGGGGGCCCGGCATCGTTAGTCTTCACAAACGCGTCCACTATGTTGATTTTACCGGAGATCTCCCCTCTGGTGTCATCTGCAGTCTTCTCGGCCCTCTGCTGCAGCTCCTCGGCGGTCGTGATGATTATCGTCGACGCGACCGCGGCCACAAGGATTAGGGCGATGAAAACAATCATCGCTCCGATACCTATCGAACCTTCTTCTCTTTCTCTCTGTGCTAGTTGGTAATCTTCGCTCATCGCGTCCACCTGTAACCCTACGTGGTAAACTAATCACTTATCATATTAATGGAGAATTTAGGGGTTTTTCGGCACAGGAGCCTAAATCTAGCTTCCGATTCCCATAGCTTCCTGAAGATTGAGAACCTCTACCGGAACATGGACCACGGCGCCTGGCCCTATATTCTCAACGAGTGGTAGTCGGAGGGTCTCGAAGCCGTCAGGCATCCAAGGGTCGACCAAGAGTCCCTCCATAGTTGCGGGGGTTCTGTTCTCGATTCTAGTCTGGACCTTGAGGTTGCCGTAATCGGCAAGATAGCCGGTTGTAACATTCAGTCTGGTTCCTAAAAGAGAAGTCTGAGGGAAAGATCCTGCAGGTCTTATCTCTACTCCGATCTCTATGAACCCCTCTGGTGGGATTTCCGGTATCTCGCACATCTTTGGAGTTGCTGACCACCCGTAGGGTATGGGCGGTGCTAGCCTCATAGTAGAAATGTTGTTTTCCCCCAAGTTTTCGAGTGTGATCACCATCAGACCGTGGTCTTTTCCCTCGGGCCATGTGGTTCCCACTGACAAGAAGAAGTTGTTCACGAGGAAGGGGCTTGTTGCCTCCGTGACAGCGACCGGTCCGAGAGCCTTGATCGCATCCTCGAATGCCTTGGCGGCAGATCCTAAATCCGAATCTAGGGCATTCTTACCTTGATTGACTAATGTCAGGGCAATCTCCTCGATATCGCTTAGTTCGCCCATCTCATTCAGATGCCTTCCTAGGGTCCCCAGAGATCGCTCTAAACCTTCTTTCCCCATTGAGGCTACTGCGCCCTCTACGCAATCTGCTGCAGCGCCCCAGTTTCCTTCTCTGAGGTGTTGGAGCCCGAGCATGGTAATGTCCCATGCATTCCGGTCCCCTTCTGACATCTCCTCAAGCTCTTCAAGAGACCTTTCCAGTGAGGATAGGGCTCTGTAGAGATCCATGATTTGTCCTTCGGCTTCATCTAGCTCCTTG
This sequence comes from Thermoplasmatota archaeon, assembly GCA_036154175.1. Lineage (GTDB taxonomy): Archaea > Thermoplasmatota > Poseidoniia > Poseidoniales > Thalassarchaeaceae > UBA36. Next base: position 9,924 of record JAYZLO010000076.1, on the reverse strand, counting down.
GAAAGGCTCTTTAGTTTCCGATTGGCACTTATCGGCCTGTTCGCCCAGATTGCGAACTGAATGTTTTCGGCCTCTTCCTCGATATAGTCAATCCTCTTCAGAGTGGCCTCAGCTCCTCCGACTGCTGCTGCTTGCTTCTTTGCCAATCTATTCCCCTCCCTAATCTTGTTTCTTCCCAGCTCTACCGAGAATCTTCTTGATTCTAATTGCTCTCAGCTCTATATCGGCCAGATCTCGATAAAGTCTATCATAAGAGCCGTCGAGGAATTGCAGAATTAGGTGTACCAAAACAGGGGATAATGCCATAAATCCGATTACTGATACCAATGACATAGCTCCCAAATCTATAGCGAGTTCCGGAGTGATCAGTACGAATGGAAGGAATGCGATCGGGGCGCATGAAATTATCGCTCTCAGCTCCTTTCTTGTATTTGCTTGCTCCTTGTCATGGTCCTCAATCAGGGCACGAGTGCCTATGCGTGACTTCTTCCTATCATCGTGAATTGCCTGTAGCTCGCTGGATGATAGCCACGCAACAAGACCTGCGAAGAGGATTGAGCCTATCGCGGAGATTATGGTAAGGATAGTAGAGATTGCAGAGAGGGAGAGTGTGCCGAAAGCGATAGATGCTACATAGGCCGATGCATGGAGACGGTCTTGATCATCATCCATTCCTTGTCTGAGTAAAGACAGAGCGCCAAATAATAGCACCAAGAAGGCGAGAGCCGCGGATGGTATTCCAATGCCTGCTAGATCCACGGAAGGGGTAGACCAAGACGAGATGGGTATGTTTTCTTGTTTGACGTCATCAGAAAGGACGTTGCCGAAGATTCCGCCTTGCTGGACGATATCACTCGGGATGATGATACTCGCAGTACATTCAACCTCCACCGAGGAGCTGTACCATGGTATTGGATTGAGTTTTACTGGCCATGAAGCTGTGTGATTACCGGCAGCGGGGAGGGCAGGTACTGGCTTATTGGAAGACATCCCGGTGATTGTGAGATATGGTGATGCTGGGCAATTTAGGCTGATTTGGACATCTGAAGGCATAACGGCGTTTCCTGCATTGATGATGTTGACGTCAATGAAGGTTGAGTCGCCCTCGACACCACCGCCCCTGAACCCAACGCTGTTGACTTGGGGATTTGTTGACTGGCTCATCCTTATTTTCAGAACGAGATCAGTGGAGAACTCGGTAGTTGTATCCTCCTCTGGATTCCTGAGTTGTAGGTAAATGTCCCATCCGTCTCCTGCTGCCAGCTCTGAGCTAAGAGGGATTCGGACCTGGACTACAATTGTCCCCCCATGTGTTCCTCCTGCCTCTAGGTCGTAGGGAGTAGTTGGAAGCAAGTCCCACTGAGAATTACAGTTTGCTAGAGTGGATTCAGTTGCAGTTATACCCGTACCCTGATCATCAAGAAGAACGCACTGTCCGAAGCCAGTTGAAGTATCGTGATCGATGCTCAGGCTCCAGTGTGTGCTCTTGTAGGCGCTGGAGCTGACGAGTCTCTCGGGTAAATCTGTGGATGCATCATACTGGAATCCTCCTCCGGGTTGGGCGACTATCTTGCCATTGAGACCTAGGGTATATGCCCTCTCCGCAGCATTGGTGCTCCCGGAAGGATTGATGTTGACCCAGGGAATCCTGATTTCCCTGCACCTATCATCATCATTATTTACGCACTGGTAGTTGCCAGGAGTGTCTGCATTAAGCAGGATTTCTTCGTCAGTTTGGGCTCTTACGACTATTATGGGTGTGCTATCCACTTGTGGATCGACGTCTACTCCAACGGGTGTTCGCGTCAGAATGAAGGTTCCGGGCTCATCTTTGTAATGATCGCCGCCTAGGGTGCTGAATCTGAATGTCAGGGAAGTGGTTTCGCCAACCGCTAGAGAGAGGCTGGTTGAGCTTACTATTGCTTCAACTCCGAACCTAGGCTCTGTATCGGTGTCTATTGTCTCCCACGAGATGGTTAGGTCCATCATGGCATTGCCCTTGTTCTCCAGCTCGTAATGTATGACTCTGTCTATACCCGGGACGAGCGCTATTCGATCTGGGGCTTTAATCAGCTGTACATCGAAAACCGGGAGTATCTCGACTGTCAGTAGATTTGTTCCGGCTGGAACTCCTCCGCCGAGCGCCTTTCTCTGATTTACTGGTATTGGTTGGCTTGTTCCGTTTACGGTGATGGAGGTTGGCCAGGTAGGGAATGGATCTGTGATGTTTACCGCTCTGACGATGACTGAGTGGTTCATATATGCCTCAAGTATTGAGCCTCCCTCATTGAGGCCTGGTAGAGTAATTGTTAGCATAACTGAGTAGCTTTCCTCGGGTGCTATTGAGAAATTCGAGTCGTTTACTGAATAGCTCCAGTTGCCCGCCCCTTCAGGGAACTCTGCAGTCAGGTTTAGTGTCTCCACCAAATTGCCCAAATTGGTCAATGTGTATGGTATTTCCACAGTGTTTCCAGGGGCGACCTGTATCGCAGATGGGGCGATGAATATGATTGCGTGATCCGGAGCGACCTGGACAGTAATCTCGCTTGTTGCAAGGAGTGTTCCATCGTGTTCAACGGTCATATCGAACCTGCTGTCCTCGTCCGCTCTGGCTGAAGAACCGGCGGTAGCATAAATTCTGACTATCGCTTGTGCGCCTGGAGCGACTGACTGCTGTTTTTCGTAAGTCTCAGTACCGTCATCAGCGAAAGAAACCTGAATTCTAGTATTGTCATAATTCGTTAGTGTGAGGTCATAGGTGACGTTTGAATTACCAGTATTGTTTAGTTGTAGGATTATGGTCTTCTGACCTACTCTGCTTTCTCCGCTATCTATCACTGCGACAGATTTCGTCGGGGAGAGTTCTGCAGAAATTACCTTTGTTAGATTTACGAATGCTGGTGCCGCTGCGAGGACTGTGTTCTTGTTGGAATCATCTGTTCCATTGACATAAATCCAAATCTCGTGGTATCCATCTGCACTGGCAGTGGATGGAGGCACTATGTTCACGGTTATGGTGAACATATCTCCTTCGGGATTCCTGTCCACGCCATTCGGGAACAGGTTAGTTCGAGATTTGAGCATATTGACTTGTTTGCTCGCCAAGGAGATGTCCCATCCCGGGATTTCAATGAAACCGACGGTGAAATTAGCCACGTCGTTACCAGTATTCTTCAAAGTCATTTGAGCGGACATAGGGACTGATGGGTCGCCAGTGACGACTGGACCTGAGATTAATTCTGCGGACCAGAGTTCTTCAATCTTGAAGGTGATATTTGCAGAAGCGTTTTTGGATATCGTATCTGTAAACGAAGCCCAGTTCGAGGTTGCAATGAAATCGAATGTGAAAGTTCCAGCTGCCGGGTATGGGAAGTCCTCGTTTGCATTGAATGAGATACCGACGAACCCATATCCGATCTCCCCAGGTTCAAGTTCCATATTCCCCGGACCGATCGAGGCGATCCATCTGGTGTGTTCTGAAGTGCTAGCGTCTGATTGTGGGGTGTCGCCATCGAAAGTCTTTCCGTCGGCTTCCCCTCCTGATGGGACTAGGCTCACCTGTGCTAGTGTATCGTCAGAGCCCAGATTATGAACTATGGTTACCTCAAATGGCACATACCTGTCCGTATTTCCTCCCAATACATCGTCTACTGAGACATCACTAGGTGTTCCGGTGATTTTGATATCTAGTTCTACTACACTGTCAATGACTAGTGTTGTCTGATTTGTCGATGGTACCCCCCCTTCCATAGGAACCGCCTGAATTACGATATCAACTTCCTCTATCGAGGAAACCTTCCATGAAGGATTTAGCGGCATTTCTAGCTCCGGGGTTGTGATTGTGACTGGAATCGTTCTGTTCTCATTTGGGAGTAGGACGTCAGTCATAGTGATTGGGCAATGTATTGTCCAATACGGAACTGCCTCGGTTGCTCCTACGCTTATTTGGAATTGGGCAGGAGCAGTGCCTGTGTTTCTGAGGGTGTAGTCTAGGGTTCTAGCGGTCCCAGGAGTAATGTTTGCGTAGTCCTCAACGTAAACTGCGGGGACCGCGGGTGTCGTTCCTGGTCCCGTTCCGGGTTGTATGTAGCTATGATTCTGGAAAATCTCAGACTCATATGTGCCTCCTGCCATTACTATTGTGTTGGCCTCCAGAACGTAACCTGCTCCTATGCTTTGGACAGAGATTGTGATCACTACAGCATCGCCGTTATCCGCATCGGCAGGAACCTCAATCGGAACCTGTATGGATTGTGTCTGATCTTCCGGAACGGTGAGAGGGTCTGAAGAAGTGTACAGGTTTTCGCCGTCGCCTTGTGAGACATTTGCCCACCATTCATCGACTGCTGAGGTATTTGATTGCGTGACCGTGAATGTGTCGGTGTCACCCGAATTCTGTAGTATGAAATTCAGGATGGTGGATGAACCCGGGTCGACATTGCGGTTGTTGGCGGGAATCAGAGTAGCCCTCAGGGCTACGAAGTTGACTAGTCTCGATGGGATATTTACCACCGACTGAGATTCTCCTGTGACTAGGAGGCTGCCTCCCAAGGTGTAGTCCCCTTCTAGATTCGAGCCATCGAAGCTGATGGACACATTAACTGGTTCTGGAGGGCTAGAGAGGCTCCCTGGATCTACCTGCTCTGTAGTTGATGTAATCGATACAGCCGAGCCGCCGAGGGTGGGAGTTAGGGTAAGTTGCGCAGAAACATTGACCGGTTGATTACCCGTATTCACTACAGTGATTGCTCCCTGCCATTGAGCTCTAGCTAGGGAGTCGCCGGCACCAGGGAGGGAGTCGGCTATGTCTGAAGCCGATTCTACAGCGGATACATCCACATTGCTTAGAGTAATCTGGTCATTTGAAGAGTCGGAGTCAGATCCCGCCGCATCCCATAATGCAACTATGTTCAATCCCGATGCCTGTGCTCCGCTGACGTTGGTTGCATCCCAGAGTAACAAGTGGACCTCTTGTTGCCCCGGATTAATTGACACATCTCTGGTGTCGACATCTACCCCTCCTACTCTGAGGATTAGATCGCCTTCTCCAACCCCGCCACCGATGTTAACAATGCTCACTCTAATGATATGATTTTGTGGAGCGAGTGTGGGGACTCCGGACACCATGGCTGAGGGGGTGGTCACATTCAGATCGGTTACCGCAACATCCGGATCAGTTGACCTTCCAGAAGTCATTTTTGGAGATTCTTCGATTGGAAAAGTCGGGACTCCGGAGAGAAGGGGCATCAAAAGGAGTATCGCTGCCAAAACCGTGGCCTTGCAAGCCATTCTTGTGGCATTTCCTCTATCTGAAGAGTGGTTTGAGATGGCATATGTTCCCATTGCTTGCGCTCCCCTCCTCGTAGAGGAGACTAACCATGATTATGAAACAACCGGCGATAAATGGTTTTGTTACTGACATGGCCTCTTTGTGACCGATGTAATGAAAAGTCACTGCTCACGTTCAGTTACGTGGCGGACGCTGTATCCATAGTAGTAATCGTTCTCATCCTCGTTATAATGGGGAGTGGCTTGTTTCGAATCTTCCGTTCTGGAACACGAAGAACGATCCTGCCATCTACTACGAGAAACGTCCGTACCGAGCTCTTAGACAGTGGCTCGATGAGATCTAGATCTAGAAGGTCTGGGAGAGATAGGTCGGGTAGCCCTACCGTATCTGGTTCTCTTGGACAGGGTTCTCAGGCGATTGGGGCAGGGGTTCAAGAAGCGGAAGTTTCCACTGAAGAAGAGTCGGCTCTGGAACAGAGGCTGGAGAGGGAGGGTGCGAAGAGAGGCTCTGTGCAAATCAGCCTACTGTGGGATAACTGGAACGATCTAGATCTGCATGTGATAACTCCCTCTGGAGAGCATATCTACCACGATAATAGGAATTCGAGTTGTGGTGGAGAATTAGATATAGACATGAATTTCAAGCCGACTTCAAAGACTCCTGTTGAGAACATCGTTTGGACGAAGAGTCCGCCTCCTGGAGTTTACAGAGTTGGGGTTAGACACTACAAAATCCATACAAAGGGAATCTTCTCATGGGTACCATTCCTTTCTAGAATACACAGGAAGAATGCCACTGATTTCAAAGTCAGCATAACCATTGGAGATTCGAAGCGTTTCTACGAAGGCTCCCTCCAGAAGAGCAATGAGCTTCAATTCGTCGCTAAGTTCGCTATCGCAGGTCCTGATGGGGAGGTTCCACAGGAAGAGGTTGGTGAGAAGTCTCAGGAGGTTCAAGAGGTTCAGCAGGACTTCCAAGAAGCTAGAGAGGTTGATGCTCTCAGGAGAAGGGTCGGAACCGTTCAGGATGGAGTATCAGTGACTCTGAATTGGGATGGAAACGCCGATTTGGGGCTCGCTGTACTGAGCTCTGATGGGGAGGAAGTCTCTTTCTTCACTCCTGATGGGTTAGGTGGAGCTGCATTCGATATCGGAGGGTTCGACCCCAAGTCAGGAGTCAGGTCGATACATTGGACTTCAGAGCCGCCGAAAGGGTCCTACAAGATCTCTGTCAGACAGTTTGAGACCGATGGTGATGATGATGAAGTAGAATTCAGCATCACTCTGAATAATAGGGGCGAAGAGCAGACCTTTGCCGGAACCGCTAGCTCCGATGGGAGCGAGATCGAAGCTGGGAGCTTTGAGATTTAGTCTGTCCAAAGACCTAGCGTCCGCAGTGACTGTTCCATCCACTTTAGTTTCTCCAGCTTTGTTGGCTCGTGAGTTTCTCCTGACCATCGTCCAACAGAGTCGGAGTTGGTCCCTAGCAATCGGATATTGTGATTTCTAACCCCCAGTGAAGCAAGGAAGCAGGCAGCCCTATCACCATCAGTGAACCCTCCTGGATTGTGCATGCCGGGGATTCTTCTATTTGTCTGATGAGTGAGAATCAGTTCAGAAGGTTCGCTCTGACTTCCGGATTCTCTGATCAATTCTAGCCAATCTTCGCGATTATCGCCGTGCGCATGAAGCACTATCGGTATAGATCGTCGAGCTGCCTTATACGTCCCCTCGCCACCATCCGCATCACTAACCATACACGCCACGCGCGACCATGCCTTCTCTGAGAGGGAGTTGGGTATCTCCGAAATCACCCCCGCTGCACCATCTGCAATAACTAGCAATGTCGGAGATTCGAGGACATCGATCAATTCTTCCGGTTCGATTGCCGCCCCAAGTATTGCTACCGATGGGCCTCTAATTACCAGCCTACGGTACAAGTTTGAAATCGAGGCTAGCCTGTGGTGTCTTTCCCAAACTCTCACGCTAGATTGCTCTACTGTTTTTAGCATATCCTCCGCGCTTTCCAAGTCTTCGATCTCCCCCCACCCAAAGTAATTCCTAACCTCATCCTGGAGAATCAGCAGATAGGGCTCGACCGGTTCCAGTTCCGCGGAGTATCCAGATGACGTCATGTTCCAGTGGAAGGGCTCGGTGAGTATTGAAGAACCCTCGCGGCCCAATGATGCTCGTGCCGATACCACTCAAAGTCCCGGAAATAGAAGACTCGGGGCTTCTGGCACGCTATCCTTTCCTTCCTCAGGGAAGTGCTTACATCAAGGGGTTACTGGAGGAAAACGGAATTTCAGTAGAGGATCTGATCGAGGCCCCATGGTTGGAAGATGTTAGGGTTAGGGGAAGGGTTCGACTGGTCGATTCCGTCCTTCAAGAAGAGGGAGTAGGTTCTTCGTCAAACATCGACATTTCCACTGACGCAGGTCGAATGACCGAGGCTCTTTCCTTTCTCCATGCAATGTTAGTCGTGTGCGCTTCGTTCGATGAGCGTCTGCTATCAAGGTGGATTGAAGGAGAGTGTAGCAGGGCTGATCGACTCTTGGGCATGGATGCTCAAAACTTTGAGGTCATTTGCTCATCTATATTATCGGGACTGGATATCCGGAGGGGGGATGATGGTTCGGAGGAGTATTGGGTCCCCATGATGGATTTCATCGAGCTCTCTCCTAGAATCTCGGGTAAGTACTGGAGATTGGTAAACAGGCCTGTTAAGGGGGGTTGGGTTTGCATGGACGCAGGAGCAGGAGAGACTAGCAGAGAGAGGTCATCGAGACTTATCAAGGAGAGAATCAGGCAGATGCTGACAGAGAGCTGCCGAGAGCGAATGGAGAGGATGGATGACGAATTCGCAGCGAGATTCTCGGATTCGGTTGAGAGGATTACTGGCCTTCTTTCCGAGAGGGTGCAGGACGAGATGCCCATGAGCGCCGCCATAAGGGAGGATTGGCCACCGTGTTTCGAGTCGGCCGCATCAGAGTTGAACCAAGGCGTCAACGTAAACCATGTGGGAAGGGTGTTCCTTGCAGCATTCTCCAGGTCTATCGGTTTGAGCAGCGAGCAAACGTGCAACTTCTTCGCAAACGCCCCTGACTATGACGCAGATACTACTGCATACCAGGTCAACCAGATATTCGAGAGGGAGTACACGCCTCATGGCTGTGCGGCGCTGAAGACGAATGCTAGGTGCCCTGTGAGCCTAGGCGAGGACCCCCTATGTGACAAGGAGTGGTTGACTCACCCCCTGAAGTACATCAGGGCCAAGCAGCGGAGGAGGTTCATGGAACCTGGTTCCGACGGCAGTTCGCAAGCTCGGCCTCAGGACGCGGATGGTCCTGAGGGACCTCGCACTTAGGCGAGGCCCGCTCAGTCCTTGCGTCGTCCTGCGAACAGTATCGCAGCACCGAGTATGGATGCTATGCCAGCGAACGCGCCGAATCCTGGTAGGATTCCGCCGCCTCCGCCTCCATCAGCATCCTCGATATCGGCGTTGTCTCCGATCCCGTCCCCGTCGGAGTCGCTCTGCTCCGTCTCGTCGTTAGGGAAGGCATCCTCGTTGTCGCCAACTCCATCTCCATCTGAGTCCTTCGACTCATCGGGGTTGAGTGGGAAGAAGTCAGCGTTGTCTCCCACTCCGTCTCCGTCGGAGTCAGAAATCTCCGTCGGATCGTTGACGAAAGCGTCTGCGTTGTCTCCAACTCCGTCGTTATCGGAGTCGACTTGCTCGCGTGGGTCGGTCGGGAACTTGTCTGCGTTGTCTCCAACTTGGTCACCATCTGCGTCGGACCACTCTGAGGGATCGTTGACGAAGAGGTCGGTGTTGTCTCCCACGCCGTCGCCGTCGGTATCTGCGTCCTCCGATGGGTCTGTCGGGAATGGGTCATTGACATCCAGAGTCCCGTCGTTGTCGTCATCCGTGTCGGCATTGTTGCCGATTCCGTCTCCGTCGGAGTCCAGTTGCTCGTTGGGGTTGTTCGGGAAAGCGTCCTCGGAGTCTCCGACGCCGTCGCCGTCTGAGTCGGAAGATTCCCCGCTGTTGAGTGGGAAGGCGTCTAGTCCGTTGTCCACGCCGTCTCCGTCGACGTCTGGGTCGGAGTTGTCCCCGATTCCGTCTCCGTCGGTGTCAGTGGTCTCGTTCGCATCGTCGGGGAAGGCGTCTGAGTTGTCCCCTACCCCGTCTCCGTCTGAGTCGTACTGCTCACTCGGATCGAATGGGAAGGCATCGTCCGCGTCTGAAACCCCGTCTCCGTCGCTGTCGTCGGAGTCATCGTCCACACCGTCGCCGTCGGCATCTGTATCTGCGTTGTCTCCGATTCCGTCGTTGTCGAAGTCGCTCCACTCCGATGCATCCGTCGGGAAGGCGTCCGAGTTGTCGCCGTAGCCATCTCCGTCGCTGTCAAGCGACTCGTTCGCGTCCCATGGGAAGGCGTCTGAGTTGTCACCAACGCCGTCTCCGTCAAAGTCGTTCCAGTCCATCGGATCCATTGGGAAGGCGTCTGAGTTGTCACCGACGCCATCGTCATCGGTGTCGTTCCACTCGCTGGAGTCGTCTGGGAACTTGTCGAACCAGTCCAGAACACCGTCCAGGTCCGTATCCTGCACGCACTCTCCTACCAGGTCGGC
>JAYZLO010000075.1:0-3008 GCA_036154175.1 Thermoplasmatota archaeon | reverse complement strand
CTCCGCATGATGGAGGAAAGCCTCTCCATACGCCCCGAATCGCCTCTGGCCATACGGCTCGCTCCATTGATACTGATATGAATCAAACCCGTTCCTTGGCAGTTAACAGAGCATATCCTGCCCATCTAGGGAATACTTGGGAACGAAGTATTCATGTATCGACCGGTTTCGCTGAGGCTGGATAGGTGCCATTACTAAATGCCTAGATTGGAATATGTGCTAGAATCCTCGGAGACTGAGGAACTCTTTGAGAGTCTCTGTCAACCCGTCAGGGAATGGTTCAAGGATCGCTTCCCCGACTTTACCGAACCTCAGAAGATGGCCATACCCCAGATAATGGGCGGACATCACCTATTGCTCTGTTCACCAACAGGTAGCGGGAAGACCCTCACGGCATTTCTTACGATAATCGACGATCTTGTCAGGAAATCTATGAATGGAACGTTAGAGGATGGGGTTTCATGTGTTTACATATCCCCAATCAAGGCGCTTGCAAATGATATCCAGAAGAACCTCATAGGCCCGCTGAATGAAATTAGAGAATCATACCTCCCAAAGAGGGCTAAGGAAATCAGGGTGGGCCTTAGGACGGGAGACACTTCTCAGAAAGAAAGGGACAAGATCCTCAGAAGTCCACCTCATATCCTGATCACTACGCCAGAGTCTCTCGCACTGGGCCTCGCATCCAAGAGATTCCGTCCGATATTATCTGGTTTGAAGTGGATGATAGTGGATGAGATGCATTCACTAGTCCCATCGAAGAGAGGCACACACCTGGCACTAAGCCTCGCGTTGCTGGACAGGGTTATCGAAAACCCCGTTCAGAGAATAGGCATATCCGCAACAATGGAGCCATTGAGTAAGGTTGCCGAGTTCCTAGTTGCGTCTGACGCCAGAGAGACGGAATCCGAACCACAGACAATCAAGATAGCGAAGATATCAGGCGCAAGGCGACTTGATCTCGATATATTGCTCCCTACCCCGAGATTCTCATCCGTCCCTGTGAAAGAATTGCTGGACTACAATGTTGACGTCATCAAAAACATGGTGGAGGCCCACACCACCACACTCGTATTCGTCAATACTCGTAGCATGACAGAAACCGTCGTTCAGAAGCTAAGGCTTGCAGGGCTCCAAGGGGTCGAAGGACATCACGGGTCAATGGACAAATCGATTCGTCTAGACGTCGAGCAGCGGCTCAAGAACGGGCATCTTCGTGCAGTCGTGTCTTCATCGAGCCTGGAGATGGGTATTGACATAGGCTCGGTAGACTGCGTGGTGCAGGTTGGATCCCCGGGGTCCATCGCAACGGCTCTCCAGCGTGTCGGTAGAGCCGGACACCAGGTCGGCGGGGTGCCAAGGGCCAGATTCCTACCAACCTCTCCTCACGATCTCCTAGAGATAACCGCGCTCCAAACAGGCATTCTACGTGGGTCAATGGATTTGTTGAAATTCCCAGAAAACGCACTAGATGTAATGGCTCAATTCATGATAGGCCTCACAATCGTTTCAGAGTGGGACATCGATGACGCCTATGAATTAGTGACTTCTTCTTGGCCATACAGGAACCTTCCTTACGATGATTACATCGAGGTACTTGACTTACTGGGTGAGGAACGCCGAATTTGGATAGACTGGGAAGAGAACACTATTGGAAAGAGAGGCTATGCCCAGATGATCTACTATACAAACATCGGGACAATAGCCCCCGATAATAACTACCTCGTATTCTCCTCGGATGGCACGATGGTCGGACAGCTCTCAAGCTCGTTCGTGTCTAGTTTGAGGAGGGGCGATGTTTTCCTCCTGGGCGGCTCCACGTATCGCGTATCGAGTATTATAGGTACACGCGTCAATGTGACTTCCGCTACTGGATATAGGCCGACAATACCCTCGTGGACAGGCGAAGCTAACAGCAGATCAATCGAACTTTCCCAAGAGGTTCTCGAACTACTCTCGAATGTTTCCGATGTGCAGAAGGTTTCCGGCGATTTGCCAGATTTCCTCCGGGAGAATTATGGCCTGGGCAAACCAGTGGCAGGGGCTCTAGCACAGTTCCTAGATGAACACGCAGCCACCACTTTCCAAGTCCCATCTAGGCGAACCATTCTGATTGAGGAAATTCAAGGACCCCTCCCCACTTACGTCGTCACCACGTGTCGAGGGAGGGGATTCAACCTCGCCTTGGGCTACATGTTCGCGGGAATGGCTGACCGCGAGGGCATTCTTGTTCACGAGGTTTCATTCGATGAGAATGGATTCATGATCAAACTCAGTCATGATTTGGAGGTCTCCTCAATAACGGACCTATTCTCCTCGGATACGGCGGATGAGGTGCTGAGAAAGTACCTGCTCGAAACACAGTTGTTCGCGAAGCGATTCCGCGAGGTCTCATCGAGAAGTATGCTTAACCCCAGGAGGATTGGTGCGGACGAGATTAGTCCGAAGCAATTCCAACAGCGTGCTGAGCAGCTACTGACGCAGCACAAGCAGGCAGAAGACTCGGTGCTGATTAGGGAGGCGATGAGGGAAATCACCCATCACGATCTAGAACTAGATGAATTGAAAGATCTCATGTCCGGGAGAGGTTCAGAATCACTAAGCATCGTACATCGTCGTGTAAAAATTCCGTCGCCACTAGGTCTGACGCTCTTTATGTCTGCATTCGAGGACCTCCTCTCACTGAGGACGCGAGCCTACCTGATCAAGGATGTCGACCCCGAGATTCTTCGTCGCCTACTCGGCGCGAGGTCACTGGCAACTGAACTTGATAGCGACGCTCTCGACACCTATTACCAGTCCAAGGTAGAAGTCCCTTCTGATGCGGAGGGACTACTCAGGCTGATGGATATTGGAGGGGGTCTGGAAAGGGAGTTGACACATCCCCTATACAGCGACAAACTCTCGGGAATTGGTCCAGATACCCTTCGATCATGGGTTTACGAACTAGCCGAGCAAGGCAGGATAACCAAGATAAGATCAACAGGCAACAACCAGATAGACGGCAA
>JAYZLO010000074.1:0-14665 GCA_036154175.1 Thermoplasmatota archaeon | reverse complement strand
GAGTTCAATCCTAGTTCACCAGATCCGGGACAAGAAGTGACCATAACCGCTTATGTAGAAAACGCCGGGACTGTCGAGACGGAAGAGTCAGTAGATGTCGCGATACTAGCCAATGGAATTAAGATTGGAGGAAATTCTATTTCCCCATTGGAACCTGTTGAGCCAAGTGGGGCCGGTTCATTCGCTTCATTCAATGTTGCTTGGAATGGTGGACTTGGTGAGCATCTATTCGAAATTGTTGTAGATCCAAATCAAAATCTCACCCAAACTAGATTTGACAATGATATACAATCCAAAATCCTGACAATAGTTCCCCCATATAATGCGTCTTTCGAGATTCCAACAGAACCTGTCAGAGTAGATCCCGGAGGATCGAAAAAGGCGATTGTCGGAATTAAATCCACTGGTAGACTTGCTGGAGAATGGAGTCTTTCTGTAAATGGGGATAATTTACCAGAAGGGTGGTCATGGGTGGACCAAACGCCCGGAGGGATTAACGGAATTGAAATAGGAGTGGGTGATGTTTGGTTTCCTAGTCTGATAATTAGTGCTCCGGAAAATGCATTGGGTTCAGACTCAGGATTTCTTTCCCTAACTCTAACTCATGACAATGGAAATGAGTCTTTTTCGGCAAATCTCCCTGTTGAGGCCAATAGGACTAGGGGCTTGTCACTAAGAGGCCCCGACGGAACTGGCCATAGTACTGGCTTAGGACTAGTCTCCGAAGAAGCCATTGCTTGGCTGTTAATCGAGAACTTAGGTAATGCTGCAGAACAACAAATTGCCATATCCTGGGATGGCACAAGCTGGGGCTCAGATCTAAGAATCTTCGATTCGGATGGCATTGAGATTAGTGCCCTAAGTCTTGGTCCGGGCGAAATTGTTGAAGTAACTGTTAGATTGCCGGTTCCGGCAGGAGCTGCACAGGGAGACAGTGTAGAAACTCCCCTGAGTATGTGTGTTGGAGCTGGAGAACAACAAGCGTGCAGTTCCGTAGAGTTGGAGTTTATCGCCTCAAGGACAGCGATTATGCCGAGCCATATTAGAACGGTCCCTGAAAATGGTTTGGAATGGGAGATATTTGCAGACTTGGGAGAGGGAGAGGAAGTCGTAAATTGGTCACTGTCAGAAGCTGGAATGGTGATGCAGGGCTGGTCGTGGAGCGGCTCTGGGGGATTGAACGTTTCTGGGGATGTTGTTTCCCTTGCGGGGACCCCGGGTTCGAGGGCGAGTGGAATTCTTAATCTTGACATGCCGGAAGATGCAAGACCTTCTTTCCACCTTTTCGAGGATGCCGGAGAGAATGGCTCAAACACGCCTCTTTCTCTATCCGTTGAAGTTCTGCAAATTCACAGGGCGGGGCTTGAAGTCAACTCTCCGACACTCCAGCCGTATGTTGTAGATGTGGATGAGCCAAGCGTAGTTGTATTGAGATTAGAAAATCCGGGTAACGGAGACGATTCATACCACCTATCATATGAGGTAATGACGAGTGAAAATATAAGTTCAGACCCAGGAGTGATAGTCTCTTTCTCAAGTAATCCTGTTGAATTAGGCGCGGGGAGTCTGAGGACATTGCCACTGAGTGTTACTTTGCCAGACAGTACGCCTGCTAGAGTGCCGTTGTCAATTAAATTCGTGATGACTTCGAATGGAAATGGAAGTGTTTCTGACGAAAAAGAAGTGATTTTCGAAGTCATGCAGGACCATCGTTGGGATATTGAGGCGACCTATTCGGGTATCGAGCTCGGCGGTTCTACTATTCCGATATCCCCGGGAGGAATAATTGAAATCCCGATTAACGCAACCAACATTGGAAATCTAAATGATGATCTAGCGGTTGAAGTTGTATACGAAATTATCAGATCCGGAGAAGATGTTTCTCAAGGATGGCTTTCTAATGGGTCTGAGATTTTTGAGGTAGGCGTAAATCAGACAGTGTCTTTGATGATTACAAATTCAGTACCTTTCGACTCGTGGAACGGATCAATTATGGAAACAAACGTGTCTCTAGTGGCTAGAAATGAGTTGATTTTACAGTTTTCTTTCAGATTGGAAGTGATTAGGGCACCGGGATGGTCAATTTCTTCTAAAAATGCAGATCTGGAAATCGAACCAGAGGGCTCCCAAGTAAGTCTCGAAGTAATTCAGATGGGTAACAATCCTAGCCAACCATTCGTTTCAGTTTACGTTTCAGGTCAAAAGGATTGGGTGATTGATGAGTTCGAAGAGCTCCCGATTGTGAGTCCGGGAGACTCGACTACTCTGTTGCTGAATATAACGCCTCCAAAATCTGCAACCCAAGGAGTTCCGGTAGAGCTGAGAGTAAGGGTAAGAGACGGTGACGCTTTGGGATTGGTCGAAGTTTCTCTTCCATTGAGGGTTTCTGTAATCTACAATTTCTCCATGAATGGTTCGGGACCCTGGGTGATTTCTCAAGATGGAGGATTCCCCATGGCAATGGTAGAAAATCATGGAAATTCCCCTACAACCATCTCGTTTCAAGTTCTCAGTCTACCTCAGAACTGGAGTATCAGAGGCAGTGAAAAGATAGTTTTGGGAATAGGGGAGGCGCGGGGAATACCCTTGGAATTGGTGCCTGACCAAAACTGGTCTGGACAAGAAAAGACCGTACGTATTCTCTCGGAAGACCCGTCTGGCAATCAAAGAGAGCTTATCATCAGCACCAAGAAGTCACAATTCTCTTGGGCCAGTTCGCCTTATATTTTTGCACTAAAGGGGGATGATGCGATAATCAATATCCATGGAACTAATCCCGAATCAGAATTAGTTGATTCTGGTTCCTTGGAAAAACTAGATTGGACTAATATGGGGTGGATAGTTAGTTCTCGCTCAAGCGAGAATAGTAGTATTTTGGTAGAAGGTATTGAAGAGCTTGATTTTTCCATGTTTGTCGGTGATTATCTGACAAGAAGTGCAATATGCTCAATATCTGGAGAAATTGGCAATATTGGTGGCACGTGCTTGATAGGCAATGGGAGTGAAGAAATTACATATCAAATTCTACTTATTGCGGATAATGGATTGGTTCTTGATTCAGATTTTGGAACCTTATCGGAAAATGAGGTTCTAGAATTTGTGAATCTAAGTGGGAATAGCTGGGATCCGGATCCAGGAGAAAGGAGTATTGTGATTAGAGCTTTAGACGAAAGAGGTTTCGAAATCGGTTTTACCCAGAAGTCATTTGATGTGAGGAGAACCGATTGGAATGTCGGCTTGGGGGAAATTGAGATTGTTGATGGAGAGATTAGAGTCCCAACAAAGAGATTTAACGAAAATCTTCTACAAGGTACTGACTGCGTAATCACGCTCTCGGCCGGAACCCATTATTCCGAGCACTTGATTGACATGACTCAGGCTTTCGTACCATCGCCAATCTATGAAAGGCCGGACGTAGACGATGGAGAGGAATTGGTTGTGACTATCGGTTGTTCTTTCCCTTGGGATATTGACTCTGATCCAAATGATAACGAGGCGAGGTTAGTACTCTCTGGAGGGATTATTCTCCAAGAGAATATAGATGAGTGGGGGACAGGGGCATTGTCGGCAGTTCTTGTAATTGGTTTGTACCTAGGAATAGTGTGGATTGTCAGGAATAATAGGGAGAGAAGGGAGATGCTGGAAGCTGCCGAGACCGCTGTGGCAAGGAAGAAGGCAAAGAAAGAAATCATAGCAGAAGAAGGCAAATTCTCTGAGGAAGAGAGTGAAGTAGATTTGCAGGATGGAAGAGGAGTTTCGGGCGACTATGAACAAGAAGAGGTCGAAATCACCGAAGAGGAGTCATCTGAGGAGGGGGATGAGTTCGACGAGCGGCTTAGAAGGCTTCTTGATAGATAGCCCATAGTAGAAGCATGGGTAGGCATTTGGCACCACCTGCATTTCATACATTCGACCCATGTAGAGTCAGTCCTAAATTACTATTTGAGTCAATAATCTCCTCATGCCATGGGAATCACGAAAGTCTTCTAGAAAAAATTGGATCATTTGGGCCGGCTCCTGAGCTCAAGGAGGGGCATCCCCCGAAAATAGACCCGGCGAATCTACTGTTAATTTCTTCATTGGATTGGCAGAAGGATGGTAGTGCACCTGTACCTCTCGATAGAGGCCATTCAAGGGAAAGGCTCGGAAGATTCCCGTCTAATGATGGAAATGCGATTGAGTACCTAATTCAATATATTGCGCCGGATAATGGAAGCGTTACCTTGCTCGATCTATTGATCAAGCTGGCAAGAGGTCTTGGCAAAGAGGCAATTGGGAGTACAGAATTTAGCCAAGGAAAAGGAGGCATGGAGCTCCTCGGATGGTTGGATATAGAAGAAGTAAATGCACTCAAAACAGAAATTGAAAGAGGTCTTTGGTCAGTTTCTTCGGAAGAGCCATTAGATGGGGGCGTACAGGATGCATTCAGGCACCTCCTAGTGATCCTAAGAGCGGCCATTAGAAGGAAGTGTGGGATATTGATGAGGAGACATTCCTAGGTAGTCAATCTGTTTCTCCTCAATTCATTATATATTGGAATGGCCTCGGACAATACTTTGTGATGTTCTTTCGAAAGATCCAGTTCTCTTTTCCTGTGAGGGATGAATCCAGAAGAGCTCCAAACGGAGCTATACCAGTGCTTTGCCCAAATCCCGTCGCAATCCTTCGGGCCAATTTTCCATGAGAGCATCTCCTCTGAGAAGGGGATTTCGATATTCTCACACAGTGATTGAAGAATTGCCCTAGGATTATCGAGAATATCACGAGAATCAATTATTGGGTTTTTTCCTTGACAATTCAATTCCACGTAATTCAGGATCCTTAGCTGTTGGGGCAATCCCGTCATAGAGAGGTTGATAGAATCCGTAACTCTCGAAAGAGAATGGATTACTTCCGCTGGATCCCGAATTAAGAAGCAATTTTTTAGCGACTTTATCCAAGAAAGATCGCTTATTTCGCTGACAGGGTGGCACATGTGTTTCTGGTACCAGATTCTCTTACCATTTGGTGTTGGACCAGTGAGTCTGGATATCAAAACTTCTAGTTCTGTTTCGTAGTAGTCGTTTTTTTGTTAATAGCTTGGGTGCTGAACCCCCGAAGATTTTAGGAAATTTGCATAAAGCGGCTCATCGGATACAAAGCAGTCTGACCTATTATGAAAAGAATACATCAACGCAGTTGAGATATTCCTAGGGCCTGACCACATAGCAATTCTATGATAATTAGGCAATTTGTTCCCTCTTTACTAGATCGATATACAAGTTTTGGAGCCGTTCGCATATTGGCCCGCTTTTACCGTCGCCGAGAGTTGTCCCATCGAATGAATTTACTGGAGTAAGTCCTGCAAAGGTTCCGGTTACAAATGCTTCATCTGCCGAATGGACGTCTTCAAAAGTAAAATTACAAAGTCTGAATGGGATTTGGTTTTCGCGGCATAATTGAATGACCTTTCTTCGGGTAATGCCATCTAGACAATACTCGCCAGTGGATGTCCATACCTCCCCTCCCTTGACCATGAAAAAATGAGTAGAGTTGCAGGTTGAGACAAAACCATGTGGATCCATCATTAGTCCTTCATCCCCTCCCTTAGCATCTGCCTCTATACAGGCAGAAATACAATTATGCTTGGAAATACTATTTATTCGGGGATCTTGGATTTCCGGGCCCCCTCGACGGATTCCAACGGAAACTAAGGAAATTCCAATTTCTAATCTCTCTGGGTTCGCTTTCTTGAACTCGGGTAAAATAACCATTGTTGGAATAGAAGAAATAACCCATGGTGCCTGATACGGGGTCGGCTTTATTCCTCTTGAGATTACTAATCGGATATGGACCTCGTCTTCCATCCCATTCGCCTCAATTACCCGTTCAACTTCTCTTGTTATTTCCTCCCTATTTCTCCCTATGGACAAGGAAATTGATTTCGCACCTTTGAACAAACGGTCAATGTGTTCCTCAAAGAATACTAAATTTCCCTCATGGAGCCTGAATGATTCCCAAACGCCGTCCCCTAACAGAAACCCCGCATCAAAAACGGAGATCTTCGCTTCCTCCCTGGGAAACAAATCGCCATTTATCGATATTAGTACAGATTTATTCCGTGGATCTTCGATATACTCATGTGTTCCCATCAAAGGGCAGCTCCAGTAAGCCGCTCAAACATGTTAGCGTATAGATTGGCGGTACTTTCTACGATTTCGTCTGGGAGAGGGGGTATGGGAGGTTCTGGAGAACCCGTTTGCCTTGCCTGGTATAGCTCATTGTAATGTCCTGAATCTATGTAATGCTTCCTTACTGACTCTTTGGACAGTTGGACTATATTCCCTCTTTCATATTCTTCTGCATCCCACCAGCGATCTTCATCTAATGTCCCAAAAGAGTCGACTAGGACTGGGACTCTACCATCCCCAAGGGCAAACTCCTTCTTCCCATCCACGTGAATTAGGCCTCTTTTCGAGGTCTCTCTTTCGATTACAGAATCTACTTCCAGTACTATTGAGAGGATTTCATCTAGTTCCTCCGGGAATATGTTTGATATTTCCAGGGCCTCTTCACGCTGGAGGTTTCGATCGAATTTTTCGAATTTTGTCGACACCTCCAAGAAGGGCCTGGGCAATTTCGCACCTTCTTGAAGAGGTTCGTCTGAATCAAATCCAAAGTCTTGCGGAGATGCCTCGCCCCTCTGATACCGCCGCCAAGCCGTTCCAGCCAAATAATGCCTACAGATTACCTCAAGAGGTACGAAGAAGTTCTCCGCTTCCTTTGAAATAGCGCCCGGCTCTCGAATTACATCGAATCTCCGTGCCAGAACTCTATCTGGGCCATTCATTTCTAGAATATGAGTCTTGCAAATATTTCCTTCCTGAATCAAATTGAACCAGTGACATGAGGCTCTGTTTAGAGATTCGCCTTTTCTTGGTATCAGACTCGGGATGATTTGATCGAAAACAGATATCTGATCAGTATATCTAAACTCGATTATGTCTGGGTCATCCGTGCTCCAGACCTGCTTTACCTTTCCACTATACAATAATTCTCCCATGGGCTAGTTGGGAGGAAGAACGGACTTCAATATTGCCCAAAGTCCCTCTGTCGGAAATTGACGAAGTAGGCTAAACTAAATCCTCTAGTCCTAACGAACATAGGGGAATATGGTCGCGAGAGCATCAGTTCGGAAAATAGAAAGCCGAAATAATTGTTACTTTTTGTTTGTAGCAATTACCATTCTATCCTTATCGCAATCTGGTCAAGTATCTGCCCAAGAAGTCAGGAGCGGGTGGATTTTAGAGGAAAGTGGCACAAATAACGATTTGCTGGCTGCAGAGGTCTTTGAATCCGAAATTTGGGCATTTGGCGCATCTGGTTCCATTTTGAGAAGTATCGATGGCGGCATTTCTTGGACAGAATCACCTTCAGGGACAGAACATGACTTGATCACCTCTGACTCTGGTTTCGGAACAATTGTTGTTGCAGCGGAAGAGGGCACTATTTTGAAGAAAGCTGGCGATTCATGGATTGAAATTCCAAATAATTTGAGCCATGTATCGGATATCTCCCTTACTGGTGAAAATAGTTTGATTGCCACTTCTGGGAGCGAGATTTGGCTCTACAGCGGTTCATCGTGGCAAAGAGTTTGGAACAATTCACTAGGACATATCCACAGTGTTTCATTTTTAGATTCGGAAAATGGGGTAGCATCTGGAGAAAACGGAACTCTGATAGCAACTCTGGACGGTGGAGTTACCTGGGACTACAGGGACGCCCCCCCAGTAGTTTCATCTTCTACGATAATAGAAATTGAGTATTTTAGTTCAATTAGAGTGTTCGCAATTTCTGAGGAAGGGCATATCTTGAAGTCTTCCAGAGAAGGGAGTATTCAAGCAGGAGTTGTCTGGAATCTTGTAGAGATAGAAAGGGTTTACCCGCCCGGACAAGGATCAATAGATGAGAACAGCTTCCAAGCAGGTGGAGAGTTTCTAACTAACAAAGTAACTACGATAGAGATTCTGAGTCAGAGTAAGATATTATTCGCAGGACCGAATGGTTTCCTTGCCCTAAGCCTTGATGGGGGGAACATCGTAAGCAGTCAGATGATTCCAATTTCCAATTCAACAAATTTCAATGCTATCGCCATGGAAGACGGTTTCAGAGGAGTCGTAGTAGGTGATGAAGGAGTCGTTCTGAGGACAGAAAATGCCGGATCCGAGGAAATTGTGGGTTTCGAAGTTGCAGATTTCAGTGACTTCGGGCAATTCGTGGACTATTCCAAGGAGAGGTTGTTGGATGGGTTGGTCGCTACGGCAAAAATTGTCATTTTTGGAATAATCCTGGGTTTCTCCCTTGGAATAATTCTCTCGATGCTGAAAACATCGCCTACAACCCTGAAGAATGTCGTTCAAACAAACAGGTGGCAAGTCATGATTCTGGCTTTGAGGCCCCTATGGTTACTATTGCAGACACCCATAAGCATCATCAATACATTCCCAGTAGAAAGCAGGTTACAAAACCCGCTGAGCGGAGTTATCACAAAACTAAAACAAAAATCAGTAAAATCCGCAACAGATGAGCCGCTCAATATTTTCGCAATTAGATCGTTTGGTCTAGTTCTAATTATTTTCGGAATATGGTGTATTTTGGACCATCTTGATGAGATAAGTGCGCTTAATTTGGACGGTTGGGAACACATTTACGCCCCCATAGGCGATCCCATGGCATTCTCCACCATACTAGTAGGATTTGGATTGGCAACATTGGGGGGCATATTGTCCTGCTGTAATGGTGACTTCTCAATAAGAGAGATCCAATTTGGGT
Organism: Thermoplasmatota archaeon; assembly: GCA_036154175.1. Taxonomy (GTDB): domain Archaea; phylum Thermoplasmatota; class Poseidoniia; order Poseidoniales; family Thalassarchaeaceae; genus UBA36. The sequence continues at coordinate 5,854 of JAYZLO010000074.1, read as the reverse complement.
CTGCAAAGATCACGATTAATCCCTGGGGAATAAAGCCACTTAACACTATAGCAACGACTTACACAGATATTTTTCGGAATACTCCACTCCTGGTGCAATTCATGTTCATCCATTTTGGTTTTGAGCTTGGAAGAAGGATACAGGATCCTGGGCTTATGTTGTTCAGCTTTGATTTCGTAAGCGAAAACCCGAGTTTGGGGTTCATCACAGACATATTTGTCGTCTATGAGACGGACCCTACCTCTCTTGCATATGGATTACCCGTGGGTGGCTTGCTCGATGACAGAGCTTACATCAGTGCTATTTTCGCTTTGGGCCTGAATTCTGGTGCCTACCAGTGTGAGACGATTAGAGGTGCTATCGCTGCAATTCCTTCTGGCCAAATGGAGGCTGGAAGAAGTATTGGACTGAATTACATGCAGTCTATGAGGCTAGTGATTATGCCACAAGCCGTGAGAATTTGTATTCCCCCACTGGGTAACGAAATGGTAAATCTAGTCCTAAACTCTTCTCTTGCCATGATAATTGGGTATGCGGAGATTACTAGACAAGGTAAGTTGATCGTTGCCACTACCTTCCAAGTATTTTGGACCTGGGGGATGGTGTTAATCTCATATTTCCTGATTACGTGGACTCTCGCTCTTCTCTTGAGATTCCTGGAAGAGAAGACTAGGATACCCGGGCTGGGCATTTCTGGGGGTGCTTGAAATTTCTGAAGAGATTCTGAATGTACAAAACTTGGAGAAAACATACGTAGGCGGCGTTCATGCCGTCAGAGGAGTTTCATTTGAAGTGAATAAGGGCGAATCGTTAGCAATCATAGGATCATCCGGCAGTGGAAAGTCCACAGTTCTCAGGTGCATTAACCGCCTAATTGAGCCCACTAAGGGTGTAATTAAACTCAGGGGCGAGCAGATTAATACTCCAGCTGTGGACATTAATGAAGTAAGATCGAGAATAGGAATGGTCTTCCAATCTTTCGAACTGTTCTCGCATCTACGAGTGATCGATAATGTCTCGTTGGGACTAATCCATGTTAGGGGGATGAGCAAGGATGAAGCCAATAGAGAAGCAAGCGATGTTCTGGAAAAGGTGGATATGCTGGACAGGGTGGATGCATATCCGGGAAATCTCTCTGGAGGTCAGAAGCAGAGAGTTGCGATTGCGAGAGCATTGGCCATGAAGCCAGAAGTGATGCTTTTCGATGAGCCGACGAGTGCTTTGGATCCGGAACTAATTGGATCGGTCTTGGAGACTATTCGAGGGTTAGCGGAAGAAGGTATGACTATGGTGGTTGTTACTCATGAGATAGGCTTCGCAAGAGATGTTGCAAAGCGTGTAATTTACATGGATGAGGGACTAGTTGCAGAAGAGGGTCCCTCTTCGATCATCGATGAACCTAGGACTGAGAGGTTGATGGAGTTCCTCTCAAGCATTAATGACTAGCAACTTGACACCGACGACCAAATATCATTGGAGTTACTACTCGAAAATTCGTAGTATGATGATTGGGTTTGGGGAGCATGACCGATTTGCTCAATTGTGACAGTTAGTGTGTAGCAACCATAGTCTCCAGCCGAATCGAATTCATCTCTTGGGATGTACTTGCCGTAATTTGGATCTAGTATGGAGCCCTCCAAAGGAAACTCAGTGCCCTCAAGACCCCAAGGTCCGCTGCCAGTGCCAAATTCGCCACCATTAGAATCCCACGAAGCTTGAGAGTTGACCACTGAGATAGAGGGATAGCTAACTGCTATCTCATTCCCTTCCATTAGTACTGCATCGAATGTGAAATTTGCAAATGGGGCTCGGGCAGGACTCTCAGAACCCACATCCAAGCCAGCCCAACCCGAAATAATGACTCCGACTAAGCAGTTTTCGGAGTCGCCACTGCACCTATCTGGATCATTCTTCACCACTCCCAAGGAGTCCCCCCCAAATGTAGTGATGTCCCGCGAGAGTACTTCTGCACCGTTCCATTGGACACCTGGCCACTGTACCAGACTTGAAGCGAGGTCACGTGAGAAAACCTGCCCGTCTACTGTTATTTCGATACTGTATGGAGAATTTGGCAGGGCATTGCCGGAATAGAATTGCGAAACTGGAATTGTGAATTCCCCATAGTCGCCTAAGCCGTCGCTTTTATCGATCGAAACTTCGATACTTTCTGACAATACCAAATCACCTGAATAAAGTATTTTGATGGAAACTCCCACATTCTTATCTGAAATTGTGTTCTGTCGGAGTTTGACCGATAGCGACTCTCCATCTTCACTGAACTCTACTTCTCCTACTGTGAGCTCGCCCTCGAGAACAGCACCCAAAATGGCCCCAAGGACAAATTGAGATACCAGCATTAAAGCGAAAAATCCAGCTACAACAGAAGTCACTCCGGCACTTACCCCAGACAGATTTAGTCCAGATGGAGATATAAGGCCAATTCTCCACATTATTGCACCGAATGAAAGAAGGTATACTATTGGAGACAGAATTTGGATCCCGAAGCCTGTGAATATAAACAACACAGTGTCAAAACCCCTGAATAATATAATTGGGATCAAGCCAAACAATAGAACGGCCTTAAATGCCTCCAGAATGCCAGGGCCACCATCATCTGGGTCGGGTGAATCAGCTACTTCGGCCTCAAGGGAAAGGTTGCTTTGGTTTTGCTGATCGACGGCTCTCTCCAGCAATCCACCAGTAGTCATTTGGGGCACCTGTAATGATTCGTCGTGACTGCGGGTTATCAATACGTTGTCTATTAGGGCGTGTTTGCATAGACAATCTAGAACAAACGGCCATCTAAAGGTTCAAGATTGCCGTCATCGACAAGTTCGTCGTTTAATCCGGCTCTCCTAGCAATTGCAGCACCTGCAAGGGCAGTCATCATTGCAGTACCCACTAGCTCGAAACCGGGGAGGTACACCCCCCTGATGTAGATGGTCATTACCTGAATCTGCTGAGTCGGCACTCCTTCAGAGCGGACTGAATACTCTGAAGTAGCCTTAAACTGCATGTTGAAGTATTTGTCAGTCCAACCTTGATTCTTGGGAGTCCTCATCTGGACCCTGAACTTCTCGGGTGGCGCTAGTGAGTCTATCTCTTGCGAAACCAAGGGGAGGCTCAATTGGAAACCAGCATCATTCAGCTCATCATAATTTTGAATCTCAACATTGAATTTGTCCCTGGCATTTCCGTCATTGTAAACATCGAAAACTAGTGTGTAGTCGACTTTAGGCCTGAGTTGGACGAATGCCAATTCCGCACCTACCCTCAATCTGCTGAATTGCTTGAAAACGGTCAGGACTTTGGCCTCAGTTGGCGTTGTTGCCGTAGTTACAGGTGCCCCACCCCACTGAGTTACCGTTGCTGTTATGGTGACAACCTGCTGGCCCTCAGGCTGTCTTAGATCGGCTCTCGCAGCTACTTGGAAGGATGTATCGCCCGGAGGAGCGACTTGCGATCCGGGGCCTGCGACTGAGATAATTCCCTGCTGGTATGTTAGCTCTACCTTCTCGGAAAGAGTAGTTGGGTTGGTAAGAGTGCAGTATATGATAGTCATCCTTGTAGCCCCGGGTTGGACATCTATGGGTTGGGGCTGGTCACAGCTCAGAGATACGTCTGGAGACGTCTGTGCATGAACTGCTGCAGCACCGGAGCAAAGGCTGATGAAGTAGACTGCCAGTATGGTCATCGGGACTCTTAATCTAACACTCATCACAAAATCCTGCACTTAGAACGTATTTGAGGCTTCGCCTGAGAAGGGCATCAAATGAGTCGATATTTGGAGTGTAGAGTGGTGGTGGACCCGACCGGATTTGAACCGATGACCACTCGGTTATGAGCCGAGCGCTCTAACCAACTGAGCTACGGGTCCCAATATAAGCGTCCAAGAAGTTTGAGATTAACCTTGTCAAGGAATACTCAGAAGATAATTTGGCATACATCCCATACTTAATGACGATATTAGCATAATCTGAAACAATTAGGTGTGTTTTTCTAAACCTAGTGTAATGCTTTATGCCTAGTGCCCCCTCCGAGAATTGGTGATACAATGGAGAACAAAGGGACGATTGCAATTGGAATAGGAGCTTTGCTGCTAATGCTGAATGGAGGTCTGGCTGTCACGGGATTCGTTGACGGGCAAATTGAAAATGGGGTACAGACATTGGTTTCGGAAGGCTATGATGGCATAGATGATGATGGGGAGAGGAACTACTCCTTTGACTTCGATGAGGAGTGGTCGAATCCCTCCTCGGAAAAAGCTTACTTTGCAAATTCCATAACCAATCTGGAGGACGTCCTAGCTGGTTCTGAGCCGGTTTACGAACGATTAGGGCCATTCATCTACTATGAAAATACGACCAGGGAGGTCATAGAGTACGACTATGACGAGGAGACAATAACATACTCTGGATACGAGGTATTCGAATGGTGCGAGGACTGCACATGGGAAGACGAGATGGGAGTGTCTCATGCGTCTGTTTCGGGAGACACCATCGTTAACCAAGTAAACATCCTTTGGAATACCCAGAGAATCGGTGGAATGGGAGGGGCGAGCGGTGGCATCTTCTATGGCGAAACCTTCGCAAGATCATTCTTTGCTGCTGGGATGGTTGAATTCGACCTATCTAACCGAGCACCAAGCATCTGGGCCTCCAACGACATTTCTACCTTGGCGGCTAATTCTGGAGGGTCATGGCTAGGGGATATGGGTCCTGAAGAGCAGATTCTACTCGGATCTTACGCTTCCTCACTCGAGAGCAGTGGTCTTGATGGTTCGATGGATGAAGATTCATACGACTCTTCTGTTATTTCATCGATCTTCTACGAAGCCAAAGATGGGTCCGAAAATGGTATCTCATTGACTGACGATATCGGCCCGCTTGTGATTGCCGGCATGGGAGCTCCCAGCGACTCTGTAACCCCAGCCAGAGCGGCGCTGTACGGTTATTCCGGGGAATTCCAAGAACACATGGATTGGGCTGTTTACTCATTGGCAGCTACGAAATTCGCAGAGCATGGCGGAGGAGCGGAGATAAGCAATACGACACCAGATCTGAAGCAGAGATTTCTGGAGCTTAGCAACTTGAACTATGATCTGGAGACTTTGGATACCCTGCTATTCGATGATAACATAGGTCTTTTGGGGTCGTTCGAGATTAACGGGATAGAGCTACCTGGGATGGTTATTGGTTTGCTATTGCCGCTTCAACTCGGGGATTTCTCCGGGGTAATGGATGCCTATGGCATCGGCATTCTGGATGTGATAACTCTGGCAGATTATGTCGAGCCTTGGGTAGGGCTGGGAATCAGAGGCGACGCCAGGAGCTTCGAAGAGATACTCAATGGAGGGCAGAGCGACATGGATGCGGGAGATTGGTGGCATACTGCATTTGGTGCTGCTGACCCCCTTGCCGGCCAATACATCGATATCGGACTCAACAGGGGAAGCTTTGCAGGGATGGCTGCCCTATCCATGGAGAAATCGGAGTTCATCCTCAATGACCCGGAAATAGGGCTCAAGTCCTCATTCCCTGCATCTTTCATGTATGGCGAGCTCTCGGGTTTGACGCTTCCAGACGAAAACGGAGAACAAGTGGCCTGGGACGACAATTACGTTGCAAATCTCTACGACATACCATTAGATGCTGCAAAGGCCCTCAGGGACTGGTTGGCGAATTTCTACTTCGATACGGTCATGCCAACTCTGTTGACCTACGTATCTGGAAATACGGCATACACATCCCAGCCAATCAGCAACTGGCTATATGGATTCGAGGATGCGGTGAATACTTTCTTCGGGCGCTTTGCGTGGCAGAGTCTTGAGACCAACGACACATACTACGGTTCA
>JAYZLO010000073.1:0-5668 GCA_036154175.1 Thermoplasmatota archaeon | reverse complement strand
TGGTGGAAAATCTCCATCAAAATACGCAGCCGCCGAACCATTTACTGGGCCATCTACTACCTCAATTCCAAATGGATGATATGCTGATCCGTTGATCACTGGAACATTACCAGTTCTGGCAGCTCTATCTGCAGACAGTATAGATACCTGAGCATCCATCATAGAACTAAGGTAGAAAACATCGAATGATTTCAATTCGTCCTTCCAACCGGTTTCCCTAAACGGCAGGAAGGTCTCCCCGTCGGTTGAATCCCAAACTGATTGTAATAATGCGATCACTATAGCCCTATCTAATCTGGAAGGCAAGGAAATTTCGCTTGATAGTAAGGTGTAGAAATCCATGGGATATTCTTCGGAGCCGTAGTGGGTAGATCGTTCAACTTGATGAGTGAATGAAGTCCCACCCACCCATAATACGCCCCAATCCATCTCTGGGACTAGTGATAGTAAAGAAGGACCTCGCAGGCCCCCTAATGATATTCCCCAGTAATTTACTGTCTCAGTATCGATTAGATTTGTCCCATTGAACTTGAAGTTATCATTGTCAGCGCAGACTCCGGTTATCGTCCTAACCATTGTTATGTGATTAATCACTGCTTGCATTTGACGTTCTTGTTGAAATTGAAATTCTTCTATGTCCAATAGTGCGTAACTCATAGCTTCTAGGTCTCCGTCTGAGCTCCAACCCTTGAAGTCGGTAGCTAACAATGTAGTTCCGTAAGCGTCCCCGTAGTATCTGCCCATACTATCGCTGACATACCCCTTTCCATCTCCAAACAAACCGTGCCCGACGACTGTGAGAGGTCCTGAGGTATTGTTGTCAGCAAGGGACTGAGGGATCATCATGGTAAACTCTATTTCTCTATTTTCAACAAAAACAGGATCTCCATCGGAGTTCCTCATCAGTGGGGACCTCGCTTCCTTTTCCACCATGTAATGTGGAGTGGTTATGGTTCCCTCGATAACCCGTAGTGCCCTCTTATCATCGCCGAAACCTTCGGTGACAGATGTAAAATTACAAGCTGTACCGTTCATGCCGATTCTTGTCTCGGCATCATCACGCATTATTAGCAAATCACGCAATATAGATTCAGTGGATGCAGTGTGAAACCACCAAGCAGATTGAAGATCTAGTCGCGAAATCCCTATTGTATTGAATGAATCAAAAATTTCCTCGAAATTAGAACGTTGGCCCTCTATTCCATCATTATTTGTAGGGATATTGTCCCTTAAGGCTCTGAAACCATCAGAAGGAGAAATGGGGGTTCCATTATCTGAAAGTCCCGAGATTCCAACTGCATATCTTGCTCCATGATCCAATCCCTCAATTGTTCTGATGAAAAACAGCGTAGGTTGCCCTTCTTGATTCCTGGCGTCCAGTTCGACCCAATGGGGCAAAACCTCTTTTGTATCCAAATTCATCAATATAGTGCCATGACCAGGTTCAGTAGAAGATGAAATATCAAATTGTGATGCTAGACCAGAGATGTTTGGTACTTGTTGTCCAAATGATGTAAAAATTTGAGTAGATGGGCTAAAACCGTCCAGCCTGTCTAGAACGATCATATTTCCCGATCTTGCAGAATTTGTGTCTGGAATCGATGCTCCTGGAATTGAAAGTGAGAAGCCGGTTTCTGTTCTATTATCGGCGTTTAGGAATGAACCTGATGGGAAGGGGAGCATGCAATGATCTAAATTAGTATCATCGCAATGGGGATTGTTTGGCAAAGATATTCCAATTTCTTCTTCTATTTCTGTTTCTTGAGAAATATCTGATTCAATTTCTTCCCCCTGCTCCACAACAGGAGGATTTTCTGTATCTGTTTCATTTGAAAGGCAGCCAGATAAGATGAGAAGTGCCACAATGAGGATCGCTGCAATCCGTTTTTGATCGAGCATTAATTCTTGATTAGTAGGCATAAGATTCAACTGCCTTCAGACTGAAGCCTTGAAGACCGGGTAAATATCACAAGCATCAGAGTCATTGTAATCAATAAAACTGAGAATCCGGGAGTGGATTCACCGATATCTTGTGTCGAATCTTCGGTGGCCATGGGTGATTCGAATTTTATGTCTATTGAAATCACTCCGTCGATATTGATCTCTGACCAATCACCCGTATATTCTACCCCATCTATAGAAACTGATAGTTCGCCACCGTCTTGTAACTCCATATCAAAAATTTGTTCAGATGAAAAATTCTGACCCCAAATATGGAAAAAATGATTCAATGTCAGGTTATTTTGAATGTTTGAAATCACGTTTATAGATCTCTCGCCACTATACATTACATGTGTCGATTGTCTGCATATCTCCGTATTGAAACCAATATAGCTTGGAACTGGGATATCCTCCCCATCAATGGAAATAGTTAGATACATGTCTCTGTATACTGAATCGGTCCAATCAAAGCATGCTTCTGTAACGTCGCCCTCTATTTTGATTTCTTCCCGGCCCCCCTGAGTCATTCCAAAGTCGGCTAAGGAAATAAGCTCATCATCGGAAAGCAACGGATAATCACCCTCCGGAGAAGGAAACTTTTCGTTTATTGCTGACATCATGTAATTCGCTAGAAGCCCCTGCCCCACTGAAGTAGGATGGAGAGAGTCGACCATTATGCAGTTCTTGTCACACATTACTGGAGGAGATATTACTTCGTATTCGCCAATAATCCTAGATGATTGGTTTTGTAACAAATCATCTGAAGCTGCCATCAGGTCGAATATCTGTACACTTTCTCCATAATAATCTGAGAGTTCTTCGAGCCTATCTGCCCACAACCTACTTGCTTCAGTGAAATAGGGATGCTTCTCTGTTGGGAATATCTGGGTCAAGAAGGGAAGAAATGACATATTTGGCAGGTTCCAAACCAAAATATCGATTTCTGATTCGAGCAGGGTTTCGATTATTATCGTAATATTTTCTTCTAATTTGTCGATAAAGGAATAATCGCCATTTACAATATCCACATCAGAATCGATAAAATCCCAGGCTCCTACCATCATTGTTACAAGAGTCCCATTCCCATAATTTTCTGCGATGTCTGTATGTCTACCGGCTTCAATGAGTGTCCAAGATCTATCTCCTCCTACAGCTCCTTCATAGTATTCCACACCCATCAGGTTAGCTGCGTGTACGCTAGCGAATGGTCCCCTGTAACCTGTAGGATCTGATCCTAGTGTGCTGTCTCCCAGTGAAGCTATGGTGTGAAAATGGAATCCATTTGCCTGTGTAGATTGGTTTTGAGAAGAGACAATGGGGGTAGAAGTTGAGGCAAGCAAAAATATGACAGTCAAGACCGATGAGTATCTCTTGGGGCGGTTCACAGAATCATTCGGAGAAGTCCTGCCTTTTAGCTGGAATGTTTTCATTATTACGTAAGTCGCAATAATTTAGGATATTTTTTCTGTCAGAATTCTATGAAAATGATGGACGCCTGTTTCCCTTGTTGGAGAGTATCTTCCTCGATCATAAGTGCCTGAAGATACGCCAAGATTCACTGATTCCACTATTTCCTGATCTTCCTGCTCAACCTTATCCAGATTCCCACCTGCTCCTAATCCCAGCATACTCCTATCCCAAACAAATCCGTGGTAAATTATTCTAGTTTTCCTTACGGTAAGAGGGATAACGAGATTCACAGATAGTCCCCATGGATAGAAGTTCAGCATTAATCCAGGGTATATCCAATAATAGTAAGCAGCGATTTTTTTTCCGAAGTCAGGGGATTCCTCTGGATGGAGGAATGAGGGTTGATCGTCATTGGCCATTCCGATCTGTAGAACTCCGCCTTCGAATATTTCTGTTTGATAATTATCATAATCTAATACACTGTTTAGATCCTTGTGTACAAATGGAATATGAAATCCTTCAAGATAATTATCGACGTATAGGGCCCAATTAGCTTGAATATCGTAACTTCTATGTCTTGATTCGTCATATTCAAAATCTTCTATAGGCATCCAGCCTATTCTATCCTCCATTTCATGGATGGCGGGTTCTAAAGATGATGGATTAATTCCAGCAAAAACTAATCCCCTCCAGATAAAAGTGGAGAAGCCTCTGAGATCGTCAGTGGAAGATGGGAAGCAATCTACTCCTGCAAATTCCGGCATTGATATGAATGACCCGTCGAGAGAGAATACTCGACCATGATATCCGCATTTTAGAGATCTGTTTTGGCACTTGTCTTTCACGATCATCATCCCCCTATGTGTACAAACATTAGACAAGCAGCGAATCTTTTCGCTGGACGTTGCAATCATAGGTTCGCCAATCAATTCTTGCATATGGGCCAATTCTATAGCCCTATTTTCTCCAAATTGACTTTGGTGACATGCAAAATGCCAATTTTCCTTAAAGCTACGCTTAATTTTGAGTAGGGTACTAGCGTTGGTATAGTATGATGATGGTAGGGTTTGGGCCTTCCTGATATCTGGATCTATGATGATACCCAAGTCTGGTAGCCCCAATTAATCCGTGACGCACTCGGTTGTAGCCATTTCTACTGCCATCATGTGCTTGGTAAAGTCCATTACTCTCTGTGAATTTACACCGATGTCGGAAATTCCTAATCTTGATTTGGAGTATACTTCGAGTACGGTTTGTCCAGTATCGCAATACCCCCTAACTAGAAAGTCATCTGGGAATCTAAAGGTAAAGGAACGAAATACTGAGTGAGTCTGCTCGGGATACCAGTTACCAATTATTTCTGTCCTTGGTTGCGAATTTATCCAAGTGTTTACCTCATGCATTACTTCTTCTAGACTGGAGTTGAGTCTAATTTCGGTTAAACCCCCACTTCTATGAGAGTTTGAAGAAATTATTGAGCAATTCAACGAGTTTTCAGGACATTTCTCTGGAAATTCATCAGGCTCTATTACCCTATCTGGTGCAGAAAAATGTATTGCTAATACCGAAATAAAATAAATCAACATAATCCCAGAAGGAATTGTATACTTTCGGGATTTAGTCATGAGTCACCTTCGGCGACGACTACCCTGGATGCCCTTAGTATCCTTTCGTGCATCCTATAACCACCCTCAATGACCTCGACTACTGTTCCTGGCTCTTTATCATCGGGACATGGAATTGTAGCTATTGCTTCCATACACGTCGGGTCGAATTCTTTGCCTAATGCATCAATCTGTGTAATTCCTTCTGCTTCGAAGGAAGTCCGAAGATTGTCCAGGGTAAGTTTGACGCCCTCAATAATTGATTCGTTCGCCCCCTCTAAATCGGATACTGAGACTGCTTTTTCCAATAGGTCAATTATTGGAATTATTCTTCTGGCGAGTGAAGCTCCTCCGTATCTAAGTAATTCTCCCCTATCTCTGGCTGCCCTTTGCCCGACGTTTGCGATTTCTGCTTTAGCATACTGTAGTTCATTCTCCAAATCTTTCAGCCTTCCTTCGAGGTCTTGAACTTGTTCGATCGAATCATCTTCGACTCCTTCGTCTTCTCCCTGCACGTTGGTGGGACGTACCTTCCACTCAATAATACAATGGTTATTTCATTCAGAGTAGAAGTATTCACCTGAGTTTTTCTGTTCTCGATCTTTACGACTAGATGGTTTGTTTACTCTTGGGCGATGTGACTCAACATCTCTTCGGAAGGTTACGTTCGCGTCTGAGAGGAAGAGATTCATTCCCTTCCGTAGGGAAAGGGG
>JAYZLO010000072.1:0-3491 GCA_036154175.1 Thermoplasmatota archaeon | reverse complement strand
TAACTGAATATTGTACTTCCATAATCACAATTGGATTGTCAGAGTTATCCAAAAAATCGGAGACCAATTTGATTGCGACCAAGGATGCGACTAATGACAAGACCATTGTCATAAGTCCTAATGGAGTGGGATTGCCCTGATCAAACATCTGAAATCCAAGCCCGAGAGAAATTGACTTTTCGTCCATCATAGAGCCTAGCTTGTTCATATTCCTCCTGATATCTTTGTTTTTTGGATCAATTGCCATAGACTCATTATAATTCCTGTATGCCTTCTGCCAGTGAGACTTCTGATTATCGGGATCGATGACTCCCAATTCTGTTCCAGCGTCTGCAGCTAAGGCGAGTGTCTTGGCTTTCTGGTTATCGCTTTCAATAATATCCCAAGCAGCTCTAAGTTTCTCCAGAGCCGCCTGAGGATCGTTCTTTTCAGTCATTAATGATTTAGCATCATCCCATGCTTTCTGCAAATCTTCCGGAATCGGCACAGGCTGCCGAAAAGTCATTCATTGAAAACTCCAACGGATAACCTACTATTCACAATAACGGATTTTTGGATGGTAACCCCTAAGACCCTAAGTATCTGCCCAAGCTCCGCGAACAGCATTCGGAGTGACAAACTGGGGACGAAGAGAGCAATGGATAAAATCGCAAATGATTTCGTTATTAATGTCGCTACGGCAAACGGAACGGGTTCCCAATCATCAAACCTAATCATTCTTCATTCCATGTTTGAGATGGGAGTTCCCGTTAGCGGTAAGAATCTGTTCCCGAGCAATATTTCTGGACTACCGACTTGGTTCATAATCAGGGCGAGCGATAATGGATATCAGGCTCCCGGAGACGTAACTAATATCCAAGTTCTTATGAATAAAGATACTTGGATAAAGGACCTAGAAAAACTGGATCCCGGTACAATAGTGGTATACAACGAAGACGTCAAACTACCTGTAGAGAGGGAAGATTGTGTCATCCTGGGTATGCCAATGACCAAGATGGCAAGGAAAATCAATGCAAAACTTGGGAGATTAATTGCCAATATGTACTATGTTGGGGCAGTAGCCCATCTCTTGAATATAGATGAGGATGCGATTAGAAAGGCTGTTGAGGGTCAATTCAAAGGTAAAGAGAAAGCTGTTGAGTTGAATATTCAAGCTATTTCCGAAGGAAGGCATTATGCTGAAGAGAACTGGGATTTCGAGAGTGAGTACTGTGTCGAAAGAAGAGAAAAGAATCCCGATACATTCCTAGTCGAGGGTAACGAAGCTGTGGCACTTGGAGCAATATATGGTGGGGTCAATATGCTTTCTTGGTATCCAATCACTCCTTCTTCATCCATGGCTGAATCAGTAATTAGGTGGTTACCAGAACTTAGGAGGGATGAAAATGGAGATTTGACCTGTGCCGTGGTTCAAGCAGAGGACGAGCTAGCAGCAGCCGGAATGGTACTCGGAGCAGGTTGGGCTGGTGGAAGAGGCATGACATGTACGAGTGGGCCGGGAATCTCACTAATGTCTGAGTTCATAGGGTTGTTCTATTTTGCCGAGGTACCGGGAGTAATCTGGGATGTCAACAGAGTAGGTCCCTCTACAGGCCTGCCCACCAGGACACAGCAGGGAGACTTGACGATGCTATACGAGGCAAGTCATGGAGATACACAGCACATTGTTCTAATACCCGGCTCAGTGGATGAGTGCTTCGAATTTGGATGGAAGGCATTTGACTACGCAGATAGATTCCAAACTATGGTTTTCGGATTTAGCGATCTAGATTTAGGAATGAACAGATGGGTGACCTCGGGCTTTCAATTCCCGGATTCACCCATGGATAGAGGGAAGTTAATAGAATCCTTAGAGGAGATGGATAGGATACCCAATTATGGAAGATACAGGGATGTAGATGGTGATGGAATTCCCTACAGGACACTTCCTGGAAGCGGGTTAGACCCTATTCTTTACAGGGGTACCGGGCATGATGAAGATGGAGTCTATTCGGAAGAACCGGAGGTCTATCAGGAAACCATGGCGAGACTAAGGAGGAAGATTGAGAGCTCTAGATCACATCTTCCAGCTCCGATAATTAGAGAGGAAGAACGGAAGGATTTGGGAGTGATATTCTATGGCTCGATGGAGAATACTATCCAGGAGATTGATGATATTCTGGAGGAATCTGGTCTTTCGGTTAGTACATGTAGAGTCAGGGCACTTCCGATACATCCGGAAGTTGAGGATTTTGTCCGAAGGCATGAAAAGACAATAGTTCTGGAAATAAACCGTGATGGACAGCTTTTCGGAATAATTCGTAAGGAGTTCCCTGTCGATTTACTTGCGAAAATTTCTAGCGTGGCCTATAGCGACGGCATGCCACCCAGAGCCAGAGTTTATGCGAACTTGATAACTGAAGAGATTAGGTGAAAAAAATGTTGAAGTTGAATGTCCTTGAACTTGAGAAGTCCGAATACACGGGAGGGAAATCCACCCTATGTCCTGGTTGCGGCCATGATCAAATCTCAAATAACATCATCCAAGCTGCATGGGAAAATGGAATACCACCTGAGAAGATAGCCAAGATGAGCGGAATTGGATGTTCTTCCAAAACTCCTGCATATTTCTTAGGCAAGAGTCATGGCTTCAATACAGTCCATGGAAGGATGCCATCAGTAACAACTGGGGCAAATATGGTCAATAATGGACTCAGTTTTCTGGCGGTTTCTGGAGATGGAGATACCGCAAGCATTGGTATTGGACAATTTGTTCACGCTATAAGAAGAAACATAGACATGGTCTATATCGTTGAGAATAACGGAGTTTATGGATTGACTAAGGGCCAATACAGTGCTACAGTTGAGAAGGGCTCAAAGAAGAAAAAGGGAGCTGTGAACGAGCAAGCTCCGATTGATCTGTGTGCGATGGCGATAAACCTTGGATGTAGTTTCGTAGCTAGAACATTTTCAGGTAGCAAGAAGCAGCTAACTGCCCTATTAAGGGCGGCAATGAGTCATAGGGGTATGGCATTTATTGACGTAATTTCTCCATGCGTAACCTTCGCGAATAACGACGAGTCTTATCGATCCTACAACTATGTGAAGTCAAACGACGAAGTACTACATATTCTGGACTACATCCCACATTTCTCCCCGATTGAAGAAGTAGATGTTCCAGAAGGGGAGTATCAGGAAGTGAGTCTCTTTGATGGATCTATGCTAAGGCTTGAAACCCTGGCTGCAGATCACGATTACACTAATCCAGTTTCTGCACTGAGTGCAATTCACGAGGCAGAGAGAAGTGAAAAACACGTAACGGGCCTTCTTTATTATGACTCAGAAGTTCCGACCGCCACTGATACCTTGGGACTGAGTGAAACTCCACTGGTCGATTTACCCGATCAGTACATTCGACCGAGTAGGGAAAGTCTGGAAAAGGTCAATTCGGGTTTCAGAGTGTAATTGCCGACTTTTTACTCGGTTTCGTTGAAATATTTGGTCCTTATCGG
>JAYZLO010000071.1:0-10713 GCA_036154175.1 Thermoplasmatota archaeon | reverse complement strand
CAGTTCAGGAATTAATGAATCAGCTGCCGTAGGAGCCGGTTTGGCTGCTGTCGGGGCTGCAGGGGTGGTTACTTCCAATATGCTAGAAATCTCTGATAACCTCTCACCTTCCATCCAGACCCCACCTCCACCCAGCACTCCCGCACCTCAACCGCCTCCTCCCAACACCCCCACTCCTACCTCCCCTCCCCCTCCTCTCTCTACGATCCCTTCACCCCAGTCCAACAAATTAGAATCAGATACCGAAGACGGCGTAGAATTTATTCCACAGGAGGCCACGAGAGATTCGCCAGATGAGGCCCTTCCCTCGGATGAGGGAGAAGGACTTGATTTGGCTGCAATGGCCTCTTCCTTTGAGGAAACTAGAATGATTAGCGAACGCTCTGCACTCAAGGACAGGTACTCAGGAAACAACCATACCTTAGAAATCAGGGTAAATTCCGTCGAGAGAACCTTTGGCATCGGTCTTCCAGATACTCATAGGGGTGGAAACACCATAGTGGCAGAATTAGAAGGGGGCCAGGAAATCGAAATCAGACTTCCGTCAAATTATGGATCTGAGGAATTTAAGCCTGGCTATGAGTCTGAAATGACTGCCTCGTTCTCTGATTGGAATGCAATTAGGAAGAGGCTGGTGTTTAGTTTAGACTAATTCGATGCCTCGAATGACTCCTCGATCATCTCCTCCAGACTTATTGACGGTCTGAACCCGCACCTATCCTCCAGGAACCATGCATCAACCACTCCCCAGACCTCTTCCCTATCACTCTGATTGAGCTCTATCTCGCAACCAGTCCTTTGGCTGTAGATTGACGCAAGATCGGACATTGCAATCGCCTTCCCCGAACCCACTGCAAAACTCTCCCTGGTGGGAGGGGGATTGCCTAGGACCGAATCCACCACTCTCACCAGGTCTTGGACATGGACCATGTCCTTGACCTGGGTGCCGTCCCCGGGTACGTTGATCCATCCCATCTGACTCTCAAAAGCCCACTTGTGGAGTATTCCATTTCCAGGAGGTCCCGAGATTGGAACCCCTTGTACATTGGATGCTCTAATCACGCTTACTGGCCTCTCCGGTTCCGCTCTTTCCAAGGCATTCTCCTCTATCCATAGTTGTCCCTCCGCAGCTATGTCCCTAGGTGCAAGAGTCGAGTCCAAACCATAGTAGTCTTCTCCTGGCTCCCATTGCGGATGAACTCTTAGAGTCCCTAGAATAATCATATGGAGAGAGCCATGCCTATCTACAGCATCCAGAATAGGTCTAGCTTTCTCTCTCATGATCACGTATGATTCCCTATCGTCCCTGGCTACACTTGTGTCTACGGGTCGAGAATTGATGTGAACAAGGGCCTGACATGGAGTAAGAAGCGCATCTAGAGATGCCGAGTCCCCTAATGCTTCGTCGGGGATAATCACAGCCGAGTCGCCCAGCATCTCAATAATGTAGGGAGCCACAAAACCATCTGCTGCCGATACTGCCACCTTCATGGTACTCGTAGGTCTTGATGGGTAATAATACTGTGTGCTCGAACTGAGCATGGTCGTCAGAAAGCATTGAAGCCCTCCTCTCTTGCAACCGGCTCAGGGAGTATACCATGGTAGATCAGATTCCGAACTTGGGAAGGGAGTCAGAGATGCTCCAGTCAATCGGATTAGCCTCGATGGAGGACCTGTTTTCCAATATCCCAGAGGAAGTAAGGAGAAAGGACCCTCTGCCTCTACCTCCCCCTCAGTCAGAGGAGCAGATCCTTTCGGATGCTCAAAGGATTTTGGGAGCCAATGTGGATCTGGACTCCAGGCCTTCGTTCATCTCTGCAGGATTATCCAGGAATTTTGTACCAACCATGGTCCCCATGCTCGCCACGAGAGGGGAGTTTCTCACATCATACACCCCATATCAGCCGGAAGTCAGTCAAGGGATGCTACAGGCTATGTGGGAGTTCCAGACGATGATTTCCGAATTGGTTTCCCTCCCTGTATCTAATGTTTCCATGTACGATGCAAGCACATCGGCAGCAGAAGCGATAACCTGTGCAGTCAGAGTCAAATCAAAGAAGGCATCTCAACCAAACTCTGTATACGTCTCAGAATTAGTTCCGCCCCATCGAATGTCCGTAATTCGCAACTACACTCAGGGTGTAGGAATTGAAATCAATCTACTTCCTCACAATCCGGATGGAACGCTCGATTTGGCAGCTGCTTCCTCTGCAGAAGGGTCCTGCGCAGTATATGTCGAGCAGCCAAATTGCTTTGGGTTATTGGACGAGGGACTACTGAATATCAGAAATAAGATAGGAGATTCAACAGCACTCATAGTAGGTGTTGATGCCGTATCAATGGGCATAGTCGAACCTCCAGGGGAGTGGGGGGCAGACATAGTAGTAGGCGAAGGACAGCCCTTCGGCATTGGTCCAACCGCTGGAGGGCCGATATATGGGATATTTGCCTGCTCCAAGGAATTCCTCAGGCTAATGCCCGGGAGAATAGTGGGCCAGAGTGTGGATTCTGAGGGCAAAACAGCCTACACTCTTACACTCTCAACAAGGGAACAACATATTCGCAGACACAGAGCCACGTCCAACATCTGTTCAAATGAAACTTTAATCGCACTTATGGGAGCTATGCACATGGCCTTACTTGGGCCAGAAGGTCTGGAAAAACTGGCTTTGAGAATTGCCTCCTCGACAAGAGCGACCATCGATGCATTAACCTCCATAGAGGGAGTTGAGTTGGTGAGCCCGCAAGGAATATTCTTTCGAGAGTTTGCAGTTAGGGTACCCGGCAAGGCCAACGACGCACTGAGAAAGATGGATAGTTTAGGTGTTCTTGCTGGCTTTGATTTGGGGAAGTGGAGAGAAGAAATGTCCGACTGTATACTGGTGGGATGTGACGAGAGGACCTCTGAGGATGATATTTCTGCCCTATCCCGGGCCTTCGAAGAATGGGTTGGACAGGTGTAGCCATGAGTACAGTTTTTGATTTCAATGGTGCCCCAGGATCTGGATGGTCCCAACCAGATCCGATTATGGAAATCACTAATACGGAAATTCCAGAATCCCTCAGAAGGAAGAGAAAACCTGGATGGCCTAGGGCCAGCGAACCAGAACTAGTAAGGCATTATACTCGCCTCTCTCAAAGAAACTTCGGGATAGACACCGGCTTCTATCCCCTAGGATCATGTACAATGAAACACAATCCTCGGGTGAATGAGAGAATTGTGCAGATTCCCGGGATAGATAGAATACACCCACTTCAGGAAGAATCTCAAGTTCAGGGACTACTCTCGATTTATTTTGAGATGCAGGAGATGCTCGCAGTTTGCTCGGGAATGGACTCAGTCACCTTGCAGCCCGTAGCCGGGGCACAGGGGGAATTTACCGCAATTCGATGTATCCAGGAATATCACAAAAATAGAGGGGAAGGGCATAGAGACAAGGTGATAGTCCCCGATTCGGCTCATGGGACTAATCCAGCATCTGCTTCAATGTGCGGGTATGAGATTATTGAGATACCCAGTGGGGAAGATGGGCGCCTCGACATAGAGGCTCTCAAGTCAGCTGTCGGCGAAGACACAGCAGCAATGATGATTACAAATCCGTCTACTCTCGGATTATTCGAGACCAACATCAGTGAGGCATCAAGGATCGTACATGAGGCCGGCGGGCAGATGTACTATGATGGGGCTAATTTCAATGCAATTATCGGTAAGACGGACCCAGGGCGGATGGGCTTTGACGCAGTCCACTACAATTTGCACAAGACATTCAGCCAGCCACATGGGGGGGGTGGCCCTGGTAGCGGCCCAATCGGGGTTAAGGCCCATCTAGCCCATTTCCTACCGACTCCAATAGCTTCCAGGAGGGCCTCTTCCGATGACGACTCAATTGGAGTTGGGGACGGCTACTGGTATTTCTGGGAAGATGTCGGCGAGAAGAGCATTGGCAAGGTACAGCAGTGGAATGGAAATGCTGGAGCTGTGGTCAGGGCATGGGCATTCTACAGGAGGTATGGGAGAGATCTGGTAAAGATGAGCGAACATGCGGTTCTGAACTCCAACTACCTCAGGCACAAGATCATGAATCCAGACCCAGAGGTGGCCAAGAGAATCCATTGTATGCCCTCCGAGGGGGCCAATACTGATTTGGTAATGCATGAGTTCACATTGTCAATGAGCCCAGTGAAGAATCTCAATGGTGTAACCGGAAAGGACGTCGCAAAGCGCCTTCTGGACTATGGATATATGTCTCCAACACTTTACTTTCCGCAGATCGTCCCCGAGTGCCTGATGATCGAGCCAACCGAGACAGAGTCAAAGGAGGTCCTGGACAAGTTCGCATCTGATCTACACGAGGTCCTTTCGGAGGATCCTGAGATTCTGACTTCAGCACCACACACAACTCCTGTGAAGAGGGTTGACGAAGTATGGGCAGCAAGACAGCTAATACTCCGACATCACGGTGAAAGCAAGGAATAGTAGCGAAGCCAAGAATACCTCAACCCCTTCCGAGTGGCATGGAGGCCGATTCGGATAAGTTCTGGCTTCTTGGAAACCCCAGTTGGTGGAATATAAATGGAGAAAACCCTCCGGATTTCATGAAGGGCGAGCTAGCACCACCGCACCCATGGGTTAGCACTACTCCGAGAATAGGGAATTTTGGCTGGTGTAGGCAAAGGTTGAGGCCTTTGGCGTGGTCCTTGCTCAGGCCCCTTGCATGGGCGCCCTTCTTCCTCGCTGCCTCTTCCTTCCCTCTGGCATTCCCGGGAAATACTATCAACGATCAGGTAGTATCAATTGCCCTCTTCTCCCTGTTCCTTCTCCTCCTCTTTTTCCCGATTTTCTCTTCACGAAACTCCCAACCAACTCCTGTCACATCAATTAGATCACTACCTATTGATTGGCCATTTTTCATGATAGCATCAATGCTTTTTCCACTCCATATATTACATGATCCTCGCATCGGATGGGTCTCCTACGCACTATTCTGGGTCGCGTTTTTTCGTACCACAGCTCTGGTACAAAAATCTATGATGGCACCCTCTTCTAGATTTCTTCTCCCGATAGATAGACAAGACTGGGAAGGGGTGTTGCCGGACCCCTGGCGAGTCCTTTCAAAACAATGGTCCCGAAGAGAGTTGGCCAATGCAGACTTTGAGAATGGCTCTATTTCCCTCTCCGGAACATCTAGATCTGGCCAAGATTTCCTAGCAATTTCATTTGTCCATAAGTCCGGTTTTGTCATCGATCCCTTTCATTACAATACCTCAAAAGAAGAAGGTCTGACGGAATTCTTAGCTTCCCCAATTCCAATAGTGGGTAGGCAATGGCCAACAAACCTCCTGCTGGTTTCGGAGGAAGAGTGAGTGTCCTTCAAAACGGCAGGCATTTGAACCGACTTACCTCCCATTGGCTCATGGATGTATGTGTGGTACTTGGTTCCAAGTCAGATTTGCCAATAGCCGAGAAATGTAGGAGTATTCTTGAAAGGTTCGATGTGGTGTTCGAAATAAGGGTGGCTTCCGCCCATCGTGCCCCTAAGTACTTGGAGGGAGTGGTAGAGGAAGCCGAGAGAAATGGATGCAAGGTGTTCATCGGAATGGCAGGCGTATCAGCAGCACTGCCGGGGGTTATCGCTTCAATGACTAACAAACCAGTAATCGGGGTTCCCGTTGGGGGTAAGGTTCCCCTGGATTCCTTACTCTCCATCGTTCAAATGCCTCCTGGTATGCCAGTAGCCACAGTTGGTGTGGACCGAGGTGATAATGCCGGGGCCCTCGCAGTCCAAATTCTCTCAACAGCAGACGAGGAACTAGCATCGGCATACTCAGAATATAGATCGGAGATGACCGAAAAGGTCATTTCAGACGATCAATCCATTCAGGGGTGAATTCTCCATGAAGGCTCAAAACCTCATTGATGAGGCGATAGAGTCCCTTGAATCGAAGATAAATGACACTGCGATAATAGCTTGTTCGGGCGGAATCGATAGCACCGTCGCTGCTGTCCTGGCCCACAAGGCCGTAGGCAGCATGCTTCACTGTGTTTACGTAGATACGGGCCTAATGAGGAAAAACGAATCCACCGAGGTTTCTTCGATGTTTTCAGAACTGGGAATACCACTGAAGGTGGTTGAAGCATCCAAGAGGTTCTTCGACAATCTTTCCGGAATTTTAGATCCCGAGGAGAAGCGGATGATAATCGGTGAGCAGTTCATCAGAGTTTTCGAGGAAGAGCAGAAAAACTGTGGGGCGAAGTTCCTAGTGCAGGGGACAATCGCTCCCGATTGGATAGAATCAGGAGGGGGAGAAAGGGACGTAATCAAGTCCCATCACAATGTCGGCGGACTTCCTGATGATGTGGACTTGGAAATAGTTGAGCCGCTCAGGGAGTTCTACAAGGACGAAGTACGGATCATGGCTAGAGAACTGGGCATTAAATCAAGCGAGCGACAACCATTTCCCGGACCAGGATTGGCCGTTAGAGTCCTAGGAGAAGTTACTCCCGAGCGAGTAGAGTCTTGTAGGGAGGCATGTCATATAGTTGAGAAAAGGATCTCGGAAGCATCTTCCAGAGGGGAGTGTGAGCTACCCTGGCAGTTCTTCGCGGCCCTTTTGCCGGTAAAGAGCGTCGGAGTCCACGGTGATGTCCGAGTTCACGGTGAGACTGTCGTAGTTAGGGCAGTACGCAGTTTGGACGGTATGAGCGCACGCTACTCGGAGATCCCACATCAACTTTTATCGGAAATAAGCACTGAAATTACCAATTCTCTGAAAGGGCATGTAAATCGAGTTGTTTACGATATCACCCATAAACCACCTGGCACTATAGAGTGGGAGTAACCCGATTCTTTGATGAAGGGGTGTGCCTGCCGCAGACTGGGCCGACATAGCTTAGTTGGTGGAGCGGTGGACTGTTAATCCACAGGTCGCAGGTTCGAGTCCTGCTGTCGGCGCCAATTCCTAACCTATTGCTAGAAATGAGGATCTTTACTCCCAACACTCATTTGCCACCCCTCTCTCCACCGAAAACATGAGCAATAGGCAGACAGCAGAAAGGGTGATTGAGGCAGTCAATTCATCAGGAAATCATTATCGAAACTCGCTACCGATGATAGCGAGCGAGAATATCTTGAGTCCAATGGTTAGGAAGGCTTGTGACTCGGATCTGCATGGTAGGTACGCTGAGGGCCTTCCTGGAAAGCGATACTATCAGGGATGTGACGACTTCGATGACATAGAGCAGATTGGTATTGACTCCGCAAAGAGGGTATTCAACTGCAACTTCGCCAATATTCAGTCAACCTCTGGGACCAATTCTAACATGGGTGCTCTGAAAGCCCTAACTAAGCCTGGTGACAAGATTACTGCTGTTTCAACAGCAGACGGCGGACACATTTCTCATGCGAGGATGGGGGCAGTCGGAGTAAGAGGACTCGACCTATTCACTTATCCATGGGATGAGGATAGGATGGAGCCAGACATCGATGCAGCAGCAGAATTAATTCGCGATGAATCTCCGTCAGTGGCTCTGTTTGGACAATCAGTGTTCCTATTCCCAACTCCTCTCGAAGATCTCTCGGATGCAGCCCATGAGGTAGGGGCCAAGGTGATGTTCGATGCTGCTCATGTTATCGGGCTAATCGCTGGAGGGCAGTTCCAAGACCCCTTAAGAGAAGGGGCAGATGTTATGACTGGAAGCAGCCACAAGACATTCCCAGGCCCTCAGGGAGGATTTGTCCTCTCGGATTCTGACGATGAGAAGATTCACCGAAGATTGAACAGTGGAATTTTCCCAGGCGTCTGTTCATCCTATCACCTTCACCACGTTGCGGGCAAAGCAATCGCTCTATCCGAATTTGAGGAGTATGGGCAGGCATATTCGGCGGACATAGTCGCCAATGCAAAGGCCTTGGGGGAAGCTCTCGCATCAGAGGGTTTCGAAGTTTTGGCTGAAGATAGGGGGTACACAGAGAGTCACCAAGTTGTCACCAGACACGGAGAAGTAGATTCAGGAGCTGGGAGAGATGCAGCAACAAGACTCGAAGAATCTGGGATAATCACGAATATGAACATGCTTCCTGGGGACACGAAGGCACTTTCGCCTAGCGGTCTGAGACTTGGAACGCCCGAGCTAACAAGGGTTGGCATGGGAGTAGATGAGATGCAAGATGTGGCTAGATTCTTCTCCAGGGCCCTGATCAATCTCGAGGAGCCAGCTCAAATTAAGAAAGACGTCAAGGATTTCAAATCAGAGTTCCAAAATGTCCAGTACTGTTTCGAACCAGGGCCCGCATACCCATAGCTTGGAACCGTAACTTATTCATTTGGAAGCTCTCGGTGAACTATGTGACAAATGCCAAGGTGCTAGCAGTCAACCTCGCACTAATCATTCTGATTCCCGGGTGCATGTCTAACTCCGATGAAAGCTCCAGTTCCTCAAAACAGGAAGATTGTGCCAATGACCCGTTCCTTCCGGGGTGTTTAGAGCAAACAGTCCTGGAAGAAGATTGCCTTTCCGAAGAGGTTTTCACAGGTTCAGAATGCAGAAAGATGCTTCGCCCAGAATCCCTTGACTTCGGCGTATCAAATATTATTCTGGAAGTGGGGTCCCCTATGCAGGCACTCACCCCAAGTTTTCTCGGCGACGCACCGGAAATCTGGATCGTGAACCCACAACTGCCAGATGGAGTGTCTTTTGACAAGGAATCGGGGGTAATGAGCGGCACTCCAACTAATGCATCTCTGTCAAAGACATACACAATTATTGCCTCAAACAATGCGGGATTTGCTTCCAAGAGAATTCAGATTTCTGTCCTTCCTGTCCCAGTGATTTCAATCCTGTTCGAAGATGATCTAATCTTGTGTTACATTGGGGAAGCTTGTAACTCTAGCGAGCCCTATTTGGAAGGGGGGAGGGCCGAAGCATGGCACACATCTCCTCCTTTGCCACAGGGCTTGGAAATAGACGAGACCGGCTCAATTTTCGGCATTCCAGAGGGTGTCGGAGAAAGCTACCATACAATTCTCGCATCCAACGAAGCTGGTGCCTCCTCCACCGTTCTCAGGATCAAAATAATTCATTTGCCCCCTGAATCAATAGACTACGGACTTAGCTCATTGAAGCTCACCTTAGGTCAACCGGTATCGCTCATGCCAAGTCTTAATGGATCAATTGCGACCAATTGGTCAGTAGAGCCGCAGTTCCCCGCTGGACTTTCTTTGGGTCCTATGGGGCAGATATCAGGATCCCCTGAGATCGTATCTTCTTCGGATATTTACACAATAGAAGCTTCAAATTCCGGGGGTTCGGTGCAAACTAACCTAATTTTGGAGGTCGTAGACATTCCAGTATGGGACCTGGATTATCAGGAACTAACTTTCCACCTTTCGATTGGAGACATTATCTCGGGCATATTGCCTTCATGGGGCGGTGGAGTACCAACATCTTGGGAAATTTCCCCTCCTCTTCCTCCGGGTTTCTTTTTCAGCAACACTAATGGTGAAATTTACGGAGAAGCAGAGGAGGTGCAGGAATGGACTAATCACACTGTTTGGGCCAATAACTCAGGAGGGGGAGACTCCACAGAATTATCCTTCAAGGTAATCAGTCAACCTCCGGGAATGCTCCACTGGGAGTCATCCGAGGTTGCCTTGGCCTCTAATGTCAGTACCTCAATAACGGTATTATATTCGGGGCCAGAGGTTGATACTTGGGCTATCGATCCCGCCCTTCCCCAAGGCCTGCAGCTTTCCAATGGTACAATCCATGGAACTCCAGATCACCGACAGCCATGGACAGATTTCACGGTATGGGCCAATAACTCCGGTGGCTCTGTTTCGGCGATTATTTCTCTCGCCATTCACGACATCCTTGCAGACCAGCAATTCCTCCTCAATGGGATGGGAGGTACAAGTTGGAATGGTTGGCCTTCACCAATTCTTCCAATAGGCGAGTGGTCCTTTCCCATAGCATTCTCCGAGGGTGGTTACACTTCTGACATTCCAGTAATTTCGGCCAGTCACGTGGGGAAAGGGAAGATGATCGGGTATGGGCATGAAAGCTGGGTCCACGGTAGCGGAGGGACGGAGGAGACCGAGTTCGCACTCCGTGCGGTCCGTTGGGCCTGTGGCCCGAGTGCGATAGTGGGGCTAGCATATGGCGCCGGTTTCGAAGACTTCCAGGAAGACCTAGAATCAGACGGGCACAGCGTTGTCAATTCTGTCACTCCAGACAATCTCTCTGGTCTGGATTGCCTCATTGATGAGTTCTGGAACGGTCATGACGATGATGACAACGAAAAAATTGTGTCATTCCTCGAGGATGGAGGTGGCCTAATAATGGGGGGTCATGCTTGGTATTGGTCATACTCAAACAATGATCTTGCTCACGATTACCCAGGAAACAAGATTGCGAAGAGTACGGGTCTCTTCGTATCAAGCGCGTGGGGTTACAATGACGTTGACATGTCCGAGACTCCACACCCACTCTCAAGGCCCAGAGCCTCCATCGAGGCGATAGTGTCCGATCGCTCGGGCAATCATCTACTTTCCCACGATGAGGCATCAATAGTGGACTCGACACTTTCTTTGTGTACCGGTGTGGTAACCTTGGACTTCGAAGACTTCTGGTCCCCTCTGAGATATGCGGTAAACCAGAGCGGATGGACAATAATTGAGTATGGGACACTATGGGAAGACGTCGGTTACAACATG
>JAYZLO010000070.1:0-6608 GCA_036154175.1 Thermoplasmatota archaeon | reverse complement strand
GGAAGGATGGCTGAATTTGCTATTCGGAGGAATTTTCTTCGGAGTCTTTACTATAATTTTCTGGAGGCCAAAGCAACCTACTTGGAAGATAGAGGGTGACAAGATGGTCAGAAAAACATAGCTAAGCAGTTGGATAGGTAACGCAGTAAGGACAGAATTCACCCACCACATATTCCTCTGACTCCTGTTCTTGGACTGTCAATGGCTCCCTACATTTGAAACACATCTCAGTTTTAGACTCCTGTAGTTCATGATTCAGAGCTACCCTCTGATCGAAAACAAAACACTCCCCATTCCAATGTTCGCCCCCACATTCTTCGAAATAGGCAAGAATTCCACCGTCTAGCTGTCGAACATCTTCGAAACCCGAATTTAGCATCACCACCGATGCCTTTTCACATCTGATTCCACCAGTACAATACATTACTACTGTTTTTTCTTTATACTCTTCAGGTAAGGATTCCAATGCTCTGGGAAAATCTCTGAAGGAGGAAATTCCCAGATCAACCGCTCCTTCGAAAGATCCAATTTTGATTTCATAGTCATTCCTCGTATCTAAAACTAAAATATCTTCATCACTCTCGATAATTTTTCTGAATTCCCTTGGCGAAATCCTTTGTCCCGAGAAATCAGCCGGCCTGATTTCATCCATGCCAAGCGAGATTATCTCTCTTTTTCTTTTAACCAGCATTCGCCTGAATGGCTGATATTCGGAGAAACTCGTCTTCAATGGTATCCCCGCAAATCTAGTGTCAGATTCTAGGAAATCAATGAATGACTTCACCTGTTCTTCTTTTCCGGAAAGAAAAAAGTTAATCCCATTGGGACTCAGTAAAATCGATCCTTTCAATTCTAGATGATTGCACTTTTCTAGCATTGGAGCCTGAAGATCGTCTCTATCTGGCAGGTCGACGAAACGATAACCAGCGATATTTACCATCGCTCGACTCATAATCTATGCACTAGCTACTACAGTAAGAATACTGCCTTCCAGATAAGCATCAGGGATAGATTTTGAATTGCTTTCAACCATTAGCTTCACCCTCTATCCCTGTCATCTATTTGAGAAGCAGGACTTCCTGTAATTATGCTCCATCTTGCTTTCAAAACTCCTATCCCATAATCCCAAAGAAGTAGGAATGAAACAATAGAAGAAAGGAAAATAGTAGTTACGCTTTTACTCGGTGAAGGGGCAATCGATGCCCCGACCCATGCTATGGCATTGAACAGAATTGCTAATGTGGGTAGAAGATGAGCCGCAAATCTCTCTGGGCCCAATGGAACCTCTTCAAAGGAGATATTCCAAAATTCTGGCCATGAAACCCCGCCATTCATTGCCCCCCAAAATGAAATTAAAATTGAGATTGTTACTACAGCCGGGAATGTAGAAACCAAATTATGGCTCCACCCCCAAAGACTCGGGTATCTTCTCCCAGCCAAGGCCCTAACTTGTCCATAATTCCTTATTTGTTTCCTTACTCTAACCAAATCCCTTCTTCTGTGCCAAATTACTGCGCTACCATCTGACCAAAGCCTGTGTCCAGCTAGTCTGATTCTATGATCAAGCATTACGTCTTCTGCACCTATGGCGCCAGAATCGAAACCTCCTACCTCAGAAAGAACATCCCTCCGATAAGCGGAATTCACTCCCGGTAACTGCTCCACTTCTTCCAACTCCTCCTTCGTCTGCCTTCCGTAGTTTGTGCCAGCAGTGAGAAATCTATTGCAAAATGCTACGTCAATGGCCTTCTGCCATAGACTAGACTCATTTACAGGAGCAAAGTTGGGCCCCCCTACCCCTGAGACTTCAGATTTCTCGAACCACCTCTCCAGACTCTCCACCCAATCTGGAGGAACGATGACATCATCATCAGTGAAAAAAACCAGTTCTGAATCAGTTTCTCTAATTGCTACATTGCAAGCATCCGCTCTATTACAAGAGCCTTCGTCGTCAATGAAACGAACACCTCTTCTTTCTGCAATTAACCTCCCTGGATCATTTTCAGGCCCAACTACTACTACTTCTAAATCCTGATATGTTTGACTCAGCAAACCATCTAACACTATTTCCAGCTCATCGGAGTTTTCCACAGTCGGAATAATTACGCATACTCTGTTAGGCACATGGTTGCCCGAGGGGAGCCCATTGATGAGTTCACGGGTCAGTCATTGACAATTCTGGGTGCCAAGAAGTAAATCCACTTCGCACCGCCCCCATTACTGACCCATGTCAGTCTGAGTGGATATTTCTCTTCAAACTCCAAGGAAACTTCATTCGTCAAACCACTTGCGAGCTTCTTTGTTAGTTCCCCTAGGTACTGAAGAGAATAAGTAGAATGTGTCGGTGCAGCACAAGTCAATTCGGTCAATTCTCCTGATTCGAATTTCACATTCACACCCTCGCCGGCTTCAACAGTTACAGAGACGGATAACTGATTCTTATCCATACTCAAATCCACTTCACCACCAACAAACTTGGCCGCTCTCAGGGCTCTTGAAAGCTTCTCAGAATCAATAGTTGCCTTGGATTTGAATTCTAGACCAGGCTGATTGGGGTTGTCCATTGTACTTGTGTCAATGCCCCTGAGAATCATATGCACCTCTCCCACCCTTACATTAATTGCCCCAACAGCATCATCATAGTCCATCTCGACAAGATCACTAGGTCCAGCCAATGTCAGTAGATCACGCATCTTGCCAAGATCTAATCCAATTTCCACTGGCTCTACCTCATATGTTTCAAAGCACTCATCAGCGATAGTAGCAGAAAGAAGAGCTACATGTGAACCATCAACAACAGACACCCCTAGTCCCTTTTCGCCCCACACCAATTTAGCTTCAGTCGTCAGAACAGATAGAATATCGACAATTTCCCTCATCAGTTGCTGCTTAGCAGTTATCCTCAACATATTCTCACCTGATTGCTTTACGAATTAGGAGGCTCTTGATGCTTATTGGGAGAAAGGCCCTCAAAGCTACTGGTATTCCCTCCACCTATGGCCACAGTCGTCGCATGTGCAAATCTTAGTTTCAGGCTCGTCCGAAGACCTAGTCTGTCTGAGCTCAACATATGCTCTGTCTCCATCACATTTGGGACATAGATAGTCGCCTACTCTGAGAGTCCCTCTGGGGCCATCTTCTTCGACTACTTCTGTAAGATGCTTCAGAGACTTTGAGTCTGTTGTTGCGGTAGTATTGGCTAAATCAATCACTTCTCCAGTCATTGGGTCAGTGAACTCAGAACCTCGCCCATCCTCTCCAGAAAGTGGACCTTCATACCCACATTTGTAATCTGGACACTTGATCCAACCTCTATCATCAGGATATGACAGACAACCACATTCAGGGCAGAACATCCTATCAACAACCATTCGCGCATTAACGCGGACCAAATTAGGCTGAACCCGCCGACTATTCAACTATTCGTTTCCCCATCCCTGTTTTTGCGTACCGTTCAAGCCCTAAACCTTCTCCGATAAGTTGTGAAAATACACTTTGACTGGAAAATCGCCAGAGTTCTCGATGGCGATGGCAATATTATCGATGAGATTGGATGGGATGGCAAAATAGTACCATCAAGTCTGGCAAAGAGACTGTTGTTAATTCAGAAAGGTAGGATGACGCCAGAGGTCAAAACCCTATCCGAGAGATTTCCAGAAGCGGAAGTAGAAGTAATGGGGGCTTTGTCTGACCCCCATTGGCCCATTCATCAGGATCTAGTCGAGATCTATCACAGAGCGACAGTTGAACTGGCAAAGATGGGAGTCGCAGAATCTTCTGGAGATATGGATAGGAGAATAGATATGTTAGTTTCTGCAGTTGTAGAAAACCGTGCTTCGTGGACTACATCGGAAGCAAGATGTGTTGAATGGGCTGGGATGTTCATAACCGAACTAGATTTGGATTCTCAAAGAATGGAAATACCAACGGCTTTGGCTAAATCCGACAATATCGAAGAGGCTTCAGATATTCTTGGAGTGACCCCGCCGAAGCACTTTCCTTCCAGTCTAGAATGGGACGCCCTAAAATCACAGGCAATCTTTGTTCTCGAATGCTCGAGTATTCTGAATAAATTAGAGAGTGCAATTAGGGAGGCAGCGTCGGAATATCTACCATCTCTCAGTGCTTTAGTGGGCCCAATATCGGCCGCAAAATTACTTTCATTAGCAGGAGGTAGAGAAAGACTGGCACGGATGCCATCCGGCTCACTCCAAGTTCTCGGGGCTCACGCAGCAATGGCAGCTCATAGAAGAGGGGCACCTCCACCTAAACATGGTGCGATCCTATTTTCTTTGCCCCAAATAAGTCGCTCACCGAGGTGGGTGAGGGGAAAGATTGCAAGGTTTTTGGCAGGAAAGGCCAGTATTGCTGTCAGAATAGACCATTTCAATGGAGTTCCTTGGGGAGAGCTAGAAATAAATCAAATAAATAGTGAAATAGACTCAATCAAAAAAAGGTTTTCTGAGCCACGAAAAGGGAAGTGAAAAACTGTCCAGAAGATCAGAATCCCTGGGATGGGGGGTAAAGAGAGAGGGCAGATCGTTATGGACTCGAAATGCAGTCAAAGGAACTTCGGTGAGGGGTGAAAGAAGAAAGAAAGAAGGCAGGATAGAGTGGAGACTTTGGAATCCAACAAAATCAAAGGTTGCTGCTTCAATATTGAGGACAAAGCAAGATCCAAGAGAAATTATACCAAATCCAGGATCAACTTGTCTATACCTCGGAGCCTCTGGAGGGGGGACAGTCAGTCATATTCACGATATCGTATGTGGCTCCGGCAATCATCTCTCTGGCCAAGTAGTAGCAGTGGAGATTTCCCCCAGGATGACTCGTGACCTAGCTTCACTATCTGTAAATCGTTCCGGCTTGATTCCGATAATGGGCGATGCGAGAAAAACCGAAGTCATTGCTCCTTTCATTAGGAGTAAGGCAGATTGGATCCATCAGGATTTGAGTATTACGGATCAGGCTGAAACTTTCGTAAACTCAATCATGCATTTTCTTTCCGACGATGGAATTGGACTCCTCAGTCTTAAGGCTGCCAGTGAGAGGTACTTCGATGGCGATGTAGACTCCAGATTCATGAAGGCAGAGGAAGTAATCACAAGTTCCGAGTTGGATTTAATTGAAAGGATCGATTTAAGGGGTTTGGAAGAACAACATGTTGTTTTCATCTGTAAACTAAACCAACGAATTAGAGGCCATAACTAGATACGATTATGCCCCAAAAAAATAGGAATATCGCCGCCATTATGATGCCAATTATGACAGTAATCCATGAAATTACCATTGCAGCTCTAGCTACTCCGTGCTCTGGATGATCAGGATAATTCTTCGTTATTTTCAGTGATTGATAAGATATGATAAGTGCTGGAATAGCAGTAATGATGTTACAAACAAGCAAGCCGACGATGCTCAAAATCAACGCAACCCCTGCGTTAGTCCCCGGAAAAATCCCTAGCTCACCCTCTTGTCCAGCATGGAGAAAAATCTGCTCCCCCTCAGTCCCCTCGATGCTTGGTCTCCCATCAAATACGGGAACTGCCTCAGGGTTCTTGGGATTTGGTTCTGATTTTACCCAATCAGGAATATCATCTGCATCCACGAAATTTCCTCTAGTTATATTTTAGATAACTCTGCCGTTCATATCCAGTCCTGCCGAGAAAGGTAATGTCTGACAACTACTCCGGAGATTTATGCCAGAGTTGCCAGAGGTCGAGACAGTTAGGATTGGCATGGAGATGCACCTTCTGGATAGTAGAATACTAGAAGTGGAACTTCGGAGAAATGATCTCAGATTTCCATTCCCTCCCAATTTTCGTGAATCTCTCGAGGGTAGTAAAATAATCTCAATTGACCGAAGGGCCAAGTATCTCCTCATCAGACTTGATTCTGGAAAAACGTGGCTCTGCCATCTAGGAATGAGTGGAAGGTGGACTTTGATGGGGGACGGCTTAATCAGTAGGCCAGGAAAATTTGCGAATGGGGCGCCTTTGGGAACTGGAGATGGTCCCCACGACTGGGTAGTAGTTCACATGGATAACGGAATTAAAGCAGTATATTCCGACCATCGGAGATTTGGATTCATGGACTGTTTCCAAACCTCAGATCAAGATGGGCAAAGAATGCTGAATGGAATTGGTCCTGAGCCTACTCCTGATCATCTTACTCCGAGCCTTTTGGCAGATGGCCTCCGTGGGAAGAAAACCCCGATTAAATCTGCTTTACTGGACCAACGGGTAGTAGCCGGACTTGGGAATATATACGTCTGTGAGATTTTGTACAGATCCGGAGTATCTCCGAGAAGGAAGGCTCGCAGTGTCACCGGTAAGGCCGGAGTTTCCACAATGGTCGAGAGAATCACCTCGGCAACTCACGATGTAATAACTGAGGCAATTGATGCAGGTGGTTCGACACTTCAGGATTTCCGTGGCGTTGATGGCGATGAATCAATCGGATACTTCATCCATAACTTTCAGGTTTATGGAAGGGAAGGGGAGAAATGCCTTAGCAAGAACTGCCCAAGTACCATAAAAAGAATCTCACAGGCAAACAGATCAACATTTTACTGCCCACTTTGCCAACGTTGATGAGCTTCAATTTCAGGC
>JAYZLO010000069.1:0-12640 GCA_036154175.1 Thermoplasmatota archaeon | reverse complement strand
TGAGCCATAAACTCCGGATTGGGCATCTACTCCAACAGCGAAATCTCCTCCGCTGAATGTAGGCTGGGCAAGATTAGTGGTAAGGACGCTGGTTGTGTTAATCTGACTGAAGGCTAGTTCAGTTAATGTGGGGCTAGCTCCGTCGAGAACTAGCGCTCCGTACCTAAACTCACCTACGGCAGTGATATACTGAGGAATCCCCCAGGCGCTATCGAAAGTAACGTACCTGAGTTCTGTCTCAGCTAAATCGATCGAACTCCTCATTAACACCCCCTCATTACAAGAAGGATCATCTATAGAGATCTCCTGATTGCCATAAGTCATCCCATAGCACTCTCCTATGGCGCTAGAGTTTGCTGGATCTTCCCATCTTAATGTGATTCTCATTGCAGGACCCCCATTTGAAGAGGCCCCACAGGACGAAGCTCCAGCACAGATGCTACCTCTAACATCCAAATGAGTACCATTTGGAAAGACAATAGTTGCTCCGGGATTGATGATCAGCTTTGCACCTGGAGCAATGGTAACATCACCTGTTAATTCGTGCAGTCCGGCCCATGTTTCAGTTCCGGTGATCGTACCGCTAGTTGTCTCGTTAGATGCTGCAGCGTTAGTGGCGGGCATAGTTACCGTAAGTACGATACTAAGCAGAAAAAGCCCCGTCAAAGAAAGAGATCGTAGTTTTTCAACCCGCGCCATGTACCCTCGGGCTCCATCGAACCAATTTAACAATAGGGACGATAGTATCAGACTATTTTGTTGAAAATTCGAATTATTGTTCTATACCGAACTCTATTCTGATATTATTTTCCCAGCTTTCTGCGTCTAGAAGTCCGTAACCCATTTTTGTGTCATGATAATGAGAAGATTCGTCGGCTTTGATAGCGGATTTGGCCAGAGCAGACTTAACAAGTTGCATCTCAGAGTAATCAACAAAATCATCATCTCCGGCAATATCATTCATGTGCATGGACAAAATCAATGACAGTGCTCCTGTAACAATTACAGTTGAGTCACTCGTTCCGGTAGAGAATGCATATGGTGGATCGCTATTTGAGGAAATACAAGACCACATATCAACACCAGGAGCTAGAATTTCTGGTTTCTGATTTGGGAATTCACGTTCCATCCCACTTTGAGGATTAGTTGTTGATCCAGATGCACTATCTTTCCATGGGTTGCCATTACTATCATGCGCCCCTACGGCAATAACCCCTTCAATGCTTGCAGGGCTTGAAACATCAGATTCGTTTCCCCCGGGATCACTATTGCCAGCTGCAGCAACGACAAAAATTCCACTATCCAGTGACTCTTGCACAGCTTCCACGGTTTGAGAAGAGTTAGAGAAAACTGTTCCTGGCTCCGTGCCCAAGCTAAGAGAAATGATATCTGATTCCTGCGTTATTCTGCACCATCTTATCGCCTGTGCGATCATAGCTTCATTGCCAGACTTTCCATCGGGCCCCAGAGCAATTGCAACGGATAGGGAAACGTCCGGTGCAGCACCGACAAAAGAGTCATTTCCAACTAAAAGACCTGCCATAAGTGTGCCATGACTTTTCGATCCAATGTCTCTGATTTCTTCATTGTCACCGGCATAGAAATCTCTGAATCCAATGAGCTGTAAATTTTCGAAATCAGGATGTGAGATGTCTATTCCTGTATCGACAATGCAGACTCGAACTCCTTCGCCGAAGGATCCCTTCTCTTGGAGGCTCCTGATTCCACTTTCTTCGTATGCCCACTCTGAATCAAATACATCCCCCAAAAGAAGATAAATAGTTGGATATAACATTAGTAAAGAGGCAATTATCGTAGAAAAACCGATCGCGCCCCATGGCCATAGAATCCTCATTATCGGACCCATTGGCCACCTCAGTTCCCTGGCTTCTTGATCCGAAATCCCATATGCTTTACCGGGATACCCGGGGGCGTCTCCATCGACAGCTGTAAGCATACTGGGATCTTCTGGTTCAGGCATTAATTCTAGATGCTTGATACCCCTCATCAAAGACCCCGTGGAACGGCATGGGTAATAGTATTAGAACGGGGCGCTAACTCTTCTTCCTGGCCTCCTAGTAAAGTAGATTAGAGCTCCTAGAAGCAACAAAATGAATACGTAAGCCATATACTTCAGATTTTCATTAGACTCCGAAGCGACGAATAGATCTGCTTCTTCGATACATGACGGCTTGCCTTCTGATTTACTGCTCTCGCATGCCTGTGCCTGTTCGCTGAGATCCTCGCCTTCAATTTCGAAGAGGATGTAGAACTTCTCCCTTTGATCGAATTGGGTGTAGTCCATCGAAATAAAGAAAGTACTCTCATTCATTGCTAGTACATCACTGGTGGAGCTTGAGTTCACACCGACCAGGCTGTTACATTCAATGTCGTGGCAAAGCGTTGCTAGCAGAGTTACACCCTCTGCATCCACCTTTCCGGCATTGGTAATTTCCACTGCGTATGTTTCTACCACCCCATATGTCGGGAAGGGTTGCCCCAGTAGCCTAACGTCTTCTCCTTTTATTGAGAGAATAGCCGAGTCGGCAATCAGATTTACCTGTCCTAGGTATGAGTTGAGGAATAAATCGGAAACTGTGAATTCAAGAGTCTCTGTATATTCTTCTGGGAGAGGCTGATCAGAATTCCTGATCAATGTGAAGCTAGCCAAACCGTCTGCGAACGGGGAGACGGGTTGTTCCATTGGCCCTAGTACGTCCCACCAATCAGAATATCCGAATTCGAATGAGAATGACTCATCGGCATTACCTAGATTGGAAAATGGGATTGATAGAATTACATTCTCATCTTCGGAATCGAAGAATATTGATTGCTCATTATTCAGTTCCAGTCCCCTAATGGCGGGAACGTCTACGACCAATTCTACTTGAGTAGAGTATCCTTGACTGGTAGAAATCTTAACGATTATATTGTGTCCATCTACGAAATCATGCGCGTAACTGCTATTTGCAGGGGTTACTCGGACTAGAATTTCTCTTTGATTCTCGTTATCTAGCCCTAGATCGAA
This sequence comes from Thermoplasmatota archaeon, assembly GCA_036154175.1. Taxonomy (GTDB): domain Archaea; phylum Thermoplasmatota; class Poseidoniia; order Poseidoniales; family Thalassarchaeaceae; genus UBA36. The sequence goes on along the minus strand of JAYZLO010000069.1, from coordinate 9,612 downwards.
GTTTAATGATTGTGTCCAGTTACCAGTAGAATTCTGGAACTCAACATTCCACAAAATACCATCAGTACCGGGTACCGTTGCTACAGCATCATATGTATCGAAGGAGTTGTGGCCATCGTAATGGATTGATATAGTGAACTCGGCCATTTCGAACTCGCATCCTTCCTGGCAAGATGGATTCAGCTTTTGTACCTCTATCCTGCTGTCTGTCAGTACAGTGGCGATAATGTCTTGTTTGGAGACTCTATCTATTGTCAGAGTCCTTAGAGGACTTTCCTGGCCAGCTCTGACAGTTATTCCCTTTCCTCCGGAATAGGTAACGTTAATTCCGTTTTCATCTACTTCGAATTCAGTAGACGCCTGAGCGGTTCCAGGGGGGAGAAGCAATGATACATCGCCATTCTCATCCAATTCTTGTGACCAGGATAAACTGCCAAATTCCATTTTCAGGTCATAGTTTTCTATTTCAGTTAGATCATGATCGTTGCCAGAGAGATCAATCCAATTTGTATCGACATTCACTGTACCTCCCAAAGTTAGTGATGAGTCAATGCTTGCTCCTTCCACACCAACTTCCAGAGAATCGATCGATACTAGGCCTATACATGATTGCGAAGAAGAAACAGAATAGGAATATGCAATCCAACTTCCTGGCTGTATATTGGTAGACCAAGACCCTTGTTCGTTACCCTCTATTAGTATCGAATCTCTAACGATCCCGTGAGAGGGGATTAATTGGACTTCCCAATCGCCACTTGAGATACAGGATTCATCGATGTAGGAAAGCGAGCCCGAAGCTTCTACCTCCCCAGCTGAAATCTCTGTTTCTATCCTCAGTGATGTCGAGGAGAGAGTGACCTGATCATCCTCTGTACCAAATCCTTCCTTACTCACAGATAGGCCCCATACTCCCTGCTGAGGCAGGAAAATTGACCACTCCCCGTTGGAATTTGAGGTCAAGTTATAATTTGATGTGCCGTCATCTGATGACAGGTTTACTGATGCGTTTGCTAATCCCTCAGAGAAACCAGGCAATCCATCCTCATCTAGATCCCAGAAAATCTGACCACTGAGTTGGACAAAGGAGACTATGTCGATGGTAATCGGTGACATTCCCACGAATACTCCGGACTCGGCTAATGTTGTATTTTCGATTACAAACCTAACTCCGTCTTCTGTGGTGTGGTTCATCTCTATGTTCCACAGCCCTGGTGTGAGCCTAATCACTACATCATTACTCCAATCTGCGACTGTTTTGGTTAAAGATCCAAGTCCATCTTGTGATGAGAAGGTAATCCCCACCTCCTCCATTGCACTGACAGGTGGGCCATCATACTGGAGAGAAATGGTCGCTACTGCGAGTTCGGTTGTGAAGAATGTCTGCCTATTTCCAGCGTTTTCCTGAGAAATTGAAATTGATCTCCTTAGTCCCTCAAATACTCCCGGGAATGTCTCAAACTCCTCGACGACCAAAACCCATTCTCCCTCATTGATGTATTCAACTATCCTCCCATCATCGTCAGTGATGAAAGTCTGAATCCAACCATTTTCGATATCCTCGAGTTTAATTTCCTGGTTTGGCAAAATATCGCCACTCTCGTTCCTCAGAGTAATATTTACCAGCCAAAGGGGTTCGAAGATAACTGATCTCTCGATACCGGTCGAACCTAAGGGCACATCAAAGATCTCGTTCATGTCGTATAGCGTATCGAATGGTTCGTCTGCAGATGAATTGGCCCTCTCGACGACTATTCTGTATCTTCCAGGCTCAAGAGATATTTCTGCAACTCCCGTACTCGTCCAGCGGGAGTCAGAAGAGTTGATTGCGAGTCCAAGTCCCTTCGGAGTCAGGGGTTTTATCTCGAAAGGATAAGTCACATAAGACCCATTTGAGGCATTATTATCTCCATTGTGGTCAATGAAGAAATCGATCGTGACAGAGCTATTGGACTGAGGGAAGAGAACTAGTTCCGTTGACATATCTATGGATGTGGAGTTAATCTCTATATTTTCAGTGGAGCTTGAGCCTATCTCTCCGGCATCCAAAGAAAAGGACCAGTTTCCAAATGGTAGAATCATTTCGAATCTACCGAGTTCGTCGACTTCTTCCCTCCAGATCACGGAAGTTGCTATTTCCGCGTCCATATCGATTGCTTGAGCTGATATCGGTTCCCATCCAGGAATTCCCTGATTGTATGAATTTCCTTCTCTATTTAGACCTACAGATCCCAAAACCATCATTGATTCAGTGAGTTCCAGGGTTAGATTGTCCATACCTTCGGAAACTACGAACTTAGTTCCATTCGCTATGAATCCGCCCGCCCCAACTGCTCTCTCTACCGTAGCATGAACTATTTCACCTCTGGGGAGGATTATTGTGAATTGCCCGGATGAGTCGGAAAATGCGGAGAGAGTGAAGCCGGACCAGTGGAAAACAACCTCTTGGTTAGGGATCGGAGAAGCTGGTTGGCTTGGATCCTCTTTATTGCCCTCATCGACAATAATTCCGTTCACTACCTGACTTATCAGGAAATCGAAGGATTCGACGATATCGTCAGTCCCGACTTCTATGCGTTGCCAGAGTTGCTTATCCTCACTGAGTGTGTAATTTAGTATCCAATCGCCTGGCAAAAGTTCAGCATAATAACTCTTGGACGAATTATCGAAAATAGCATGAACTGGTTGGACTGATTGATTTTGAGATTTGAAAATCAGTTCGAGGTCATCTACGCTTTCCCCCTCGTCCTCTAGTGTGAACTCGATGTCAGATGTAGCAGGCACCCTCGACGGGAATGATTCCAACGTACCCACGTTAGACTCGAAGATGTATGTCTGGGATATCTCTGGGAAACCGTCTTCATCGACATCTATCTGAGCAAAGAATGTGCCAGGAACTATTGGTCCTACTGAGAAAGCTCCATCTTCATCAGGGGAGATGAAACAAGCTTGAGTAACCACCCCATCACATTCTACAATTGCGTCTTCAGAAGATGAGTTATCAGGGAAAATCGAAACTTGAGTTGATAACGCATCGCCATTTTCTAGCACTACTTCACCTTTGATAGCACCTGCGGAGATAGTTACAGGGTATTGTGAGGGAGAAGGAATAAGAGGAATTGAGAAAATTTCATCTAGCTCCACTTGCTTATCCCCAAAATCAATGGTGATGGAGTAGTCTCCCGGGAGGGCATCGACTACGTGGAACGATCCCGGGCTCACCATAGGCCCGCTGAATACCCCATTCCCCGAGAACGAGCCTGTACCATTGAATGTCCCATATTGCTCGAGATCATGAGAAGGATCTGTTATGAACGTTCCAGAACCAATCAAACTCGTCTGGAAAAGTTCTCTTGAGAACTTGCTTACTCCTTCAGATGTGAACTTACCAGAGGCGCTTACTGACCCATTCAAGATGAACAGATCGTCTCCTTCGGAACATACAGGCTCCCCATGAGGGACGGAATTATTGACGCAAACTGGGTAAACTCCGGGGACATTGCCGATTAGTGTTCCCTTGCCTGAGAACCAACCGTCTCCAGAAATACTGTGATTATCATATATTGTTTGGGTGTGGTTTCCGGTGAATTCGCTCACTGAAATTGCTCCTTCAGAGATTACAGTCCCTTCTCCGGAGAATGTAACCTCACCGATGCCACTGAAAATCAAGGATTCTCCTTGCATGCTTCCGTTTGAGGTCCTAGTTTGGTAAGGCTGAATTGATATTTCTGATGACTCAGGAGTTAGTATCACACCCACATCAGATACTGGTTCCCCATCGAAATCGGATTCACCGGACCAAGTCAACAATCCAGCGGCAGACGATGTTGGCACGGTAATCTGGGCTTCGATAACGGACTTACCGTTACTGTGGCCTTCCAAACCTGAAATATTGACTATTGTTTCTGATAGCCATGTTGACCCATACACTCCGCCGAGGATTCCAGAAATTGGGTTGATGTTCCTGTTCTCAGAATTTTCTGTGAATAGCTCAAACATCGAGTTGCCGATCCCCGAGGTAACAATGGAGTTACGGGCCTCGTCGAGATCCGGATTTCCCGAGAAGGCGGTGATTCTGATCTTTCCCGATGGAACGGTAAATGAGAAGTGTCCATTTTGGTCGGCTTGGGTTTTACCTATTGGAATCCAGAAGGTCCTGGAATCGTTATCGACCGCATCTTCTCCGCTAAATGCGTCTCTTTCAATAAGAATCCTAGCACTGGGAACCGGGCCTTCTCCTTCTAGGGTGACTGTTCCCTCTAGGGTCGCTCCGCTGTAATACTTCAGAACCTTGACGTTTCTATTCGAGTCATATATCGTCCCACAATACTGGTTGATGTTTGCGCCGGTTTCATTCTTCTCACAGTTGGCTCCGTCTGTCGGATCATACCAATTGGAAAGAACGAAATGGTTCATCATCGCACCGGGAAGTGCCAGGGCACCCTCAAGATAGCTGCCAGGTGATCCAGAAATGGCAGAGGGGGCTATCCAAGTGGAAGGGGCTTCTGCATCTCCCAGCTGCCCGCCCACTGATTGCAATCCGAGAGTTGAAGTTCCATAACCGACATAGGTTCTTGCCACCATAGTCTCGAAGAAGATATCTCGATGCTGATAGTCGATGTCAGTCATTTGTATCATATCTTCCGCTGTTGAAGCCCCGGATGCTTGAGAGCGAAGATCCTCTAGGTACTGATCATTGTATTCCTGAGGGGTTTTCAGGCCTTGATTTGTCTGATAGGTCGTTGAGATATAATTATCCAAATCTAACCCCGAAAGATGAGTGGGGGCATGGAAAATTCCTGTTGTCTGACCTCTATGGTAGTCCTGGTAATCCTGATAATACATCCCCCCGAGTGGGAAAAGTCTGTTATCGACTGCAAAGTAACGGATTTCGTGATTCCTGGTTGTGGTTCCTCCATGGGAATCCTCGTAGTTTGAAACCTCGTAAGTGTCAATACTTGAGATTCCATCATAAATTCCAACCAAGTCCTCAAGAGGGAAAGCAGAAATCAGGAAGGCCCTCATCATTCCGAACTTTGCGTTTGCTCGATGCAGACCAGTCGAGATGTCATAGTAATCATCCACTAGATCTCTAGTGTAACGGTATCCTCCCAAGTCGAAATGAGAGGCATCGTCTAAATCATGAATCTCATATGATGAGGATGATCCGCGGGCTATATCGAATTCGGCTAGTGCTTCTGATTCATTGTTAGTGGGGCCAGCGACTAATTCGCCATTCTTTACTACTGACCATGAGTCTTCTTCCATGGGCAAGCCATTTTCGGAAAGGGATTTGCCCATCAGAAGTTCAGAGTCCCCATATGTTGCGACTAAAGCCATTGATCTATCAAGAACGAATCCTAGGTCCCCGTTACTCATTATTTCATCAAACTCATTCACTTGCGAGGTAGACATGTAGGAATCCAGAACAGCACCAAACTCCTCGCTCATCTTTCCATCATTGAGCTTCCTATCTCCTATTGCGAGAGTGGCTATGAACAGCGATAAGGTATCTTCCTGTCCGGCTGAAAGAAGCATTGCTCCGCTATTTGGGATTCCAGATTGGAAGTTATCTGCAACAGTCGGATGTTGCCCAGAAGCAAGGGCTTGGAAACCGTAGTCCCACCAAGATACGAAGGCGGGACGCTCACTAAATTCTTGTTCGGAATCCTGTTGTGAAAGCCAGTCGTAAGCCTCATTCCAACCTTGTGAATTGAATGAAGGCCCAAATGTACCCATGTACCAAAGCCCGGCTTCGCCGGGTTTGTATGACTCGCTGTTCATGGCAGAGAAGCCCCAATCCAATAGGGGCACTACAAACTCATGCCTCAAAATGTCAGGAGCGATATCGTACAGCGATTGATCTACCTCGTAAGCAGATTGTTCTCCTCTGGGAATTCCAGAGTCTATGCCAAAGGTTGCATGCTGAGAGCTGATCATTAGTATGACCATCACAACCGCAGGAACCCCTGGTCTAGCCTTTGAAGCTGGCCAAATCGATCTGAATCTTGATCTCGGGGTGCCGATACCCGAATTTCTCCATACCTTACTGAAAGCTGGGAAATTGGCAGCTCCCCAAAGCATCGAAATTCCTATCCCGCCAACTACTGCCATAGCTGGGGTAGCGTTGATGATGAAACGTCCAGCGGTCCAAGCCATGTAGGTAGCTATAATCGTCCAGAGGCCGAGCAATGTCAACCCAGACTTATTCCTCCTACTTCCCCTCCACAGGAGTACAAAAGCACAACATATTGCTATAATTGCTACTATGGGCCCGTATGACGCGAATAGAACTCCTCTATCCGGTGCTTGAGCCTCCCCTATAGTTCCGAAAATCTTGTTTTTAGAGAAGTAGAAGCCACCAGTGAATAGTATATCCCACCCATTATACAACTCCGCCTGCTGCAAGATGAATAGGAGAGCTAGTATGGACCCGAATAGAGCTGAGCCGCTGATTATCACTAGAAGCCATGGCTTATCCCTGAATGAGCTGGAAACCCACCCTACGGCAAACGTAAATCCGATTATGTAAAACATCGGCTGCAATCCACTAGGTGCGAAAATAAGTTCCAAGCCGGGCCAAGCGTAGAACGGAATTGGTATCAAAGTGGCCGTCGTCATCATCTGGAGTGCTGCAGACGTGAATTGTAGGCTATCTCTTCCTCGGAAGATATTGACTGCTACTTGGAATGAGTATGCAAGGAACAGGATTCCCGGGCCGTAAACGAATCCCTTCCAACCCAATGCCATGACTGAGAAAGCTATACCGGACATTGTGGCGTTTGCCATCATTTGGGGGTTTCTTCTCCATGTTTCCCTAATTCCAGCAATGACATAAAGAGGGTTTGAGCTTGCTGTCTGGAAGACCTTTTTGCCATCCACCCCTTCAAGGGCTCTCATCCAGAAATAGAAGGCAATTGCCAGGAAGAGCATTGCGAAAGAGTCGTGATCCGACATCGCAAATGTGGAACGACTCATGTGACCGGGCATCAGTGCAATTAGCCAGGCAGCGATGATGCCGGCCCTCTTACCGTGTGCTCGAGTGGCTATCCCTGCAATTGGAAGCACAATAAGAGCTCCGTAAATCGCGGGCAATGCAGCCATTGACCACCAGACGGCGTCACTTGCGGGAATCTCAAGAACCCAAGAAAGTGCGAGTCCCCCCATTGCCAGCGACCACGAGAACAATGGTGGTCTAGGGTTGATCCCTCCTGCTGGATAAGCCCTATCATGATCGAAAATTAGATGGCTTCTTTCGGCGATTACATAGTCAACAATTCGCTTCATGTACCATGGATCTGACCCACCAGTCATATCCCACAGTCCTGTTCCGTTAGCATTCATAGCAGGAATAACGTTCCATGCTGAACGGACTACTAGTGCAACTATTAGAGCAAGAGAGATCATAACTGGATATGAGTTCGATTCCCACCAAACTCTGAATTGACCTTTTTCCCTCCTAGGTGCTATGTCACCGAAGATGCCACGGGAGGCAAAGAAAATTGCGAAAAAGTTCATCCAGAACCATAGGAAAAACCAAGAAAATGCCCCGATAAATCCATCTTGGGCGAATAATGACGGCAGTTCATTTCCAATCTCGTGAATGTGCCCAATAGAATAGAGAATCCAATTTACTGCAAGGAGTGCTCCCAAAACATTCCAACCTTCTGATCTGAAGAAAGAGTGGAGTAACAGAATTATTGTTGAAAAAATAGCCCAAACAATTCCAAGATGGCTCCCTTCGGAGAATTCTTGAACAGTTTCCAGCTGACCTATCCAAATTAGGGGAATCATGAAGCCTGCAAAAGACAATGATGAGTAGGCTATTACTGAAACGTCTTTGTTTGCTAAGGGTATGCCAGATAGTAACTTGCCCTTACCTGCATTCTCAAACTTGCCCCTGATACAAACTAAGACAAGGAATCCCAAGGAAATTGCCGCGAGCCAGAAAGAGAAGAATGCGCTTCCAATGGCTTCCCTCGCCGCATCTATGAATGCAGATGATGGATCTTGTGAAATCTCTAGTCCTGCAGCATAAAAAGCAGCCAGCCTCATCCCAAGAACCACTGATAAGAAAACTGACGCTTCCTCCAGCAGCTCGGATTCGTTGAGGGTCGAACAGACCAATCCGACAACAACGAATGTTGTTATGAAGAAATTCGTAAAATAGGTTGGAGCTAAGAAATTAGCAACAAATGATAGGGTAATTAAAATCGCTGTAAATGAGATTACTCGCGCGGTTCCTGATCCTAAGGGTAGCAGAGATGTGGTTCTGGCCAAACAAGCTGGAACCATTGCGGAGAGACAGATTAACGAGACAGCTTCAATAAAGCCGCCATCAGTATTTCTTCCTTCAAATATTGCTATTAGGAAGACTAATGCGAATAAGGAAATCGTGATTGAGATTGGTGCAACTTGCCTGGAAAGATGGCTCTCTTTAGGTGCCTCTGTTTCAGTTCCCATCCCATACACCGAACCTATTTGCCAATAACTCAGCATCGCGGCGAAATGAACGATTGTTTTAACCGTTCGTAGAACTGCATAGATACATGCCTACAAGATTATCGTTAAATTTAATCACGAAAGTGCTCTAAATCCGATATCTGAGCGATAATGTGATCCTTGCAATTCTATGCCCTCGATTATCTGATAGGAGGCAGAAAGTGCGCCTTCAAGTGTTGGAGCAACTCCCGTAGTTGAAAGAACTCTTCCCCCGGAAGATAGTAACTGTCCTTCCTTGTCTATTGAAGCCCCAGCGATATGAGTGAAACCGGAAATTTGTCCTTCATCTACGATCGAGTCCCAACCAATAATCGGACGATTTAGGATAGCCTCTCCGGGATAACCCTCAGACGCCAGAACAACTGTTGAAGCGTACATTTTTTTGAAAGTTACTTCTATTTCTGAAATCCTTCCCTCCGCGGCAGATCTTAGCAATATTCCAAAGTCTGAATCGATCAATGGGATTGTTACTTGTGCTTCGGGATCCCCTAGTCTAACATTGAATTCCACGACACTGGGGCATCCTTCTTCATCTATCATTAATCCTAAGTAGAGGCAACCTCGATAGGGGAAATCCCATTTCATGATATGATCGTGCATTGGTTCGATAATTTGCTCCTTCACCCTAGACAATACAGAGGAAGTAACGATTGGTGCAGGAGCATATGCCCCCATCCCCCCTGTGTTTGGTCCTGCATCGTAATTTCCAACTCTCTTGTGATCTTGGCTTGCTGGGAGAACAACATACCCCGATTCGTCCAAAATTACCAGAACGGACGCTTCCTCTCCCGCTAAGTGTTCTTCGATAATAACAAAACCATCTAACGCTATCCAAGATTCGATTGCCGATCTTGCATCTGGCTTTGATGAAGTTACTACTACTCCCTTTCCTCCTGCTAGAACGTCTCTTTTGATTACCCATGGGGGTTTGAATGATTCGAATATGTCCTCAATTCTCGAAGTCCTTTCCAGAACCTCAAACCTTCCGGTAGGTATTCCCAAATCACTCATTACCTGCTTGGCATGGAGTTTGGACCCTTCAAGCATGGCCCCTTCGGAATTTGGACCAAAACAGGGTATTGATTTGTCCCTTAATTTATCCGCTAATCCGTC
>JAYZLO010000068.1:0-10754 GCA_036154175.1 Thermoplasmatota archaeon | reverse complement strand
GTCTGCCATTTGCTTGTATCCTGCATTTATCTGGAGCCTGTGCCTTCGTATGCCCAGTAAGCTACGGAGACCCATAAGGAATGGTATAGCAAAAAAGAGAAGGCAGCAGAAAGCGTCTCCACTGCTTGCCATCCCGAAGCCACGTCCATTTTTCGGTAGGAGTACTAGCAGATAACATAGCCGTCCTCGGAGTCTGATCTCATCGAGCCAAGGATGAAGGGCAAGCCTGGATAGGGAGGAGCATGAGGAAAGGCAAACCAGACTGGTGGGAGGATGCGGTTTCTTATCTTGTGGAGGATCCAATCATCGGAGGACTTGTGGACCGATTCAGGAAGGAAAGTTTGCAAGGAAAGGGAGATATCTTCCAGACTCTGGTCAGGAGCATAGTAGGACAGCAGATTTCGGTGATAGCGGCCGATTCAGTTCATGCCAGGTTGGAGGAACTTTGTGGCCTCATCACTAGGGAATCGATCGCAGCCAAGACGCGGGAGGAGCTCACCGGCTGTGGCCTGTCCAAGCCGAAGAGCGAGTACATCCTCGGAATCGCCAACAGCGATTCGCCACTCCTTCCGGATGCCTACGAGGAGTTGGGGGACGACGAGATAATCAGACACCTCGTGAGTTTCAAGGGCATCGGGCCGTGGACTGCGGAGATGATGCTGATATTCTCATTGATGCGACCGGACGTCCTCAGCCTCGGTGATCTCGGGATCGTCAAGGGCATCCAGATGTTGGTTCCGGAAGCGCGGACCAATCGGGAAATGGAGTCGGTGGCCGAGGCTTGGAGGCCGTTCCGCAGTGCTGCGTGCTGGTTCCTATGGAGATCCCTGGACCCCGTGCCGGTTGAGTACTGACTCAGAAGGTCTTCAATTGACGGGTACCAGTCCCCCCGGGACCCATCCAGAGATCCGGCTTGTTCCCGAGTATTTCCTCGAGGCTGGCCATGTCCTCGTCAGTGAGCCTCAATGCGACTTCGATGCAACCCATGTTGTCCTCGACCTGCTCAGGAGTCGTTGCACCCATCAGGATCGTGGAAACGTTCGGGTTCTTGAGGCACCATGCTAATGCGAGCTGGGCAGGGGTGCAGTCGATCTTTTCCGCGTACTCGCAGATGCGGGCTACGATCTCGAACTCGCCTCTCTGCCTGCGGTCCTCCAGATCCTCCAGCAGCCACTCGTAACCCTCCTGGGTCACCCTGGAGTCCTCGGGTATCCCATCCAGGTACTTGCCAGTCAGGAATCCCGACCTGAGGGGGCTCCAGATGGTCGTTCCAATCGAGTAGGGAGGGTTGTAAATCGGGAAGTACTCGTTCTCGAACCTGTCCCTGTGCAGCATGTTGTACTGGGGTTGCTCGAACTGAGGTGGCTCGAGTCCCTCTGACCTAGCTATCCAGAAGGCCTCGGTGATCTGCTGGGCAGACCACTCGCTGGTCCCCCATGCAGTGGCCCTCCCACTCCGGACCATCTCGGTCATCGAGCGTACGACGGTTGCGGTTGGAGTGAACGGATCTGGCCTATGGCAGAATAGGAGGTCGACGTAATCCAGCTGGAGACGCGAGAGCGATGCGTCGAGACCCTCTCGGCAATGCTTCATCGAGAGGCCGGACTCGTTCACTCCCGGGCCCCCCCAGAATGTCTTCGTAGTGATGACGAGGTCGGACCTCCTCCATAGATCGGGATCCTCGGACTGAAGATCCTTCAGCGCGATTCCGAAGATCCGCTCAGCCTCACCGTTCGGATTACCATAAGCCTCGGCATGGTCGTAGCAGTTCACCCCCGCGTTCCTGGTCATCCTCATGAGCTCCTTGGCGGTCTCCACCCCCGCCTCCCCGGACAGCCTGTCCTTGATCCCGTAGGTGGCCCAGAAACCGTAGGATAGCACGGAGACTTGGATGCCGGTGTTTCCCATCATCCTGTAATACATGTTCTCGTGGGTCATGTGCATCCACTAATGGTCCCCTTTGAGAACCCTCGTGTCACGGTTACTCCATATGGATACTGGCGCTTGACACCATCAAAGGTATGCCGACCCACAAGGCACAAGCTAAGTTGCACCCCAGGTTTACCGGATTAAGGTAGGGGTCGCCAATAAACAACAGACCATTGATCGCTAAACCTGCTGCGCACATGGCCCAAGCAATGTATACCCCAATCCTCCTCCTCCTCGCGATCAAGACCCCTGCCATGACGCCCACTAATCCTATGATGATGACAAGAAGGGAAATGGCAACGAACAAGAGTCCCACCGGCTCACTCTCCGCCTCGTTGTCCCACCATCCAGGCTGGAGGACGAAATCTGCCACTACCCAGAGGAAAAACAAACCCGCTAGTGTAAGGAGCACGGAAAGGATGGAGTATGTCACGCCCACTACCGGTGGGAGGGGGCTCTTCTCGGTCGAGAATGGATTTACGACCTGTATGGAGGTGGGATTGTTCGGAGGAGGGGGAGACCACCATCCTCCTTTCTCGGAGTCCTCATCCATGTGGTTCGCCGGACTTGAACTGGTATTGAAAGCTCACGGAGTCACTGAGCGAGTTGTGGAGATCGGATCCCAACCCTCCCGGGAGATCGGAAGTACTCAAGTACTGGCTTCTATGCCAGGATTCATGAGCAAGAAATTCTTCGTAAAGATAGTTACTGACCCAGAGGTGGATTTGAGGAAGTGTGTGGTAGGATTGGCTTGTGCGATGCAAGCTGTGAAGGATGGACATGATGTAAGCATGTTCTTCGCATCCAATGGTGTGCAGATGCTAAAGTCAGAGTATCTGGATAAGATTGACCGAAGCGGAGAGCTCCCACAAGGAATGATATTCGAAATGATGAGGATAGTAACAGACGGAGCATCCTGTGTCTACTGCTCGACTGGCTCCATGGCTGCAATCGGGATAACCCCGGATAACGCCGAAGGGGTCTTGATCGATGGATTCAGTTCGTGGATGAAATGGAGCGGTCCGCCCGGAGTGATCGAGCTGAGTGCAGCATCAGAGGTACAGCTGGTGTATTGATTGTCAGAGGTTGATGGCCAATAACGGTAACATATTGTGCTGCCTTCAATAGCGCTAACATGTGAGTGGATGCCTTGACGACTTCCCGAACGAACTAGAGCCTAGCTTCTCTTGCCTCTCTGATTCACTGTCATCAGGGCCTGCATCTGGGGTATTGATACTCGTAATAGGGATCCCTTTGATAGGCATTGTCAAGTCCTATCTGAGGAAGGTTCTGGATAAGGTCGATTTTGATGAAGGCCTCGAAAATTTCCTGTTCAGGAGCGCCGGGGTCGCTCTTTGGGCGATCGTTCTGCTGACTGCTGCAGACGAGTTCGGAATCAACGTGACCGGCCTTGTGGTCGGTTTGGGGTTCATCGGACTGGCTGTTGCCTTTGCAGCCCAGGATACGGTGGAGAACGTGATTGCGGGAGTATTCATCATCGTGGACAGGCCCTTCAGAGAGGGCGAGAGGATATTGTTGCCAAAGAGTCTTGGAGGGACTTACTCAAGGTGGGGCGATGTGAACTACATTGGGCTGAGGACGACCAGGGTCCGTTCCACTGATGGGGTCCTTCTGACAATTCCGAACAAGCTGCTAACCAAAGATGCGGTGGCGAATTTCAGCCACAGCTCGGACATGGAGCTCAGAGTACGCATAAGATTGGGCCTAACTGCAACTTGGTCTAACGTCACAAAGGCCGAGGAGATTGTGAAGGACATCGCTCAAAACCATCCAGATATTGTTTCGAAGCCCAAGCCACCAGAGGTGGTCTTGAGGGGCTTCGGAGACCAAGAAATAGTGATGGAGGTGCGATACTACGTCGACAACGCACGAAAGATGAGGCCGTCAAAATCCTTCTTCGTCACAGAGATACTGAGGAGATTTGAGGAGGAGGGGGTTACTCTAGCCTTCCCGGTAAGAGTGAATATGAACAGTGAGGTGGACCTGGGGGATCTAGGATTTTAGCCCCAAGCCACGGAAGTAGTCTCGAAGCCGGACATCAATGGATTTTTGTCGGGAGCATGCCTGTCGAATTCATGCGTCGAATGACCATAGTCGCCCTGCTTTTCCTCAGTGGGGCCCTCTCTGGTTGCCTAACGACGAACGATGGTTCTCATGATGGTGATGATTTGCCTGATACAAGTGGGCCAAATCCATACATCGAGGATGGAATTTTCAAATGCATAGACCACGAAGGTCTCTCGAGGTGCTGGCAGACTCACATTCCCGATGACCTCGATCCCACAGAATCAGTACCGCTAATCATCGATATGCACGGATACGCCTCCGACTCGACCGCTCATAGGAAGCTCTCTTCCTTCGACACAATAGCGGATGAGGAGGGCGCGATCGTGATCTACCCAGATGGGGTACTTGGGTTGAACATGGTCTGGGACCTGGAGGAAAATCAGGCTTGGAACGCCGGTTGGTGCTGTGCCCACTCGGCCAGGGAAGGCATCGACGATGTCGGTTTCATAGAGAAAATAGTGAACATCTCTGTGGGCATACACAACATTGACTCAAGTCGGATCTATGCATCGGGTTGGTCTAACGGTTGTGCGATGTCTCAAAGGTTGGCCATGGAATCGAGCCATATCTTCGCCGCTGTCGGATGTATGGCGATGTACCTGATTACTGAACATGTGGAGGAATACAGTCCAATCCCTGTCATGGAGGTGCACGGATTCTTGGACCAGGTGGTGCTGTACGAGACCACCGCGCTCAGCGTCCCCTTCAATGAGGACATGTGGACGAATACCGAGGCATATGACACAGGTGCCGTAGAGAATATCTACGAATGGGCGGATTACAATGGATGCCCTGGCCCGTTGGAGACATTCGAGCTGAATGCCCTCTACTCGATCCAGGGTTTCGAGGATTGCGAGAATGGGACATCGATAAGGCTCATGACGATTTACGCGGCACAGCACAACCCATACTCCAACGATGTGGATGACGGCTCAATAATCGGGAGCGGGTTCATAGGAACGCAGGGTTTGGTCGAATCCAGTCACATAGTATGGGATTTCATTAGCCAATACTCTAAGGATGGCGGGTCGGCCACCACCTCCGACGGATCACGTTCCTACTGAGGCTAGGAGGCCTGAGCAGCGATTGTGTTTAGTTTTCCAAATAGGCCAGATGCCCAAGTTATGATACATATTTTGAAATACGAAACGGAATGCTAGCATAACAAGGTGATAGAGATGAAAGGGCAGATAGCAAATTTAGGATTAGCAGCGAGTGCGATATCGATATTAGCATCGATTTACATATACACTACCCACGATGGCGGAAATACCGATTTGGGGATTTTCGTAGGTTTGTGGGCCCCGACACTGATCCTGTTCTCGCAGGAAATTGACAAGATGATGAATGGCGAATAGAGTAACATTACTCCCTGTTCAGGCAAGATTAATGTCTTAACTGGCCATGGTTGGACCATGTCAGAGGAGAACCTGCTGTCCATAGCGGGCCTTCTCTCATTCTTTCTGGGGACGATTTCACTCTACATAGTCCACAGATCAAATCACCTAAAATGGAACGAGAAGGCAGCTGGGTACATACTGGCATGGATTTTTCTAGCGAAATCGGTAGCTTACCCATGCGATGCCTACGTACTGCAAATCACCGAAGGGGGGACACTAAATGTTCCGCCTTGGGAGTATTTCTACTCACTATCAATGCTTAGCAACATGCTGTTCATGCCACTTTGCTTCCTCCTTTCGCTAGTATTCCCCGTCTCGGTACTGAGGACTAGGAGACAACTGAAAATCGGTGTCTCGGTGTTCGTTCTACTAGTCCTATACAGGGTGATGGTTTTCGTTTCCGTGGGAGTGAACTCGCTGGAGCTGGTAGGCCTCGAGTACATCCTAACGACAATAGTCTGGACATCCAACTACGTCCACTTCAAGATAAAAAATCTCCACGAGCCCAACAAGGGACATGGGCGCATAGCTAACATAAGTGCGCTACTACTCATGCTGCACACGGGGTTCAACTGGTTCATTTGGGTCGGAGTCTTCACCAGATCCGATTACTTCTACTTCGAGGATCTTAGGTTTAATTTGGATGCGAGCGGCTCTTTCTCGGAGTACTTCTGGCTCCTCTCACTCACCATATCGATATGTGGCGCGCTGTGCATAGTCGCTACATCACTCGGAATTTTCTACATTAATGGCGAGATGGATGGGGTTGGCATCGCTGTCCTTTCATACATACTGCTTGGGGTGGTGACTCACTTCGTCTATCTCTCCGGGGCCGGGACTTCGGCTTGGTTCTTCACGGCCGAAGATAACCTGACCAGCACGTGGAACATCTTCACCAGGCAGGCTCACTACACCATAGGAAGGCCCGTGATTGCGATGATAATACTCCTACAGTACGGGATATACGACTTGGCCGACTCGAGGAATTACTCGGTGGCCAAATTACAGTCTATTCTGATAATCGCGGTGGCTACTGCCGCTCTATTGGAAATGGTCCAGTTAGTCCTTCCAATAAGCGAAGTGCTGTCGGCCGGATTCTTGGGCATAATCCTCGCTCTGGGAATTGGTTGGGAGGAAAAAACGTTCCACGGCGTGGCCACTAACCCTAGGAGTGTTGCCGAAATACTCTCAGATAGCAAATGGGCCTCTCCTGAGATAGAGATAGCAGAAAATGCCTACAAGAACTTCAACATATCCTTAGCAGTATTCCTGCTAGTAACTGTTTTCCTGGCCTACGTGATGGACGTCTCGAACGTATTGATAGATAATTTGGGTTGATATAATGGAGGAGGAGACAAGCTACTTGGCGCTAGTCTTCTCTGATGAAGACTCCAGGGTTTACATATTCGCTGTGCTGGTAGCGTTCCTGCTGACGGCCGCCTACCAGACCTCTGTCTTCTTCTACTTCAAATCCGAGGAGATAATCGGGAAATACGATGTCCCAATATGGGACGTCTCGTTCGAAAGTTCCGGCTTGAGCGAGGAGGAAACCCAGATAATTGCGGATGGCACAACTGCCTCGTATTATCTTGATATTGATGAATCCACCATCACGGAGCAAACCTATGTTGGATTTCTCAATATCGTGGTAAGCTATGATGAGACTTCGGACAACTTTGCCGATCCATGTGATTTCGTGAGCGTTAATCTGAGGCCTGAGGGGATTGCAGCGCAGTGGGACAACGAGAGCAATACTCTATCCGGGAGCAGTGATCAGTGCACAGACACCTTGCTATTCGTGCAGATATACCCTTCATTCGATGGGACGAATATGACCGTAATGTCGGAGACTGCGGATGAGGCATTGGACTTTTGGTCCAACAGAACCTGGGGCATGGGAGAGTTGAATCTCGAGGTCGAAGTAAACACCCAGCAGAGGGTTGAGGGGCCGATACCCACGCAACAGGACGAGGAGGAGACGGTTACTGTTAGTTGGCAGATTACCACCTTTGTGCCTACAGCCACGATGGTTGAAGAATGACTACCCCCACCGTAGAAACCACGGCCTAGGGTGCGTATTAATCATAGGCGTGTACGGATGGGGATGGTCATGGGGAGGTGGCCATATCTCGGTGCAGCGATAATTTCTGAGATCATTGCAACCTCCTCGCTGAAATCGACTGAGAATTTCACGAACCTGCTCCCTTCTATTGTGGTGGTAGTCGGATACTCTGCCGCGTTCTACTTCTTGGCAGTATCGCTAGATGAGATACCAGTGGGGGTTGCATACTCAATCTGGTCGGGAGTCGGGATTGTCGGGATCGCAGTGATCTCGATGATAGTATATGGGCAGCGCCCTGATTTGGGTGCGGTTATCGGAATGGGGTTAATCATCGCAGGAATAGTGGTCATGCGTATTTACAGTGACATGGCGATGGAGTGACGTCCCGAAAGTGGCTTTGTTGTAGATCCATAATTGTGGAGCTATTAATTCAGACACCTCTAAATAATAATTCGTTTACGGTACAATATGCCCTGCAATTGTTGTGACTGCGACCCGTGTGGAACAAGCTGTTCCTGCGATGGATGCTGTTAAATCCACCAGAGACGCGTTGATTGCCATCATTGAATGTCATATTGTTATCCGAGCTGGGGACACCAAAGAATCAGAGCGAGATGGAGCTGTCGGAGGATCCTAAAATTGAGAAGTAAACTTGCTTGCCTTGGTTTCGCCTATCCCCTAGATTCTAGCTCCAAGATTCTTGATCTGAGATAATCGGAAATTGGTGTAGACTTCCCAGTGGAATAGTCGCACATAACTCCACTTGCCGTGCCCGTAGCGACCAAACTACCCCGCCTATCAGAACTCGTGATCTTGTAATCCATATCGAATGATGAGTTGCCCAATCTTGTAATCGTGGTATGTGCAACTACAGTATCAGGATATACCACTGGATGTAGGAAGTCCGCCTTTATGCCTGCGAGTATCGGGCCGATGTTATCTGATTCCAGCATATCCATCATACCGCATTCATCGAAATATGCCATCCTAGCAGTCTCCATCCAAGTCAGGAAAACAGTGTGATTGACGTGATTCAGCGCATCCATATCCCCCCATTGGACTGTTATTTCCTTTGATACAGGCCAGTTTCCTAGGGAGTGCCCCATAATTATTCAGAGGAGGGGCCTCTATTAGATTGGTCGCATTTCTTGATTACGTAACAGTTATTTATTGATTTTTAATTCCGGAATAATGTATATATTTGACTGGTTGTTACCGCGTTCATGAGTTCAGAAGACGATGTTAGAGAGGTGATAAGCATGTATATTGAGAGTATGGAAAAGTCAAGTCCAGAGTTAGTCAAACAGGCCTTTCACGAGAATGCAAAAGTTGTAGGTTATTTGAATGGAGATTTCTTGCAGCTGCCAACGGAAGACTTTGCTGGATTTGTTTCAGCTCAAGAGCCCGGAGACGTAGAATACGAAATCCTGTCATGTGAGGTGAACGGCGAGACGGCAACTGCAAAGGTCAGAGACAAGTATCTAGGAATAACTTTCCTAGACTCCTTGTCATTCGTCAATGAGAATGGAACATGGACGATATACAACAAACTGTTCCATGTAGAGGCCTGATGAATAGTAATCGTATCCTCGTCAGAAGCAAATCCTTGGCTTTCTCGCCAGATGGCTGAAAAACCGCCTTTTTGCTTAACATCTACAGAGCGAATAAATAGCGATGTTTTTTCTGCCAGTCCCATGCAGCATGATGGCCTGTACAAAATTCCGACGACTGAAATGACGCCAGCGAACATCGCAGTTTGGGCCCAGTTTGGATTCTTTAGTCTTCTAGCAATGGAAGGAATCCTGGACCTGGATGACTTCTCGTTACTCTCGGATATGGACCCAGCCTGGTTCCTGACCTCGATGATTGTCTCCCTTTCTCTGCTGTTCAAGGTACCTTACCACAGAGAGATTGCCACATTTCTGATCCCAGTCGGAATGGGCGTGGTTGAGCAAGAGGCCTTCTACATAATCGGGGTTTTATTCTTCGCCCCAATCGCATACCTGCCCTCCATGGCATTTGACGAACTGGGTCTGGATACCCCATACGGCATGTGGAACAAGAAGGGCTGGGGTTTCGTATTTCTGGGACTATTCGTCTTTTTCTCTGTTATTGAGAACTCATTAGTGGCTGTTGCCATCGACGGGGAGCTGACGGAGGATGGAGATCTGTCCGATGAATATGGGGTGGAGCTACAGGCAGAATGCGAGGCATCCACGAGCTGTGAGTTCGTCGACACCGCTGAGGACGACCGTGTCGAGACTTTGTGGACGGCAACGGGGATGGAGAGGAACATCGCCTACATCGGGATAGGGATGCTGGTCATCTCGGCATTGGTGATCATCTCCAATTATGCGGGCCTCCTAGATCTAGAAATCGCCACTCCCATCAACGCTAGTATCTTCTTTGTGGGCTCGTTCTGGGTGGACGAGTACCTATGGACATCCGTCCAGAATGGTGGCTTCTCTGGTGATTTTATCATTCTCATACCGATGTCGGGGCTGGTGATGATGGCAATCCACGGGCTCTTTTCCAAGACACCGGTTACTGGCTCATAGATTAGGAGATCTAACGTAATGAGAGTGGTAGTAAGGCCGGAACCCTGTCCCTGTATCTCTGATACTCGGGATCATCGCCCCACCTAGCAATAGCGCGCCTGTCCAGTATCGGGACCCCGCTGACCTTGGTCAGCAGTAGGTAGACGAAGACGGGGGAAATCCACGAGGCAAACTCTAGTCCCTCGAAGCAGGGCACCCCGAAGACGGCCACACCAGTCCAGAGCATTATCTCTCCCAGATAGTTTGGGTGCCTACAGCGCGACCAGAGGCCTTGGTCTATCCACTTGCCCTCATTCTCGGGATTTGAGTTGAATCTAGCCTTCTGCGAATCCGCCAAAACCTCGATCCCGAAACCGAGAGTCCAGATAGCGAGCCCGACGCCATCCCAGATTCCAAGAGCAGGCGAAGGCCCGGATTGACTATTGATTACGATTACGACATTCGCAGTCAGGAAGATCCAGAGTCCCTGCAGTGTCCAAGGGACTAGGAACCTCACAGGGGAGGTTTTCAGATCGTCAAATCGGCCGTCCTTGCCCTTGTGGTGGATCCTAAGAAATAGAAATCCCGAAAGGCGGATCGACCAAATAGCCACTAGGGCACTGATCAGCAATTCCCTCGAGCCAAATTCCCCAGACTAAGTGACCACCCAAAGGCTGAATCCAACCACCCACAGGTATCAGATTCATAAATAGATGAGCTATAACCTCTCGCATAGTA
>JAYZLO010000067.1:0-7183 GCA_036154175.1 Thermoplasmatota archaeon | reverse complement strand
TGGCTAGCATCGAAATACTAGGTACGGGAAATGCTTTCTCTCCCCCGGGGAGAATGCATGCATTGGTTTTGATTGATGGAAAAATATTGATTGATGCGCCTCCAACATTAATTCCCCAACTAAGAAGAGCAGGCATTAGCACGTGCGAAATTGAACATAGCCTTTTCACTCATTGGCATGCAGATCATACTTTTGGGTTTCCTTTCTTTTTGCTCGATAGAAAATATATCTCAGATCCGAAAAGAAAAATTCCCCTATCTGTTTA
This sequence comes from Thermoplasmatota archaeon, assembly GCA_036154175.1. GTDB lineage: Archaea > Thermoplasmatota > Poseidoniia > Poseidoniales > Thalassarchaeaceae > UBA36. The sequence continues at coordinate 6,918 of JAYZLO010000067.1, read as the reverse complement.
TGTTCGCCCGGGAGGAAGGGGGATTCTATCTGAGCTTTGCAAGGTCGGATTTCCTGGAAGTCTAGAAGATGCCTTAGAAGGAATCAAGTGGATCGAAAAAGAAGAATGTGAATTAACGGGTTCTGACTGGAAATTTATTAGATTTCCAGTCCGCCATACTCCAGAAACTGATCCCCATGGGTATGAAATGATTCATTCTAGTGGATTTAGATTACTACATTGCGGAGACTCGGGCCCTTGCGAAGAAATCGAAAGAAGGGCGAGGAATGCAAATGCGGTTATCTTAGAAATGGGAATGCCGGACATTGGGGATTTTCCCCATCATCATCGACCATCAGACGTAGAATCATTCAAACATAGATTTCCAGATGTCAAAGTTTTCGTTACCCACAATTATGCAAGATCCGAAAATAGAAATGGAGGTTTTCCAATAGCAAAGCTGTCTCCTGAAATCACACAACTGGAGGACGAGGATAAAATAGAGATTGACAAGAATGGTAATTTAACTGTAATAAAAAAGTAGTTTTTCTTAACATGATATATAACCGTAAAACAGTTTCAGGACTAAATGAAAAAAAAAATTTGTTTTTTTGTTAATCGATCACATTTGCCGAGTAATTCCGGAGAAGTAATTATAAAAATTTTTAAAATTATCAAAATAGTAATATCGGTGTAATAAATAAACCTACAATTTTGACATCAAAAGGGAAGTACTGAAAGTAATTATTGGGGATTATTTATTCTTGATTATGATCCATACAATCAATGTTGTGGATATAGGCAAATTTGAGTTTTATTTGGACTCATCAAGACACTCTTATTACCTCCAACAGTCTCGCTTAGAAAACCCTATGACAGATTTGAATCTTTTCGGAGAATGATTGGCAGTATTGTAGTGTTTTTGTAGTAGTGAAAAAAAATGGATGGAAATATTTTCGAAAAAATACTCGGACAGGATAGTCTCTTTACCGATAGGAGGGCTTTTGATCACGCTTTCGAACCGGCTACACTCCCACATAGAGAACATGAGTTAGATTCACTAGTGAGAAATCTAGTCGATGCTCTAAATGGCCATATTCCATCAAATATGCTTCTGTACGGGGTTCCGGGGTCCGGTAAGACCGTAGTGACAAGGTACGTCCTAGGTCAATTGAGAGAAAAGGGTTCTGAGATGGGCCAAAATGTGAAGACCTATGAAATAAATTGTAGAAATGTAGATACAAAATACAGAGTAGTCCAGACAATTGCTACACAGCTAGCACAGAAGGGAGATTCTCCAGTTCCCTTTACTGGTTGGCCGACCGATAGAGTATTGGAAACTGTGGTTTCCAGGATGAGTAGGATTGGAGGAGTTCATATTATTGTGTTGGACGAAGTTGACAATCTAGTTGACAAGGGCGGTGATGACCTACTCTATGCCTTGACTAGTTTAAACACCCTGCTAGATAATGGCAGGTGCTCCATAATTGGAATAAGTAACGATTTGCATTTCACACAACATCTAGACCCAAGAGTAAGCTCTAGATTAAGTCAAGAGGACATAGTTTTCCACCCGTATGTGGCTACTGAGATACAGAATATCCTGAATGAGCGAGCTATGCAGGGGATTAGGGAGGGGGTTTTAGAGGATGGAGTGGTGAAATTATGCTCTGCTCTGGCTGCACAAGAGCATGGAGATGCTAGGAGGGCGTTGGATCTGCTGAGGATATCGGTTCAGAAAGCTGAGCAGAGATCTCAAGAAATGGTAAATACCAAACACGTCAGAATGGCTCAGAGTCAGCTAGAATATGATCAAGTAACTCCAGTAATCAAGACATTGCCCCTTCATCAGAAGATGGTCTTGTTCTCCATATGCCTTAATGAGGAAAATGGTCTTCGAAATATTTCAACTGGTGAGGTCTACAGAACCTACTCTGAAGCATGTTCGAAAATCAGCACGGAGCCTCTAACAACTAGGAGAGTTTCTTCTCTGCTAAATGAGTTGGATACTATTGGCCTGATAATGGCAAGGAATGTTAGCAAGGGACGCGGAGGGAGGAGCAAACAGGTTAATTCTGCAATTCCCAAAGCTATTGATGCCATAGCTTTGATGAGCGAGAGCGAGCCTCTAGTTAGTGAAGCATCCACGGCAAAGTATAATCTTCAGGGCCATCTATAGCTAACTCTTGACAACGATTAAACCAAAGGTTCAGTTCGCCGTCTCGATGCCAGAAGGAGAAAATGAATGGTCGGAGTCCTTACTTAGGTCAAGCAGTACACTCTCAGTAGGCTCTTTTGTGATTGGAACTTGGATGGCTTTTCTTACGATCTTAAACATTGCTTTAGGAGCTTATTCCGAAGGTAGGAAGGTGAATTGGATAGACTTCTTCATGAACGGTAATGATACTAATTCTACACATGAAATAGGTGTTGAAATGGGCGATATAGCATTTGGAATTCTAAGCATAGTTGTAATCTTTATCGGTTATGTAGGGATTGCTGCTTCTACAGAAGGTGGATTTGGCAGATGGATCAAGAATTTACCCCAGGATGTCAAAATCACCAGCCTATTCTCTTCGGAAAATGGTATCGAGAGGACTTTAGCAAGTTGGATGGTTCTATTAGGGGGATTATTTTACTTCGTTTGGAGCATACTAGAAACAACATGGGTCGATCCAGGAGTTTACTCTGTTACCATTAGTCTCATTGCGATTGGGATAGGGTTGCACTGGATCCAAGATTCAAAAGTTAGCTCTGACTGATTTCGAATTGGGCGAGTAGGTTTCTGCATCTTTCTTTTGACTGCTCATCGCACCATCTGATTACTACTCCTTTTCCGGGTTGGCCATATAGAATCACGGACCCTATAGGGCAGAGAGGGTGGAGGACCAAGGGGGCGAGATCTTCTTCTCCATCGACAATAATCAAGCATTTGTGTCCGAGTTTTTTCCAAGTCACAATAGAAGACTTGCATGCTTCAAATAAGGAATTAGTCAATTTTCCTGGCGGACTAGTGCAATGTAGAATGCTATGAAATCTTGATTGATCAATTTGGTCGGCTTCAGGCCAATTTTCTCTCTTGGTCATTCCATCTATAACGGCGATATCTGGAATTACACCGATATTCTGTAGTGAAAGTGTTGTAACATCGCCCACAGAAATCAATGGATATGATATTTTGCCGATTAAAGAGTAGGCCTCAGAAATTGCAATTTTTGGATTTTTTTCTGAACCATTAATTAAATGTCCAAAGGGCTCTTTCAGTTGATTTTCTACGTTTTCAGAAAGTGAAATAGTCGTTCTAAATAATGAGTCTGGGATCCATGGTTGGCCCCTCCTGTCAATAACTCCAGATCTTATCCGAGAGCTCGAGATGGGTTCACCGTCCCATGCATCTATTCGATTCACGGAAATAATCTCAAGAGGTTTGAGTCGATTGCTAATTCGGGAGTTATTTATTGCCTCGCACTTCTCCAGAGTCTCCTCGGTACAGAAAATTACTGACGCTTGTTTGTGTTCTTGGGCCGGTCCAAAATCGTCTTCAAGAGTGTGAATTGTTGCGCTAGACCCATTTTTGGAGAGAAAATCTTGCAATTCTCCAGAGCGTTCATCCCATTTCTTTACTCTGAAATCTTTAGATTGGGCTTTTTTATTATTTGTCAGCCAAATCTCCAATTTATTGCAATTGGATAGCGCGGCACGAATTAGGTGCTCGTGACCGGCATGGAATCTGTCAAAGGTCCCTCCGAGTAATCCGATTTCGTGCATCATCTTCCGCCTTCTGAGGATAGTTGTAGTGTGTGCCCCGAGGCGTAACGGCCACCTTCACTGCTTCGCTCTAGCGCCTGACCCACCTCGGGACGTCTGTCGGACTGCGGGGTAGTCCCTTGATTCATTCTATTCCGTCCTCAGGGGACCTTGCGCAATCCGGCCACCTGATTTGCGTCATCAATCATCCCTCGGAAAGGTCATGATGGTCTTCGTCAGATGGTCACCCAATCAGTGGTGCCATACTTCACTCTCCACCTCCGGCGAGGGGGTTTTGTCCGCATGGTGTTGCCAGTTGGGCAAGACTTCGCAGTCAGGTTTGTTCAAGAACCCAGCGGTTGAGTAGGATTGTCAAAATCTATCAGACCTTGATGGAAACCTGATTTTCCAATTGTCAGCCTCTCAGAGATAAGCAGATCGCCTTGCATGATCATTTCCATCGTGAATTCTGGCCATCTCTCTAGTGGTTGTGCAAGCCAGCCTGAGAGATTATGTGATTTTCCAGATTGGGGAATTCGTCCTTCTCTTACGGACTCGATAGCGTTTTTTAGATCTGAAAGTTGGTCTAGACATTCTATGTCCACTGAATCATCTGGGATTGAACGAAGGAAATTTTTCAAAAGAGGGGTTATTTCAGATTTGCAGCCCGAATACGAAATTGACTCTAAACCGGGACATTTGGATTTCTCACCTACTGGGGAAAGAATAACTGCGCACCATGGAATGCCGATATTCAGCAATTTTATTGAGATCGGTTCTTCTAAAATAGTGATCAGGAAGTCACAGGAGAATGGTACCCACCACGAATTTGGCAGATTGGTCATAAATCTCCCTATATCCTCTAAGTCCGCATTTCTTATTCCAAGTGCATGATCATAAAGTCGTGACCAAGTATTCAGATGATGGTGATCTGGAAGGCTGGATGAAATATTCTTCACCCTCTTGATTATTAGATCAAAATCCTGCTGGGGCTTATTAAGCGCTCTAAATAGCCAAGAAAGACCAGACAGAGCCCCCAGTGAATCCTTTGGGGGTTGGGAAAGCCATGCCTCAACCGCCCAACCAATTAGGTCAGAGTACGATTCTTCTGGTAGCCAAGCACAGTTTTGGATGAAATGTGATGCTAACCAAGCGGCGCCAATGTCTGCTTGGTTGGGATCAATTGCAGGCCAAGATCTAAGAAGATTATCCGGATCTTCTCTAAGCTTCTCTGTAATTTTGTCTGAAAAGATTCTCCTCACCGATTCTGGCGCATGATTTGCAAGCTCTGAGATTTTCTCAATCGGCAAGTAGTCGAGATCCAGTAAAGCCAACCACTCGGGATCTATCCTAGTAGATATTCTCTGCCACCTTTGCCAACGATTTTTCGAAGGTGAAGCAATCCACGAAGCTAGAGGGTAGTTTGCCTCCATTTGATTGGCCCACTCTTCATCGCCTTGAGGATATTGAGACAAAGAAGAGCCGATGATGGAAACCTCATCTCCTTGGATCTCTAATTGATAGTCGCTATTTTCTGGCAATCCCATAATTACCCATGGTGAGATACTAATTTTTTCTGAGTATGAAGAAACAGGAGAGGTCTTGCCCTGCTCCACCAGCCTCACAGGAATCGCATGAGATTGAAAAGTAGAAAATTTCAGCCACGGTAAAGTTCGAATTTTGTCAATCTGAATAGTGTCAAAATTTGAAAAATGTGGAGTCATCTCCTCCAACAATACCAATCTAAGATTAGTTTTTATGGCTATTCTGGATAGTATTTCGTCGGATAAATCTGAGCTTGCCTCCAAGACCAATGGGATGTTTTTCTTTTCCAATGACCATCTTATTAATGACTCAGTGGCCGATTTTCCTAAACCTCTAAGATTGATTTGTCTGATTCTGGAATCATCTAAAATGAATCGAGCACCGGCCCAGTCCTTCCGAAACTTTCGGATTGTTGAGTCATCCACCTTTACTCTCTTGGATTTAGAAATTCTATCTATGAGGGAGCTTAACCTTCTTTTTCTTTCTGAACTAGTCAGCCTTGGGTGGGCTTTCTCAATCCAATATTCAAGAGTCTGCATAGGATATTCATCACTGCCCATTTCCAGACCCCCCAAGTCTGCTACAACCAGCGAGTTTATCCTAGCTGATCTCAATAGAACGGATTTGGGAAGTCTTTCCTTGATTGTAGCAACAACTGGTTGGGTTGGCCTGATATCTGGAGATTTATTATGTGGCGATCCCAGAATCCAATCACCCCGATGGTATGTGGGTTCGTGCAAGGGAGCATTTTGGATTTGAGAAGGCTGTAAGAACCATTCCCCGGGGGAAATAGTTGACGAATTATCAGAATCTAGAAGTTGGGCCCTTATTATCCCGACAATCGGAGTTTGGTCGGAGTAAGCTTCAATTCTCCCAGGTTGTACTAGTGCGGGCGGTGAATCCAAGATTAAACGATTTTCTCGATCGAACCATCTCGGTGTAGTCTCAGAAAGCACTGCCCAATTCCAAGACACCCCTTGGCTTCTAGTGGAGTTTTTCCCACCTCGCGAGTTGGGTAAAATTCGATTGGGTATTTGCACCATCGGTTCGAGTGGAGGAGATAGAAAGCACAAAGTCAGATTCTCCTCATCTCTAGAAATTATACAGCAACTTTCTTTTTTAGAGGGGATGTATTTTATCTTCGACAATCTTGACCACTCGTCGCTCTCCAAAGACGCCCAACCCTTTTCTGTAAGACGTATTCTAGCCCCTCTAGAGCCGGCTGGAAGATCACTGGAAACCAAGCCTTCATCCCTCAAACGCCTGATTTCCGCTGAAACGTGAGGCATCCTAAGTCTGCATTCATTAGCGAGTTTTGAAACAGTTGCATCGCCCGATGATAGCTTGGATATCAGCCTCCTCCTATGTTTACTTCTTATTCTACTTGGGGCAATTGGTGGGTTGCTTGGGGAAGCATCTGACATTAAGAAACACCTGCAAAATGAGTCTAATTAAAAGACAGTAATAAAATATTTGTTATAGTTACATTTAGTTATATGTTTCCAGTGGAAACAATTGTTTTTCTGAATCTATTTTCTTAATGAATAAGCAAAACCAGTTGAATTGTGTCATTATCTGTAACCAATGAGTGCAAATACATACAGAAGCATTATATTACCATCCGCCATCCTGAGCATATCGGCCAAT
>JAYZLO010000066.1:0-6485 GCA_036154175.1 Thermoplasmatota archaeon | reverse complement strand
GACTGGGAGAGTTATGAGAGGCCAGAGGATTACCTGTCGGTAGAGCAACCAGGAGAGGGATTAGGGACTTTTTTTGGTTTCGGTGGCGACTCAAATTTGATGCCTCTTGACAAGAGCCTTAGCACAGAATGGTCCGATGGATCGTGGGAAGACTTCCCCGGAATTCGAATAAACAATGGTTCTGCGACATCTATAGCTTTCGTTATGGAGCCCGGTAAGAGATACACATTCTGCATCGATTTGAGCGGAAAAGGCGATATTTACCTAATTGCAGACTCTGATTATTGGCTATACGAGTCTGAGCGAGATTGTAGTGAAGACGATGACTGCTTTCCAGAACTCTTAGAAGAAATTCCGTTAGAGTGGAGGGATTTGGGGACTTGGATACCTTTCAGAGATACGCACGCGTATGAGTCAATTTCATATCAAGAATTTTCGGTTGCTTTGGATTCAGATGGTTCGACTTGGTCATTTGCAGGATTCGGTGGCTCTTCGTCTCAAACATTTTACTTGGTTTTAGATAACTGGGACAATAGCAGGCCCGGAGATCAAGTTCCATCTGGCAACATGAGTGCGGAAGTTATTATTGACGTAGAGGAGAGAGTTACTCTTCCCAAGATTACAGCGTATTTCTTGGTAGGGGCTCTGCCTATTTCTTGCATAATATTGCCCCTCATCCTGCATTGGAGATACCATTCGGCGGCACTAGAAGTCGAAGAGGAAGTTCTTGTGGAAGTTCCATTCCTAGATAAGGAAAAGACATAATTATGAGTATTCTAGAACTTCCCAGGCAGTTCTTAGATCGGATGCATTTATTCTTCCCTGTTGAGCCAAGTGCCAGCCAGATTCAGTAGTGGCGTATACAATACTCTGTCCAAGAATTGGAGCATGAATTCTAGCCCAATCCCCTCCTGGACCCATTCCCATTAGTGAAAAATTCGCCTCTGAAGACTTTAGCTCCATTGCTGCCTCAAAAATTCTCAATGCGTCCTTTCTGTCTTTAGTCTTGTAGCATATCTTTACCAAATCCCCCATATCCTGAGCTTGGATTACTTCCTGAGAGATTTCTGAAGAGGAAGGGACATCACTAAAATGATGAATAGAGGCAATAATCTTTATTTTATCCGAGGCTAATTCTAACAACTCATCTCTAAAATCGGATGTTAGACCCACCTCTAGATCTATCCAACTGGGTCTTTTGTCCATGGCTGCTTTTAGTACTTCGAAATATTGGTCTTCATTTCCAGGGAAGAAGCCTCCTTGATCCTTGGTTCGGCATGTTAAAACCACCTCCGTGGTAATTGATGTGAATATCTTATCGAGAGCCGCTGTGAGGTCAACTTCATCTAATTCCAAATTATTAATGATTTTACGAGTGTTTTTTTCTTCCCCGTCATTTGTACCATCTTCGGCGCTGATTATCTCTTCGATCGTCCAAAGTCGATCTAGTCTTATTTCTACCAAGTCTGAACCCATCTCCAGAGCTCTAGATGAGTCGGTTACCAATTCCTCTGGAGTTCTTCCCTGCAAGGTGGCACATACAAGGGGCATTTGCATAGTATAAACCGAGATTAGGCGGCTGTTTAACGCTGTCGAGTGTGAGAGTTCTAGAAAATTGCCGAGAATAGCGATTTTGCTCTAAAAAGGCTACTTTTCGAGAATAAAAAAGGGGATGGTTATATGCCTTGCCCATCTAACAGAAGTGTTTAATTTTGAGGGTTCCCGTAGGGAACCCTCAAGGAGAATCTGAAAATGGTCGAGGAATATGATGCCGAGAGTATCCAAGTCCTGGAAGGTTTGGAAGCCGTTAGGAAAAGACCCGGGATGTACTTAGGGGATCCGCACGATGGTTCTGCTCTACATCACTGTATTTGGGAAGTGGTCGACAACTCGGTGGATGAACACCTTGCAGGCTACACGGATTCAATAGAAATCACACTTAATTCGGACAACTCACTTTCAGTCAGAGATTATGGCAGAGGCATCCCCGTGGGCATCCATGAGGAATTTGGAATCTCGGCAGCAGAAGTGATAATGACCAAATTGCATGCAGGTGGTAAATTCGATAATAGCTCGTACAAAGTTTCTGGGGGACTTCATGGGGTCGGAGTGTCTGCAGTAAATGCTGTTTCGGAATGGATGGAGATGACTATCCATCGAGATGGAATTGTCTATTTTCAACGATACGAGGAGGGAGTGCCAGTTGAAGCGTTAAAGGAAATTGGAAAGTGCCAAGATACCGGCACAAACATTTCATTCAAGCCAGATTTATCTATCTTTACGGATATCGTAGAGTTTGATTTTGAAGAAGTCGATACCAGAGTTGGTGAGACCGCATTTCTAAATGCAGGACTGAAGATTACAATAGTTGATCAAAGAGGTTCTGAAGCCCATACATCAGAACATCTGTACGAAGGTGGTCTTTCCGAGTATGTTAGTCAGTTAAATGAAAGGAGGGAAGTCCTACATGAGGAAGTCATCAAGATCAAAGGAGAGAAAGAAATTGAGAAGGGTGATGTCGAAGTCGAAGTAGCATTGCAATGGTCGGATGCATTCAGTGAGTCGATTCGTTGCTATACCAACATCATTAGAAATAAGGATGGAGGGACACACATGTCAGGTCTAAGAACGGCCCTGACCAGCTCTGTTAACCTGTATGCAAAGAAGAAAACCCTCCTCAAAGGAGACGCTTTATCGGGTGATGATGTTAGGGAAGGATTGGCAGCAATAGTGAGTGTGAAGCATCCTGATCCTTCTTTCTCCTCCCAGACTAAAGATAAATTGGTGAGCAGTGAAGTCACGGGAATAGTTCAGACTATTGTTTATGACAAATTGGGCGAGTTCTTTGAAGAAAACCCTTCAGTTGCGAGGCAGATCGTGGAGAAGGCACTACTAGCATCCAAGGCAAGGGAGGCAGCCAGAAAGGCCAGGGAGCTAACCAGGAGAAAGGGAGTTCTGGAAGGAGGTGGTCTTCCGGGTAAGCTTGCAGACTGTCAATCTCGTGATCCCAGCGAATGCGAGGTTTATTTGGTAGAAGGGGATTCTGCCGGTGGTTCAGCAAAAACGGGTAGAGATAGGCGGATTCAAGCTATCTTGCCACTTAGAGGGAAGATACTCAATGTGGAAAGGCAGAAACATAATGCTGCAAAGGTCTTCCAAAATCAGGAAATTCAGACTATTATACGTGCTCTGGGTGCAGGTGTAGGGAATAACGATGAAGAAGAAGGGTCATTTGACACCAGCAAGCTTCGATACTCAAAAATAATAATTATGTGTGATGCAGACATCGATGGCGCCCACATTAGAACATTGATGCTCACATTTCTATGGAGGTTCATGAGGGCTGCAATAGAAGAGGGCCATGTATACATCGCCCAACCGCCGCTTTACCAATTGACTAAAGGAAGAGTTAGCAAATACGTATTCTCCGATGAAGAAAGGGATGCGGTGACCATAGAATTGCAAGGGGACAATCCAAATGCAAAAATAGGCATCCAGAGATACAAAGGTCTAGGAGAAATGAATCCAGAGCAATTGTGGGATACTACAATGAATCCATCCACTAGAACAATGCTAAAGGTAACTGTGAGAGACGCAGAGGAATCTAATGAATTATTCGAGATATTGATGGGGGATGATGTTCCGGAAAGGAGGTCATTCATCGAAAAGTATGCTAAGGAGGTGACCAATCTTGACATCTGAAGAAGAGGGTGGCTTAGAATTAACTGAAAATAATGAGAATATCTTGAATCATTCTTTGAATGAAGAAATGAAGACATCGTACATCAATTATGCAATGTCAGTGATCATAGGAAGAGCTCTGCCAGATGCGAGAGATGGTCTGAAACCCGTTCATAGGCGTGTACTGTATGGGATGCATGAAGGCGGGCACACATCTGAGAAGAAATATAGCAAGTCGGCCCGTTCTGTCGGAGAGGTCATGGGGAAGTATCACCCTCATGGAGATCAGTCAATCTATGACACCATGGTCAGGATGGCTCAAGATTTCTCCCTGAGATACCCTCTTGTCGATGGGCAGGGTAACTTCGGTTCTATTGATGGTGATCCCCCGGCAGCAATGAGGTATACAGAAAGTAGACTGGATAAAATCTCAAAACACATGCTGGAGGATATTGAAAAGAAGATAGTCGACTTTCAACCCAACTTCGACGATTCGGAGATTGAGCCCACTGTACTTCCTGCAAGGTTGCCAAATCTTCTTTTGAATGGGAGTGATGGTATAGCAGTCGGAATGGCGACAAGAATACCCCCTCACAACCTTACAGAGGTTGCAGGCGCTATTAGATTGCATATAGAAATGATTCTCGAGCAGGGAGTCGATAATGAGGGAATTCCCAATATTTCTCTTGAAGAGTACATGCAATATGTGAAGGGTCCTGACTTTCCAACCGGTGCTACAATTCACGGAATAGATGGCATCGTTGACATGTACTCCACGGGCAAGGGAAGATTCCACGTACGCGCGAAGTGTGATGTTGAAGACGGTTCCAGTGGGAAGAAGATCATTGTTCACGAGATTCCTTACCAAGTCAAGAAGTCCGATATGCTAGTCCATATTGCAGATTTGGTGTCAAAAGAGGTCGTAACGGGAATTAGGGATATTCGTGATGAGTCGTCCAAAGAAGGCATTCGAGTCGTGATAGATGTCAAGAACAATTCTGACCCTTACGCTGTACTCAATCAGTTGTTCAAATCAAGCAGATTGCAAGAGTCATATTCTGCCAATATGATGGGAATCCTAGATGGAAGACCTGTTTTACTAACTCTGCCAGTGATGTTACACACTTATGTCGGTCACAGAGAAGAAATAATAGAAAGGAGAGCTGTATTTGATCTCGAGAAAGCCGAATCCAGAGCCCATATTCTCGAAGGACTAGTAAAGGCGCAGGAAAGAATTGATGATGTCCTAAAGGCAGGTAGAGAAAGCTCTGGAAGAGAGCAATTTGAGTCGGTACTGCAAGGAAACGAGAAGTTAGCAAAAATCACAAAGTTTGATTTCACAAAACCACAAGCAAAGGCAATCGCTGAAAGGCGTTTGTACCAGTTGAGTCGCTTGGATGTGGACAAGGTGACTAATGAATTTGAGGATCTGAAGATTAAGATCGCGGATCTGAAAGAAATTATCGAATCGAGGGCGAGGCGTTTGGATATATTGATTAAATAACTTGATGAAATGGTAGAAAGTCATGGAGATGAGAGGGTGTCCGAAATCGATCCAATGCCACTCTCAATGGATAGGGAGGATCTTATTGCAGAAGAAGCAATTGTGATTTCACTCACTACTGACAACTACATCAGACACTTGCCCGTAGAGGCATTTAGACTACAGAATAGAGGTGGAAAGGGACTCAAAGGTGTCTCCACCAAAGATGAGGATGCTCCAGCTAAAATTGTCACCTGTTTCTCCAAAGACCGCCTTCTTATCTTTACAGATCAGGGGAGAGTATACGGATTAAGGGCATGGGAAACGCCTTCGGCGAGTAGATATGGCAAGGGGAGCCATATCAGAAATCTTCTTGGCAGCATTAGAGATGAGGAAAAAGTAGTATCAATTCTACCATTGGATAGAGAGTTGATTAGTTCCCCAGATGGTCACTTCCTTCTTTTTGCTACGGAGAAAGGACTGATTAAGAAAACAAGTCTGAAAGAATATGTAAAAATCAATAGAAACGGGAAGTATGCACTTAGATTCAAAATAGAGGGAGATACACTGGTCAATGTAAGAAGCGGGACTGAAGAATCTGATATTGTAATGATTTCCAGTACTGGCCAAGCAAGCAGATTTGCTTGCTCGGAAATTACTGCCACTAGTAGGAATACATCGGGTGTTTGGGGCATTTTCACGGGAGACAGGAAGACTTCTTCGCGAGAGGGCGATGGTGGTCATGTAGTTGGCATGGTAGTAACCAATAATTATGAGACTCAGATACTCACTATTACAAAAAATGGAATGGGCAAGAGGACCATAATCGGAACTGGAGAAAGAGATGGTTATAGGAGGACCAGCTCAGGAGCAAAAGGCGTGAAAACCATGGATCTTTACCCTGGTGATACGATTGTGGGAGTGAATCAGATTCCCAACATAGATGACCAGATTTTCATGTTAACTGGCTCGGGCATGATGATTAGAATAGGTGCATCCCAAACGAAAGAGACCATTGGGAGGGCATCAAAAGGCACTAGAGTCATGGAATTACGGGATCGTGTGACGAAAAAATTCATTGACGAGATAATTTATGTTACAAGGCTACCTTCGGAATTAATCAGTATCGAAGAAGGTTCGGAAGAAGAAGAGTAGGCGACCGTTCTTCTTAAGCACGAAACTCTGGTCGTCTAGTTACTGCGGCAGTCGCATAGCCTGGCCATTGCGCTGGATTGCTAATCCAGTGGTGTTTCACCTCGGGAGTTCGAATCTCCCCTGCCGCGCCAATATTCATCTGTAGAATGGGTATGGAGAGATGATG
>JAYZLO010000065.1:0-12623 GCA_036154175.1 Thermoplasmatota archaeon | reverse complement strand
GCTACATTTTTGTTAGCTTCACTAAATGATGATTTTAATCTTTCAACCTTGGGACTAATAATATCCTCTTCTGCCTCTAGATTTCTTATCACCCCGGGCAAGGTATCTTTCAGCATTAACCTGCGTTGTAAAAGCACGCTCCCCAATTCTTCAGGAAGAACTCGCATGAGACTCTCAGTGTCCATATTATGTTCCGTGGGAGGAAATACCCGACATAAAGCCATATGCAGTGATTTTTTTTGCGTTTGATTGATACGATGGTCATCACAGCACTAATTGATGAGGAACAATTTTCCCGTCCTACCCTGCATTTGTTTGGTGCTTTTACTCGCCTCTTTTTCATACGAATATTCAGATAATGAAGCAATCTTAGAGTCCGAGAAAAAAGAAAAGCACTCAGATTCATCTGCAAACTTCACTCTATCCGGAGAATCCGGAGTCCTAATCTCCGGGGAGCCAGCACATCTCGGCGATCCTCTGCGTGCAGCTGTATTGGTCGGAAACTCTGGAAATATCAGCGGTTCAGCTCGGCTTTTTTTGGAAAACGTTGATTCTGGAGAAAATTACACTGGTGATCTCGTTCAGATTTCACCCGGATCAACAAAGGAAATATCAGTGTCTTTTTATCCCAGCATCATCGGAGTAAACACATTTAATTGGTCGATCTTATCAATTAACGGTGAGCTTGACAATCCCTCTTTGCTTGGCCAATTTTCAATCTATTCCTCAACAAGACAGACTTTAGAAATGGATATAGAATCTTACAATTGGGATTTAGATAACGGACTTACTGTCCATGTCTCACTTTTTCTTTCTGAGGGGAGATCGAGGGAAATACAACTTTCTTCGAAAATTGGTTTCGAAGGATCAATTCAGGATTTACAGCAGATTTCCATTGCGATTGAACCCGGTCGGAGGTCAATTGAATTATATTTGGGAAATCCTTCATCAGACTACCTAGAGATTGAGGCTATTCCATCAGGTTGGGAAATACATCATACTTCCACAAACAATTCTGAAATAGACGTCTTGATGCCCACAATAGATTCTTCTTCACTTTCAATTCTCGCGTCCTTCGACCCAATTAAACCAATCAAAGGCGAATCAGTAATCGTCACATTAACTCTTCAGAATAATGGAGATTCTCCTACACCTTCGGGGAATTTACGTATAATACTCCTTTCTGAAAATACGATTGTCAATCAAGTACTTGTCCAGTCAGTAAATCCAGGCGCTTCCATTTCCACACAAGTACAGATTCCAACTTGGCCAGATGGATCAAACATCGATCTCAGAGCTCAGTGGAATGTTGGAGATGTTTCTGCCAGGTCAGACTATTCCATAGAGTCAACTATATCCGACCAAGGCTTCGAGCTTCCCTTTGACATTATCTCCGCCACCATAGGGGCATTTTCCGGTATTGTAATCATCATGGTTGGGACATTTATATGGAGGGCAGTTTCTACAAAAACACCCTCAGTTTCTAATGTCAGAATGAGGGATACGAAGGAATCCACAAAATCTTCTGATTCTATTTCAAAAAAAGAAATTTCATGTAATTATTGCGATCAAAGATTGATGGTCCCTGAAGGTCATGAGGGAGCAGTAAAGTGCCCTTCATGTACAATGGAATTTGTCGTAAGCGAAATAGACAATGAAGCTCAAGTAGTAAAATCTTCAGGTCCAAACCTGAATTGTCCTGAATGTGAACAGACTTTGCGAGTTCCCTTAGATAAACGTCCCACTATGTCACGATGTCCTATCTGCAGAACCGAATTCTTAGCAGAAAGGGAGGGCTAGTAAATGTCGGATTTAAGCCAAATCGAAGAAACGTACCTGAAGAGAATTTTTGAGGTGCATACTAGAACCCCCGAAGCCATTGTTAAAACAACTCAATTATCTAACATATTGGGGGTTTCAGCGGCTTCCGTTACAGAAATGATCCAAAGACTTTCGGATAGAGAAATGGTAACTCACATCCCTTATAGGGGTTGCAGATTGACGCCAGAAGGATTCCAACTTGCCGCTAGAATAAAACGACGCGAGGGACTATTAGAGATTCTACTTTCGGAAATTATCGGTTATGATGGCGATATTACTGGAGTCGCAAATAAGATGGAATATGCAGTTGACGAGAATTTGGAGATGGCTTTGGATAAGATGCTTGGATTCCCGAAAACCAACCCAAGGGGACAAAAGATCCCAGGAGTAAAGCGTTCGATTGAAACCTTTGGAATTGGTGATCTTCTACCAGTTTCTAGTCTTCCAGATATGAGCACCTCAATAGTCGAGCTAATCCTTCTATCCGCAATAGATACAATTACTCTTAGGGAGGTAGGTATCTCGATAGGGACCCATATCTCCAAGTCAAATGGAAACCTTTTTTGCGAGAATAATAATTTATCTCTTTCGCCAGCGATTTCAATGTGCGTCATAGTAAGGATACTCTCAATGGGTGATAATCATGAATGAACCTCCAATCGAAGAAGACCTAGCCGACTTGCATTCCGATATCGACTCAATGGTCGCAGCCCTAAACACCGAAACACCACCGGCTCCGGAAATTGAAAATATAGTCAAGAATCAATCAAATAACGAAATGCCCAATTCTTACAAAGATACCCTCAAAGCTCGTGAGGCTTTACTATACGGTCTTGATGACTTGATAATTAGTAGGGGGGCGCGATTAATCTTATTCTTGCCAATGATCGTAGTATTCCTTTTCGGTCTGGCACAATCTCACAGAGGCGAAGATCCACTATGGTGGGAGGGTAGTGTCAGAGCGCTTTTCCTCGATCTTTCTTTCTCAATGTCCGTCTATCTCCTAGCATTAGTTATCTTGGTAGCAGACCTTTTGCTGTTATTCGTATTGCATTACCTTCTATGGGTTACTAAAAGGTTATTCCAAATCGAAACAGATGAGATATCTTCCTCAGGAATCACTTTTAGAAGTGCACACGGATACAGTGAGATGAAGGCGGTAATCGATGGGGCTTCTAACCAATTAAATATCACAACAACCCTGATGATTCTGTCAACTTTACTCCTCTCCCTCGCACTAAATTTCACTACTGATACTGAAGGGATACCAGTTCTCATAGCTCTATCAACAGGAGCCTTACTTTCTGGCCACAGCGTCTATCTTGTTTCTGAAAGGCCACGCTTCAATACTGTAAATCCATGGGGTCTTCTGCAGGCATTTTCACCACCCATGCACCCGGCCCTACTTAACCGGCCTTATACAGATGTCATTAGAGCACATGTCGACCCGATGCTTGCTGTTAAATTTTCAAAATACGTATCATCATTCTCTTCTGACTTGCAGAGGGGTGTAAAACTCTCCGATCTTCAGGAATATCTTCTCCAGACTTTGGACCTATTCCGTTCTGGAGTAATCGAAGAAGATGAGTTCCATCTCGCTCTTACTTCATTGGTAGACTCTAAGACCGTCGATCAGATTATTAATCACCCTGAACTTGGTGAAGAGACTCTTGATCGCCTTTTGATGCACGCTAGGGAAAGATGTGCACCCTTTTTTAGATTAAATGATAGATTGAGAATGCACTTATCAAATCCTGTTAAACAAGGTATTTGGTTTGATGTCGACATGGAAAACCTAACACTCGGGCAAGCAAATTTATTCGCTACTGTATTGAACTACACCGGTGAACGGCAAGAACTCAAACTTAGGGTACAGACTCCGGATTTCCGCCCTAATGAGTGCGTCTACAGTCTACGAGCAGATCCCGTTCCAAGTGAAATAATTTCAGAAAAACCAATCTATGACCAAATGTCAGATTCTATGTCTGCATCTAGGATTGTTTGGCAAACAATGATCCCCTCTTCAATGGGCGAATCGACAGTTACTGTTAGATTGGAGGACGCCTCAGGAAATCTAATTTCTGGCAAAGTGCTTACCTCGCAAGTACGGTCTGATCTTTTCACCAGACTTAGGATGACTACAGGAGCGGTTTTCATGATTGGTGCGATTTTAGCCATAATTTCCCCAGTTCTTCCGTTTGCTGCTAATATTCTCGGACTTTAGTTCTCTTCAATAAGGGGGGGGCGTTCCCACGACCATGGAGAATGACGTCCCTGAGGATGATGATCTCCGAACAAGGCTTCATGCAATGGAATCTAAGCTTAAGAGAATCAGGTCTCAGAGAGATTCACACAATGACTCCGCAAAGAGGGCTGCCGACTCAAGAAACTCCGTCAATGAGCAGGGTAAAGAAATCCGGGAAACCATTAATTCTAACATGGAGGAGCAGAAGGCTATACGCTCCAAGTCAAAAATCCATCAAGCGAGAAGGGATGAAATTCAGAAAAGTATCAGGGAGATAATTTCTAGGAAAAAGGGAAGAAGGGATGATGGCCCAGGAAAATCGGTTGTAATTCAATTATCCGAGACAGTTGGTGAGATCGAGAAAATAGAAAATAGGATAATGACAGACGGAACAATTTCCCTAGAGAAGGAGAACTCGTTGATAAAGAAGCTTCGTTCTCTAATTCAAAAAAGAGATAAACTGATTCCTGAAGTAGAAAATCACCACATCATCTCTATAGATCTAAATGATATGGATGACTCTATTCAGAGACTAAGAGCAGAAGCAGACAACGAACACAAACTTATGCTAGAACAAAATAAACTAGCCGATGAAATCTGGGAACAAATCAAACCAATGTTTGAGGAAAGGGATTTCCTGAGAGGCGAAAGTGATCGCCTGCATTCTCTTTTCGTAGAGGAAAGAGAAAAGGCACAGGAGTGTCATAAGGGAGTGGTCGAACTACTCTCAAAGGTCAACGAAATAAGGGATGAAATAAAGTCACAACATATGGAGAGAGAAAAACTGATCAAAGAGCACAACAGGTCAGTAAGAGAATCATTGAAGAGGCCCGATGAAGACGACAAACTTGCAGATTCTTTGACCGAAAAACTTCTAGATGGTGCATCAATATCCTTTGGTGGGACGGTGTCTTCTGGAAGCAAGAGCGGAAATTATGAAAGTAAATCCTCCAAAAGGGGCTCTAGAAAACTTGGCACATCTCGGGGCAAAAAGAGGTAGTTACCAACCCCGCTCATCAAGCCTAATCTCGAGACTTTCAATTTCTAATCCTGGCATCGCTTCACCAACCATATCACTAGCTTCCGCTACCAAGCTAGGATCATTGAAATGATGCGTAGCTAGAACTATCGCATCGGCGGTTGTCTTCGGGTCCGCACTCTTAAAGATTCCAGATCCAACGAAAACACCATCCATGCCGTGCTTCATCATCAGAGCAGCATCTGAAGGAGTTGCAATACCTCCTGCAGAGAATGTTACTACGGGAAGGCGCCCAATATCACGCACTTCTTCCAATACGGCCGTCACTTCATCACGAATTTCATCAATATGCCCGAATGGCGTTGTACTTACTTCCACTCCCAAATCTGAGGAATCCTCTATTCTCCTATAGCCATTCATTACTTGATTAACGATTTCATCAATTCTATCATTAGGATTATTGGATAAAAATTCTATCTCCGCTTCAATTAGTCTGGCATGCTTTACAGCACTGACAACATTTCCAGTACCTGCTTCACCCTTAGTTCGAATCATCGCTGCTCCCTCAGCTATTCTGCGTACTGCTTCTCCCAAGTTAGTGCACCCGCAAACGAATGGGATTGAATAGTCATTTTTGGCTATGTGATAGAATGGATCTGCAGGGGTTAATACCTCTGACTCATCAATCATGTCCACGCCGAGATTCTCTAGCACTCTAGCTTCTTCATCGTGTCCGATTCTGGCCTTTGCCATTACAGGAATGCTAGTCGTATCAATGATCTCTTTAATCAGGCTAGGATGACTCATCCTAGCCACTCCGCCCGATGCTCTAATGTCCGCGGGAACTCTCTCTAGAGCCATAACTGAGACGGCCCCTGCATCTTCAGCAATGTGCGCTTGTTCTGGAGTAACTACGTCCATAATGACTCCGCCCTGCTGCATCTTGGCGAATCCTCTCTTCAGAAGCTCAGTCCCGTGACGCATTTCTTTCAAATCTAACCTATCTGGCACAATGTACCCTCTGGGGGTTCATTGATGAACCTATGTTCAACAGAACATCGAATTCAATCTGCTAGAACTGGTGAGTCCCCTTCTGCAATAGGTAGATTAACGGCCTCTTCCTCATTCTTCTCTAACCAGCTAATTTCTTCTTCTGGTAGGTCGACGTCCGCATAGATTGCTTCCGTAGGGCATTCAGGAATACAAGCAGCACAGTCTATGCACTCGTCTGGATCTATTACTAGATATTCTTCGGCTTCCCTAAATGCTTCTACTGGGCAGACATGTACACAGTCTTGATATTTACAGCGTACACAGGCGCTCGTTACAACATGAGTCATTACCCTGAGCTGGGGGGTAACTTGCATATGAATATTAGTTTAGTTTAAGACAGAAGACAGCAACTCCATTGCTACTTCAGTTTCTTCCTGGCCAGGATAAACCTCAAGCTTGAATTTCCCCTTCACCACAGAGGGATGGGAATACTCACATAATTTCCCCTCTCCACTCACTAGCTTGCTTAAATCTAATCTGATATGCAGATTTTTTCCTCCATCTATCCTAGACTCTAGATCATCCCGCATTATTTTTTTTATCGATTCTGGATCTATTCTCCTCAGAGATTCTTTGGCCTGTTTAGATTTCATTTTACATTCGAAAATACACATTTTAGCCCCTATTGAAGATTTATCATTAAACATACGGACTTGGGCTTCGTCGCCACATAGCCAACTAAGTGACTCGAGGATAATTTCTGTATCATCTACAGCACTAGAGTGAACTCTCCACATTCCTCCGTGCAATCCCATATGTATTCGTTCAATTCATATGTATTCAATTGCACCCCTATACGCTTTCTATTGGTTACATTCCGTTCAAATACTGGTTCTAGGTCGGACGGTTCGCGAACGGGGCAGCCCCCGAATTATAAGGAGTCAATACAATGGCAAAGGGAGCATCAGCCAGGGCAGCTGCGAGAAGGCAGAAAGATAAGTGGAAGGCGAAGCGCTGGTCTTCAATTAGAGCGCCTAGAAACCCATGGTCCTTCAAAGTGATCGGGGAGACTCTCGCCGAGGAGGAATCCATGATTTTGGGCCGGCCTTACGAAATCATGCAAAATGAACTAGATGGTGACTTCACTAAAATGCATGTTAAGATCAAATTTCGAGTGAAGGAAGTAATTGGCAATGACGCACTCACTGAATTCATTGGCCATGATGTAATGAAGGATTTTGTCAGGAGGCAGATCAGGAGGGATCGAGGAAAGATTGACGACACCATTGATGTAGTTACTGAGGACGGCTTCTTTATCAGAATAAAACCATTTATCGTTACTAGATCAAGAGTCAAAGCGAGCCAGAAGCAGGAAACAAGAAGTGCTGCTAGGAACGTAGTAATACAATTCTGCGCTAAATCAACTTGGATTTCTGTCCAAAAGGCTCTGATGGATGGTTCTTTAGAAGAAGCTGTTACTAAAGAGATAACCAAGATTCAGCCCGTTCGCTCTGTTTTCTTCAGGCGCAGCCAGCTCATTCAAGATGGAGTCATTGTAGATGATGGCCCGACATTGGAAGACATAAAAAAGGAAGAACAAGAATCTAAGGAGAAATTGGAAGATCAAAATGAGGCTTCTGATGAATCTGATCTCAATGAAGAATCAGAGACAGGTGTGGAAGTTCCAAAGCAAAATAATGAAGACACTGAACCTGAATCCGAAGAGTCGAAGGACGACTCCCTTGACTATGATTCTATGACAGTTCCCGAGTTGAAAGAGCTCCTGAAAGAATCAGGGAAACCAGTTTCTGGGAAAAAGTCCGAACTAATTTCAAGACTTAAGGAGTGAGCAATTGCCCCGTATAGCGGTGATTTGCGGGACAGGAATGAGCTCATTCCCAGAAACATTAGCTTCTTTTTGCCCCTCTGAATCCGAAGTAATTCATATTGACACCCCTTGGGGGCAAGTTCCTATTTCGCTTTTATCTACGGATTATGGAGAAATCATTGTAATAGATAGACACCATTCAGATGGGACAAATCGAACTCCTCCACATATGATTGAACATCGAGCAAACGTCCATTCCGCAGATTCAGTAAATCCTGACCTAATTATCAGTATTAATTCAGTTGGAACAATGGTTGACGAGCTGCCACCCGGCCAAGTCGGATTAGCTGGAGATATCCTAGATCTTACGACTTCTCCATGGACATTCCACGATTTAGATGCAAAACATTCTGATCGATCCTTGATGTTCGACAGTTACTCATCATCTATTTGCGTAGACGTATTAACCATTGAGCAGGGTTCTGCTCCAAATATGTTGGTTGTAGCCCAATGCGTCGGCCCCCAATTCGAGAGCCCTTCCGAAATAGATGCACTCGAGAAGTTAGGGGCCCAGGTTGTAGGGATGACACTAGGTCCAGAACAACGCTTGATCTCCGAGCTGGATACTCCTCACATTTCATTAGTTTGTTCCTCAAATTGGGCCGCTGGGAGGAATCCTGAAAATCCTAATTCAACAATTGATCATGAGGGGGTGTCAAAGATAGCGTCAGAGACAAGAAAAATCATCTCAAAATGCATAATTGAGTTACTCAATAGAATGAACCAGTAGAAATTACTTTTGTCCCACTATTCTTCGAATTAAATATGCCGAGAAGAATTAGTTTGGAAGATTGGATTTCTTTGGAAGAAAACAATCTTCCAGATGACCAATGGTCAACAATGATGTCTAGAGTGGCTTCCTTCCATAACAAGCACTCCTTTGCTTCCAAAGAAAGCCGAGGACACGATATGGGTTACAGAATAGCCCTTACAGTGGAAGAACTTGGAGAGCTTTCTGCTGCAATAACAAAAGGTATGCCCAAAAAGCAAATCGCAGAGGAACTAGCCGATTTACTCATTCTATTGCTCGGCCATTCTCTAGCAATGGATATAGATCTTGAAGGCGAGTTCCACAAAAAGATGGATAAAATTATGCTCAGAGATTCCAAAATCGGCGGGCTTGGAGTCAGAGTGACGGATTATTCTACTGATTCATGAACATCGCCGCATGATAGTAAATTATGCCAAATTGTCATCTTAGTGTAGAAAAGTTACCTTAGAATATATAAGAACAAATTCAGGGCAGACAGTATGGATTTAGCCCCATATGGAAACAAAAAGGGAATAACGAGAGGCGCGTCTATTGGTGCCGCAATTGCTCTAGCAGTGGTTGCTCTACCAACTGTAGCCGCTGAGACAACTGCCCTTGCAACGGATGACTACGTTGGGATCAGCTTTTGGCTCGCTACGGCGATGATGCTGGCATCAACTGTGTTCTTCCTTGTAGAAAGGCAGAACGTAGATGACAAATGGAAGACGTCGATGACCGTGGCCGCACTGGTCACCGGTATCGCATGGTACCACTACACCTACATGAGGGAAGTATGGGCAGACTCATACGGCGTTGAGGGGGCAGTTGGATCGCCATTGGTCTACAGATACATAGACTGGCTGATAACCGTCCCTCTGCAGGTAGTAGAATTCTACCTCATTATGGCTGCTATCGGAGCCGCAACCTTCGCCATGTTCAGGAACCTCATGGGAGCATCAATTGTCATGCTCGTAGCCGGATTCTTCGGCGAGTCAGGCGCATGGGAGCTCTTCGGAGACGCAAGCACCGAGATCTGGTTCGCCATCGGTATGGCAGGATGGGGTTACATCCTGTATGCCCTATGGCAAGGCGACGTTAAGGCTGCTTCAGAATCCGGTAGCGATGGGGTTCAGTTCGCATTCGAGGCTATGAGATGGATCGTTACTGTAGGATGGGCAATTTACCCACTCGGATACATGATGGGTAACGATATGATCGGCGGAATGGGTACGGATGACATGAACATCCTCTACAACATAGCTGACTTAGTAAACAAGACCGCATTCGGTATGATGGTCTGGTACGCAGCCAAGATGGACTCTTGAATAAGAGATTATTCTACTGACGGAAATACGTAACCCGATTGGCCGGGTATCTGGCCAATCGGGCAACATTCAATCATCGAAAAATCGGTTTTCGATAATACCCATGTGTTCCCTTGTTTCTGCATGAGAGTATTCTAACAATGGCTCCCTATTCAACTGAAGAAATTGCTCTCCGAACTGAAATTTCTCAAGCAATATCTCTGCCTGCTCTCTGTAACCAAGAATGCATAGGGAAGCAGCCAGAGCCTCTACTGAAGATAGTCTTCCAACCTTGCCCCACGAAACTGAGTTGGCCGGTAGGAGTTTTGGTAGTTTTCTGGATTGTAACCTAGTCCTCCCCTCAATCTCTAACAATGAATCATTAATTTTCTTCCACGAGCAGTCCAGTGCTACCAAAGATCCACCCATCTTTGTCAGTGGCCTATCCTCAGGGCCGATAACTACATCTGACTCCGGATCCAAGAGAAACCCTCGCCTTGGGGCGCTAATCGCTGAGTCATGCAATTTCGCTAGCCCTAATGAACAAATTTTCCTGGCAGTACATTTTCTTGGATCGTCTTGGTCAAGGTGAATGACATGCAAAGGTACTTCCAACACTTTATTTTCTCCTTGTTCTAGAACCAGACCTAGAAACGCCCAAACGTCTTCCTTTTTTCTTAACCCTCCTATCGGAAGATTGCTGAATATCCTGGTCCTTAACGTCAGAAATTGTCAATACTCTGTCATCTATTTTTTCCACCATTCTGTGATTGTTAGGAATTTTCTCTACATATAACTCAACTGAAAGTGTTTTACTGAACTTAGCAATTAGCGAATCAGTAGGACGAATCCCATTTTCCGCCTTTTGGATAACTCCTATTTTTTCGTTCATCCTCTTAGCCAGGTCAACTTGAGAAAGACCCTCTCGTATCCTAGCATCTCTAATTCTGGAGTGAAAATCATAAGCTAACTCCGTTTTATCATTTGACATTATGTCAACTCCTCTTACTCCCCTTCCGATAACTTGGCTCTTGTTCGTATTTTCAAAGACCAAATCAACCCTCTCCCTCTCTACAACCAGTCCTAGAGAAACAATACAATGGTTACAACATTCCAATAGGGCAGAAGATACGGTTGCTTTCTTTGTGGAAACACCCTCTTTTCCACATAACTCGCATGCGCCCATACATTTCGCAGTGAAAACACTGTCATAGTCCTTCGCAGAGGTCATAAGTATCCATTTGCTGTGGTGTATATGGCGAGTGAAGCCGATGATCAGAGTACACCCTCCGAAACCTTAGAAAAATTGAATCCCAATAAGGAAGCATTGGATAGACTCTCCAAAGATTTTCAAGATCTTTCAGATAAGGCTCATCAATTACTCACGGAGAAATTATTTATCGAAAATGAATTCGCTCAGATGAAAAAAAGGGCTAGCCGGCTAGAGGAGGAATTGAGCAATATCAAGAATCCACCTTTAATTGTAGGATACGTCCAAGATTATAGCAATGAACAGGCCATAGTAAGAAGTTCAAATGGTACAGTCTTCCTCGTTTCAGTTAATCGTAGACTTGATACAACGAAAATAAAACCTGGATCGAGGGTTGCACTAAATCAAGATACACTTTCGGTCGTTGAAATACTATCTGACTCTTGGGACCCGTTAGTTAGTAATTCAGAGATGATAGAAGCACCTAACGTTGAGTATTCATCTATTGGGGGTTTGGACGAACAGATTTCAGATATTCGGGAGGCTATTGAACTTCCATTCGAAAATCCAGATGCCTTCAAAGAATTCGGAATTGAACCACCGAAGGGCATTCTGTTAACGGGGCCCCCTGGAACGGGTAAGACAATGCTTGCAAGGGCTGTCGCTAACTCCACTAGTGCTACGTTTCTTGGATTAGTTGGTGCTGAGTTGGCCCAAAAATACATCGGGGAAGGGGGAAGGATGGTAAGAGAGTTATTTGAGATGGCCAGGCAAAAGGCTCCATCGATCATTTTTATCGATGAGATAGACTCAATCGGATCAAAAAGGCTTGATGTGGCAACTTCTGGAGACAGGGAGGTTCAGAGGACATTAATGCAGCTTCTTTCAGAGATTGATGGCTTTGATAGTTTGGACAACGTTAAGGTGATTGCGGCCACAAATAGGCCCGAGTTACTCGATCCAGCCTTACTAAGGCCAGGTAGATTTGATCGAATTATCGAGATTCCAATCCCTGACTTAGAAGCAAGAGAGATAATTTTTGAAGTACATACTCGGAAGATGCCCCTTTCGAAGGTTGTTGATAACAGGTTACTCGCATCTATGACTGAAGGTTTCAGTGGCGCAGAAATTAAGTCGGTAGTACTAGAAGCTGGAATATCAGCTATCTCTGATGGTAAAAAAACAACAGGCAAGAGAGATTTCATCAATGCGATAAATAAGGTAGAGAAAAAGCGGAAAGGCACACCGTCTTCAGGACCAGAGGGGCTGTATACCTAAGCAAAATATCTTGACGAATAGTGTCTCCCCTTAAACAATGGAAGCGCGACTTATAGAATGTGTGCCTAATTTTAGTGAAGGAAAGGACCCTCAAATAATCAAGCAAATAACTCGTCCAATACGCGAGTCTAGCACTGTCACATTACTAGATATC
>JAYZLO010000064.1:0-8491 GCA_036154175.1 Thermoplasmatota archaeon | reverse complement strand
CAGAAGCATTATATTACCATCCGCCATCCTGAGCATATCGGCCAATGGGGAGGTACGTAATAGTAGCGTGAACAATATGAGGACTACCAGATTAAGGCAGAAAATCAAGAAATTTTTAGACGAGCGCGGAGAGGCAAATACCACAGAGATCCTCGAACATGTAAATTCTACAATGAGGCATGGGACCACGCCTCAACAGCTAGGTAATGTCCTCTCAAAGGATAAAGATATTTTGAAAGTCTCCACTACCAAAAGAGGAGGGGCCCTTTCGGGCAGATATGAGATATGTGTTTGGCAAGTAAGACCAGGGGCTTTTGAAGAAAAGGTCTGAAACATCACATCTCTAGACTCTCGTCCCATTCTCCACTTCTTGCTAGACGATTCATTGAAGCCCTGTGTAAGAAAGATTTTCTGCTGGAAGAATCTGATTCTGCGTCCCTTACTGCCCATCTTCTTAGAGCATCTGCTTGTAGTGCTCGCCCATAAGAGTAAGATAGTTGCCACGGCATTTCTGATTCCATCTTATTCATCAAGTTTAGATGGGCTGTAGCATCCTCATCTGACTGCCCCCCTGAAAGAAACACTATCCCTGGGAGATCATGTGGAACATTTTCCATCAAACATTTAATTGTCATCCTTGCAACTTCATCTCTAGAAATTTGTTTTTCGTTTTCCACTCCTGCAAAGATCATATTCGGCTTAAGGAGAGCACCTGGAATGTGGACGCCTTGTTTTTCACATTCGGAAAATGTATGTGAGAGAATGTTGGCGGTAACTTCGAAGCATTTATCAGCATCATGATCACCTTGCATTAGGACTTCAGGCTCTATGATTGGGACCAAGCCCATTTCTTGACAAATTGCAGAGTACCTTGCTAAAGCGTGTGCATTTGTGGAGATGCATGCTGCCGATGGAAGGCCTTCTCCTATTCGAATTACGGCACGCCACTTGGCGAATCGGGCGCCCATCGAAAAATATTCGGAACAACGCTCCCTTAAACCGTCAAGTCCCTCAGTAATCTTCTCACCTTGGTGGTTTGCTAGATCTTTTGCTCCCGTATCTACTTTGATTCCAGGCAAAATTCCTCGCTCGTTAAGATAATCTGGAATTGGAGTACCATCATCCATTGATTGACGGATAGTCTCGTCGTAGAGAATTACACCACTAATGGATGACTCATATCCCTCTGTGGAGAATAAATTTGTTCTGTAATCCCTACGAGCATCTTCTGATGCCGAAACTCCCACTGATTCTAAGCGTTTGGACATAGTCCCATTACTTTCGTCTGCAGCCAGAATTCCTTTTCCGGGGGAGACTAATTGGTTAGCGTTTTTCTCTATCAGACCTTTATCCATGGTACTCTCTCATGTTTGGGAAGAGGTTCAGAGAAAAGAATCCATCGTCTTGATAAAATTACTTTTGGTTTGAAGAATCAAAATTTATGGTTGAGGATACAACCCTGTGGGACGATTTTTGTACATCGATAATTTCTGATTCGACAGAATATTTTCCTTGGCCCAATTTCACGACTCCATGAGTTCTTCCATCACAAACTCCAGACCCAATGAAAACCGAATCTTTTGAGTTGCACAAATCATCTCGATTCCAAATTCTCTCGATATCTCCATCGATCATTTGTTCTGCTCTCTCAATATGGCCATCATTTTTGAAGACTAACCTGCCCTCAAAGTGGGCCCCTAAACCTCTCAATGCCGTGGCAGTAATTACTCCCTCAGGGGCTGCGCCTATTCCCATCAGCAAATCTACTTCTGAGTCAGGATCTGCTGCATTTAGAGCAGCAGCAATATCTCCGTCACCTATTAAAATCGGATGAATACCAAAATTTTTCAAATCACGGATTAGTTCTTCGTGTCTTGGTCGGTCCATGACCACAACCTGGAGATCTTCTGCATTTTTCTCGAGACAGGCAGAGACATTCTCTACATTATAGGCGACATCTGCCTCTAAACTGACTTCTCCGATGATCTCTTTCGGACCAGCGATTTTATCCATGTAACAATCTGGCGCATGTAGGAGTGAACCTCGTGGACCTGCTGCTAATACAGCCATTGCATTCGGTTTATCAAAAGCGACATGATTTGTACATTCAAGTGGGTCCACCGCAATATCAATCGATGGAGAATTCGGGTCTCCTTGTCTAGTACCAAGTTTTTCTCCAATCCAGAGCATTGGGGCGTCGTCCCTTTCACCTTCCCCTATGGCAACCCTTCCATCGAAGGGTATGGTATCAAAAACACCCCTCATTGCCTCTACTGCCGCACCATCTGCAGCCTTTCCATCTCCTAGACCAATCCATTTTGAAGCTGCGACCGCTGCTACTTCGGTTGCTCTGAGGAAATCGGGAATCAAGTCGCCTGTGGACATAGCTTTCGTGAGGGGGTTATGGGATTCAACTCTGCTGGTCCCCCTTCATCTTTGAGATAACTCGGATTTCTTGAATCCTAGTTTTTGGGTACTGCCCGTATTCGTCCTTTTCAAACGGTTTAAGCATATCCCAGGCACATAGAAGGCCTGCTGATACTCCAGAAAGTGCCTCCATTTCAACTCCGGTTGTCCAATGGGTTCTGACAGAAACGGTACAGTAGAGCCCTCCCTCTCCGATCTCCCAATCTACAGTACATCCCTCAATGGGAATTGGATGGCAATGAGGAAGACTACGGGAGGTTTCCTTTACTGCCTGAATGGCCGCAATTGTTGATGCTTCCCTTACATCGCCCTTTGGAGACAATCCTTCCGAGATAGCCTTGATCGATTTCGGAGATATGATAATATGACCAGACGCCACGGCTTCACGTTTAATTTTGGGTTTTGAACCCACATCTACTATTCCATCTATCGACAACCTCACAGACTCACCGATTACCCGAGGGGGTCTCACTATTCAGGAACTTGGTTTGGGACAATTAAAATAAACATCAAGAGTGAGTATAAAATTCATCTAAAATATAATTTCAACCTAATCCGGATTTCCAATACTCGCCATCTTCTCGGATTTCCTTCTTCCACAGTGGCGCCTGTTTCTTCAGCTCGTCAATTATCCAGGAACATGCAATAAATCCATCTTTCCTATGCTTAGAACCTACATGGATACAAACTATCTCCTGACTGGGCTCTACTGAGCCGATCCTGTGAGCTATAACTACTGATTTAATTTGAAATCTAGTAATCGCATCATTCGCTATCTTCTCGAGAACCTCTGGTAACTTTGCCTGCCACGAGTCAAATTCCAAGCTCTTCACTTTTTTATCTTGATAATTTCCTCTAGTTAGTCCAATAAAGCTGACTATGCTACCACATCCCTCCGTCTCAATAAGGGCCCTGAGCTTGTTTGAATCTAGAAAATCCTCCTCGACACGAATGTGGACGACCATGGTTCTGGAGATACATCTATGGCTTGAAGGCGACGGGTGACCCAACTGTTCAAGCCATCTGTGTGTTTCGGCATAATATGGGCGAAGAAATTCACATTCTTGGAGCAGGCCTCTCGGGATTGGCTGCTGCGACACTACTTGCAAGGTCTGGGAGAGAAGTTCATGTTCATGAGTTAAGGAAAGATAGTGGAGCTAGGTTTGATGGTGACTTTCAGGGTATTGAGAATTGGACAGGCGATATTGATTTCTTCGATGAATTAGAAGAATGGGGGTTCGATAATAAGGAATTCAAGTCTGATTCCTTCGGAATTATCGATTTAATACACCCAGATGATACCATAACTAATCCAAAAACCGATGGAGTGGCCTTTAGGGTGATTGAGAGGGGTACAGCAAATCATACAATTGACCAGGGATTCAAGAGAATGGCAATCAATAGCGGAGCAACCATACACTATGATACCAAGAGATCTCCGGAGGAATGTCAAATTGTTGCAGCGGGACCGAGGGAATCCAGTGCTGTTGCATTCGGTGAAATCTTCGAAACCAGTCATGAAAATATTGTAGCATTTCAGTTAAACGACAAACTAGCTCCGGGAGCATATTCATACCTAATCATAATTGACGGAATAGGTCTGATTTGTACATGTCTTTGGAGAAAACAACGGAATAGTGGGCGTTATCTTGATGAGACGATAGCATGGTACGATGAGAATTATTCTCTAGACAGGAGGCCAATTAAGAGGGTCGGCGGAAAAGGTGACTTCGGAATACCCACAAAATATGTTCATGAAGGGAGGTATTACGTCGGAGAGGCAGGTGGCCTTCAGGACTTCATGTGGGGATTTGGGATGAGATATGCGATAACTAGTGGAGTATTGGCAGCCAAAGCGATAATGGGTGAGTGTGACTATGAGAAAGAGGTTAGAAAACGCTTGGTCCCGCTAGTCAAGGCTAGTGCGATAAACCGGTTTCTCATGAATAGAGTGGGAGATAGGGGTTTCAAGATGGTTGCAAATCAGTGGATGAGGGACCAGAAAAGGAAGGGCGATGGATTAAAATTTATGCAATGGTTATACAAACCTGGACTAGTAAGGAAGGCTTTGTGGCCAATAGTGAAGATGAGTATGTTGAGGAAAAAGGTGCTTCAAGATGGTAGAATAGTCCACAGGATGCCATTTCGAAGGGCACTGAAGAGGGATGTTTGGGAAAGAAGTGAACGAGCGGAGGAAATACGCGATCAATGGAAGTCTCAACACATCAGAGGCGGGAATATCTCTTTCAAAGACTCTGAAACATAGGGAATTCTAACCTCCGTTTGATTGATATGGCTGAACTCTGCCGATAAGTCATGGCATCTTGGCCCGAACTTAAACCCATGAAGAACCGTCTAGTAAACTACGGAGTAACGGATAACGGAGTGGCTATCATTGAGTTAGTTTCAGATTCGGATGGAGAGCCATTGGTAGGAGAGAAGACATCTGTCAACACTTACACACGAGAAATGTGGCACGATATTGATGATGCGATATTGAGTGCTAGATTCGATGATGATGTCTCTGTAATCCTATTAACCGGACACGGTGAGAAATTTTTCTCAGCCGGGGCTAGCATAAAATATCTGAACAAGCTAACCCCGAGGTACAAGTATTTCTTTTGTCTTCATGCGAACGAGACCCTATCTAGACTTGAGCAGACTCCAAAGCTAGTAATTGCAGCATTAAACGGGCACACAGTTGGAGGGGGACTTGAGATTGCAATGGCTGCGGATGTCAGGATAGCTAGAAAAGGGAACTTCCAGGTAGGATTGCCAGAGGTTTCCCTAGGAGTTTTGGCGGGAACAGGAGGTACGGCACGCCTCTCAAGACTAGTCGGAAAAGCAAAGGCAATGGAAATAATGGTCACGGGAAGGAAGTTTTCTTTCGAAGAGGCGAAAGATATGGATCTAGTGCATGATATCTACGATAGCATGAGTCTGGATGAGTTCAGACAGGACGTACTGGATTATTCCGGGCGGTTTACTCTTCCTTTTGCGGCAGCTAAGGCAATTGGAAATATCAAGAGGAGTGTACAAAGTGGACTTGAAATCCCCTTGGAATATCACCTAGCCTTAGAGAGAGAGTTGCAATCAGACTTATTTCAATCTGAAGATGCTAAAGAAGGCATCAAGGCTTACGTCGATAAGCAAACTCCAAGATTCGAAGGGAAGTAACGGACAGGTCCACGGTACCAGGTGGAAACAATCGATAAAATACCCGTTTATACTGGGGTGGTTATGTCAGAGACTGAGGTTGTTCAAAACTACCCTACAAATTTTGAAACTTGGATTGAAGAATTTAACGATTGGCAAACTAGGATTGGCTTCGATCCATCATGGCTTGGAGACTACAGGTTTGACATCAAGTTTGACTGGGATACTGCCGGTGAAGAAATAGAATTTGGGGACTTCGAGGGGATGCCTAAGTGGAATAGAAGGATGCAAATCCCACAACAGAATATCATGGACGCGATTATCACCATGGTCAGCGTCCAAGGAGATACAGAATTTGCGAGTGTTGAGCAGCAAAATCACTTACTTGCAACTGCTCCAACAGAATACGACAAGAAATCTGCACTTCGGATAATGTGTGAGGAACAGAGACATGGGTGGCAGATGGCATACCTTCTGTGTACTTTCTTCGGAGAGCAGGGCGTCCGCGAGGCAGCGAAACTTCTGGAAAGAAATGCACAAGAAGGAACTAGGATACTTGGTTCATTCAATGAGCCGATTGATCACTGGCTGGATTTCTTCATGTTTACCCATTTCATCGACAGAGATGGCAAATATCAGCTTAAGATGTTGAGTACATCTTCATTCAAACCCCTCGCTGCGAGTATGGGGCCAATGCTCAAAGAGGAGTCCTTCCACCTAGGAACTGGTGCAAACGGACTGAGGAGAGTTGTGAAGCAGGGCGTAATTCCTTGCTCTTTAATCCAAAAATATGTGAACAAGTGGGTCAGTACTGGATTAGATCTGTTCGGAACGGATGATTCCTCTAGCGCACAATGGGCTTATGTTTATGGGATCAAAGGCAGATATGACGAGAGAGAGTCAGAAGACTCAGCAGACAGAGAGCACCTCAATGAGGCAAGCCGGGACCTTTATTTCAACGAATTGAGAGAAGAGATGAGGAGAATTAGCAAGGCAAGAAAGGATGGCGAGCCAGAACTATACATCCCTTCTGATAGATTTAGGAGAAACATAGGTAAGTACGCTGGAAAAAGATTCACGGTTGAAGGGGAGCCATTTACCGGAAATGATACTGAGTGGGAAAGCTATCTACAAGAGATGCTCCCAACAGAAGAAGATGAGGAGAAACTGGTCAATGAGTACATGAAACAGGAATGGATTCAGTACAGGGAATGGAAAGGGAGCTAAGGGATATAGATGCAACACATAGCTCTTTCATTTTTTGACAAAGATCTTTGCCGGCCTTTCTTTGACAGACTCACGGATTTATTCCATGAGCATCATCACTCTGAAGCCCAAGATTCGGAAGGTTACGAGAATCTTCTCTATCGAGTTCACAGACCGTATTCTCCTGAAATGCTAGACATGATTGATGATTGGATGGGTTTAGAAAAGAGATCGTGGAGAGAGGAGACTCAAAGAGAGGTTCTACTCTCACTCTATGCAATAAAATATCCAGACACACTTCTTATCGAAAGTCTGACGGACAAAGCGAGGGCCGATATCAGACGACTCTCTGCATATCTTCACTTCTCCCATCATACATACTCTATTTGGGACGAAGACACGCGGAAGGGCCTGAGCAAACTAGGGATTTCCATCCCTAGTATCGACTATGCAGATCCTTTTGTCTATGGTGCTTATGTTTCCTCAATTGAATTGCTGAAGGACGTGGCACCGTTCACTTGTTTCCTGGAGCATGATGTACCTCGCCAGAGATTGTTTCAATCTGCTCTGGCAGCATTTGGCCGTGAAGATTAGTACTGCTTATTTCCCAGCGGACTCTCGGCTTGTTATGGCAATCCGGGAAGTGGCCGTCATAGGTTCGGGTACGATGGGAGCAGGAATAGCACAAGTCTGTGCCGAAGTTGGATGGAAGGTTCGCCTTTATGATGCTTATTCGGAGTCTCTTAACCGAGGAGTTTCGTCTATTCATTCTTTTTGGGATAGTGGAGTCTCGAAAGGAAAAACCACAATCATGCAAAAAGAGGAATGGTCTGATAATCTTATTCCGGAATCAGACATTTCTAGAGCAGTGAAAGATGCGGATTTTGTAATTGAAGCGGTTCCGGAGAAGATGGATTTGAAAAGGGAATTATTCAAGAATTTAGAGAGTCTTTGTCAGGAAAATTGCATTTTAGCAACTAATACCTCCAGTCTAAGTATCGGAGAAATCGCATCTGTAACAAAGATCCCCGAGAGAGTGATTGGGATGCATTTCTTCAACCCTGTCCCTCTAATGGATCTTATAGAAATTGTCTGCCATGATGGCGTATCGGACGAGACTGTCTCAAGGACCAGGGAAATGGGGAGATTATTGGGCAAAAGCACCATCGAGGTACGTGACTTTCCGGGTTTCGCTACTAGTAGATTAGGTGTGGTCTTGGGTAATGAAGCCATCAGAATGTTAGCGGAAGGTGTCGCTTCCGCAAGTGATATTGATACTGCAATGAAACTGGGGTATCGTCATCCGATGGGGCCCCTCGAATTATCTGATTTAGTTGGTTTGGATGTTAGAAGGGATATCTTGAATAGTCTTGCTGACGCTTTCGGAGATGATTATTACAGACCTCATGAAATGCTAGACAGGCTTGTAAAATCAGGCGAGTTGGGTAAGAAAACGGGTTTGGGAATCTACGATTGGACTGATGGAAAAAAGGGGGAGCGGCGTTAGCCCCTTACCAGTCTCCTTCAAAGGTGCATGAGGGATTGCACAAATCCTCAAGAACCCCCGTTAATAGATAGCCGTATGCCATTAATTGTGCTTCTTCGACCTCAAAGACAAGGTTATGAGCGAGAGAATGGTGCCATTCTGGGCCGTGTGTGTTTACAGTGGGTAATGGTGGAAAAAATCCATCAAAAAAAGCAC
>JAYZLO010000063.1:0-14106 GCA_036154175.1 Thermoplasmatota archaeon | reverse complement strand
TGTCGAGAACTTTGTTCACATGCTAGGTATTGAGGGTGAGGAAGCCGAGCGGATGAATCGAGTTCTGAGATTCTTTTTCATACTACACATGGATCATGGAGGCGGAAACCTCTCCACTTTCTCAGGGAAAGCAGTTGCGTCCGGTTGGGCTTCGGTATATTCGGCCCTGTCTAGCGCGATGAATGCCCTATCTGGGCCCCTCCATGGCAGGGCAAACCAAGCCTGCCTTGAATTCGTTCAGAGGATTGGAACCTCCGAACCGTCCGAGATCGAGAGTTTCGTTAGATCAGAGCTAGCTGCTAAGAGGCCAATATACGGCTTCGGACATGGTGTACTAAAGGCGGAGGATCCGAGAGCTAGGCTGCTAATCGAACTAGGTTCGGAGGTCTGCCCTGAAGATGAGAACTATAAGATCGTCAAGGCGCTTAGAGAAATTATCCCACCTATTCTAAAGGAACACCCGAAGATTAGGAACCCATATCCAAACGTGGATATCGCAAGTGGAACACTATTACATTCAATTGGTTTTAGAAAGCCAGATTACTATACTACATTCTTCGGTTGGGCTAGAGTAGCAGGAATATGTGCCCAGATACTCGATGAAAGAGAATCAAGGGATGGCAGGGGAGTGCCAATTTATAGGCCAAAATACATCCCTGTCGACCAACCCCTAAGAAGACTTGATTGATCAAGAACTGTGAGTCTTTCCAGCTCCTCTGTGCCCCAATATTCTGGGACTCCCCCAAGGAAGGCCGTCTCCAGATTCTGGAACCCATTTCAATGCATTACCAGGCCAAAACATTCTCTTTGCATGGTCAAGAACAATCTTCTCCCTATTTGTGTCACTTAGCTCAGACCAAGTTGGTAACGTTTTAGCAGCCTCTCTAATCAGTTCCGGATACTCGGGAGCAGAGGCGTTATTTAGCCTATCAATCCACTCTTTGTCTAAGGGTTGGCTTCCGGGCCTAGGCCATCTAGGGCTACCGTCAGGCTTGACATAGACATTTGGATTCATTTCATCCGATACTAGAGAAACTCCAGCTCCAATAAGCGCATCTTCGTATCGCAATGGTGCAGGCCAAACAAAAACACCCATTCCTCTTCTGGCCCTTTGTAGTCTCTCTAGACCCCTGCCAGATAGTCCTACAGGTAGCCTTGGACCTACCCATCTAGTCCATCCAACAAGATATTCCAGAGCCATTCCGATTGACTCCATACCTTCTGCTCGTAGAGCTTTTGCCGAACCTTGAAATGAGGTTCTTGCGAAGTTCGGTATTGCTACCGTCCTCTTGACTCTCCAGTACCTCCCCCAGGCCCTAATATGCGGTACAAGTCTGGAAACTGGTATTCCAACTCCAGATCTCTTGGCCGCTGGCCCAATTCTTGGAGAAAAACTAGTGACTAGAGTGGACCTAGTTGGCAAGTCTAAATCGGATATTTTAGTCCGAAT
This sequence comes from Thermoplasmatota archaeon, assembly GCA_036154175.1. Taxonomy (GTDB): domain Archaea; phylum Thermoplasmatota; class Poseidoniia; order Poseidoniales; family Thalassarchaeaceae; genus UBA36. The sequence continues at coordinate 12,656 of JAYZLO010000063.1, read as the reverse complement.
TTTTTTCATTATTTGGATTAGATGTTCGTCCGTATCAATCTTGGACATTGGGTGAGGGAGTTTGACTTCAATATCTACCGTTTTACCCCCTCCTTGCCATTCTTCCGTGAATCTCTTATCTGCAAGCAGCTCCTCAAATTCAACTACCCCAGAGGATTTTAATTCGGATGTACTCAATACCTCAACACATCTATCCTTGATTGGTGCATTTCCGGAAATGAACTCGTCATGGAAAATTACCAATTCTCCTTCTCCGTCCATTCTTAGATCGAACTCGACTCCATCTGAGAACTGAATACCATGCCGCAAAGCGTCAATGGAATTTTCTTTCGGCATTTCCCAGTTCGTCATTAGTCCTGCGAGTAACAATAGGCCCAAGAATACTGAGGATTAACTCACAGAGTCTTTTTACCCCACAATAAGTGAGAAATACAACAGTCGGTGTTAGTAACAACACTAATACTTCTTGACTCCTACGTATCTCCGATTATTATGGCAGGAGAGACGTGGAAGAAAAAAGAAGTACGGGGTTTCGCACTCTATGATTGGGCAAAATCAGGCTTCGAGACAAGCATAACAGCAGGAGTCTTCCCCGGTTGGTTCGCTGCTCTATTTGTCACCGCTAACGGTCTAAATGTTGAGATTGCCAGTATAGAGATGAATGCAGACAACATAATGACTCTAACCGTGACTTTCGGGGCCATTATAGTGGCACTTCTAAGTCCTTCATTAGGAGTGATTGCAGATAGGAAGCCCGTGAAGAAAAGAACTCTCAGACTACTAACTAATCTTGGAATTTTTTCCGTAGTGGTGATGGGGCTTGCTCCATTCCTGCCTGTCGATCTGAAATGGGTATGTCTGCTAATTTTCTATGTGTTAGCCACTTGTTCGAACAACTTGGCTAGCGTCTTCTATAACTCACTCCTGCCGCACATAGGAAATGAGGACGAGATGAACGAGATCTCCAACTTGGGCTTCGCAACGGGTTATGTTGGAGGTTGTGTACTTCTGATAATTCACCTGGCACTACTTCTTGGATCAGGTTTTGCAGATTGGGCCTTTACGGCATCGATGGTCACAACTGGAATCTGGTGGTATGGTTTCGCAATCTTTACTTTCAGGTGGATACCAGAGCCAGAGGTAGAGAATCCCATGGAGGATCTTGGATTTAGGGATAGTACGAAACTTGCTGTTTCCGAAGTGGTCTCAACATTGAGGGAGTACAAAAATTTCAAAACTCTGTTCCTCTACATCATTGCATACTTCCTCTTCATAGACGGAATAAACAGCATTCAGACAGTAGGAGCTATTTACTTTGTAGTAACTCTGGGTTTGACCACATTTGACTTGATACTCCTTGTTCTAGCACTAAACCTGTTTGCAGCCCCAATGGCGATAGTTTTCTCCAGAATCGCTGACAGAACCTCCACTCAGGGGACCCTACAGGTTATACTAGTAATCGCCACAGTGGTAACTTTCTTGGGAGTCACTTTCGCTCCTCTTGAGATCGAGAAGCATGAGGACTTCGATATCCAGTACCAAAATATGGGTGACGGCGAGATTCAAGTGAGTGTAAACAGTGGAATTACCGCATTAGTACAAGATCCCGATGATCAAGAGCAAATTTGGGCTAAAGAATACCAGCATATTCTACCTCTTGAAGAGGATACCAGCTCGCCAGATGATATTCTGAGGTGGAAAATTATCGAAGCAGATAGCGATGACAAATTTATCCTTACTATAGCTGATACAAGTGTAAATGCTGCTTCAGTTTCCTCTTTGATTGAAGAGTTGAAGGATAGCAGATTCAGCATATCTGTCCTTGGGGGTGTTAATGGTGGGGGGGATGTCAAGATTACTGGCATTGACCATGTAACCAGCTTGGGCGACCAGGCTCTCGATGGCGTCGCTATTGCAATGAGAGATTTGGTCTGGGCCCCCCTCGGAATCGCTATCGGCGTTCAGGCCCTCATACTCGGTATGTTATTCGGATCAATACAAGGAGCATCTCAGGGGCTCGCAAGGAGCCTATTTGGCAAGATGGTCCCGGAGTCAAGGTCCGCCGAATTTTTCGGATTCTTCGGATTCTTCGGAAGGGTTGGCAACGTAATCGGGCCACTTGTATACACCCTATGCTCGATTTTCATTGGAGCCAAAGTAGGTATTCTAGCTATAGCATTGATAATTTTGGCAGGAACTTTAGTGCTATTTCGAGTAGACGTCGAGGATGGAATTAGGGTTGCAGAGGAGTACGAGGCCGCAATAAATAATGCTTAGATTTACGCTTCTCCCCTCAATTTTCGAAGTTCCTCAATCACAGCTGCTTGTGTTATCCTTCCGCCCTTTTGCCTGAGACTTGAAGCCACTTTGTCAACCTCCTCACCTTCGGCTCCAGCAGTTACTGCCATGTTTCTGACATGGAGCTTCATGTGTCCTGCTTGGATCCCTACAGTGGCCAAAGCCCTCAATGCGCCTAGGTTCTGTGCCAGCCCGGCAGCAGCCATTACCTTGGCTAGCTCATCCGCGGTATCCAAGCCTAGAAGGGCGACATTTGCCTTGGCAGCTGGATGGACTCTAACTGCGCCGCCAACAAGGCCCACGGCCATTGGGACCTCGATAGAACCTATCAGGTTCCCCTCACCATCCTTGGACCACTGGGTTAGCGACCCATATCTCCTATCATGCGATGCATAACTATGCGCACCAGCCTCTATAGCCCTCCAATCCTGTCCACATGCCAGAGCGATTGCAGAAATTGCATTCATTATTCCCTTATTGTGGGTCGTAGCTCTGAATGGATCCGCTTCTGCGAAGTGATACGCCTGGATAACACCCTCAATTACTTCAGAACCTTGTATGGAATTGCCCCCTTTGTCTGACATCTCTTCTGGAGTGAATACCGCACTCACTCTAGCCAATCTCAGAACTGCAAGATTACTAATGATTCTCAGAATAACAGTCCCCCCTGTAATTTCTTCAACGGCGGGGGCGATTTCCTCAGCCATGGTATTCACCGCATTAGCTCCCATAGCATCCCTACAATCTACGTGAATGTGTAAAATTACCATGGGGCCTGATCCAGTTTCTATTATTCTCACCTCGATATTCTTACAACCCCCTCCGAACTTTACTAATATCGGATCAACATCATTACACTTGCTGATCAGATTTTCTTTCTCATCGAGGATTGATTTTCTCGCAAGTTCAGGATCCGAACATCCTACAACTTGTATCTGACCAATCATTACCGGATCATCATTTTCAGATTTGAAACCGCCTTTCACCAAGCATCTCTTGGCCATATTGCTCGCTGCCGCTACTACGCTCGGCTCTTCCAGAACGAATGGTATGGCATAATGAGAACCATCAATCACGAAGTTCGTCGCCACCCCTATCGGAAGGGAGTATGTACCTACAACATTCTCAATCATTCTATCTGCTGCATCCTCATCTAACTCTCCGGATTGCCCCCATGCATCTTTTTGCTCTTGGTTCAATCCTGCAAGTTCCCCAAGTAATTCTCTTCTTTCGGAAACTGACAGTTTGTAGAAACCTTCGATACGACTATTCTCTATTGGCATTGCTATCTAATTCGATACGGCATAGGGGGCTTCTAACCTTTTTCAAAATCTGTTTAGTGAGATAAATTTGCGTTAATTAGTCCATTAACGCTTTGTTAACGCTTTGTTAACGCGTTAAAAACGCGTAAATATTCTAATTACAGAATTATGCCACTGCTCAAAATATGGCAAAAAAAGAGGTACGGTTTTTCAAAAAGACCCGTTAATTACCTCTCTGGGAAACGTAATTATGCGTGAATATTAAGAATCTCAGACGATGCTGAGCCGATATGGTTGTTGGGGACGTTTCTATATTGGATGTCCCCCCTCTGAGTGGCAACCCATTCGACTCTAGACCCATTGAGAGGGGAAGGGCACACGAGATTGTCGGAAGGGATGAGATATTGATCAAGTGGAAGGAGCATATGCATTCGCAATCTCCTAGGTTATTATTTTTGGTGGGAGAAAGAGGGTCTGGGAGAACCTCACTGGTGAACGCAATTTCATCCCAGACAGATAGACATTTTATCGGTTATTTCTGGCACGGTGAGGACCCGCTTAATCGAGCTTTGGATGAGATGGCAGTAACTTTCTGCGGTCATGAAGTTCCCAATTCAATGCATCAGAAGGTAGAGAGAATAGTTGAGACTCTCGACTCACTTTCCGGCCCACTCCCTTTGATAGCTTTTGACTACCCCTCTGAAGTCGAAATATCCTCATTCTTGCCCCTTATAATTCCAATTCTACAAAGATTGAGGGCATTCGTTGTGGTTACACTATCCAATTCTCAATTATCAGCATTGGATGAAAATACTAGACAGATTTTCGAGTTACCGACAAAAATCGAACCATTCTCCAGAGATCAGATTCAGACTCTATGCGACATTAGGATGCAAAGGATGTCCAAACAGAAATGGCCAATCAGAGAAATTTTACTAAATGCAATATTTTCAAAAACAGGAGGAAATGCTAGACTGGTTATCTCAACTTTGAGAGACCTAATTGACGAAAAAAGAGGTCTCGGTTCCGAGGGTACTCTCCATGGACTAATCGGTTGGAAATCCCCCAATAGTGAGATCTTTGGGGAATTTCCGGTTGAAGAACAAGAGAAACCTCACAAAATAGAATCTACTCAAGAATTTTCTAGAAAGAGAAACGAATCAATTTTCTCAGAAATAGAGAAAGAAATGGACTTCGATGAGGATTCGTTGGTGGGCGAAGATCCAGAAGAGATGTGGAACGGCGAAGAGTCAGAGGAAGACTTCGACGACCAATCAGGGAATAAAATACGCGATTCAACTAGCTCAATTACTAAGCTAGAGGATTCGCAAGACCATGTTTCGGAGAAAGAAATGGAAACTGAACATGTCCCGACTAAGATAACCGGGTGGGATGAAGGTGAGAGTTTAGGAATATATATTGAGGAAGATTTCACTCCAAAAACTAGACATCCTTCTCGAGGAATTTCTGGTCTGGTAAATAGATCAAAGATGACTAATGATCAGATGCCAGTTGGTCCTGATTACTCCACCCCAATTCAGGAACCAGCATTTGATTACAATATTCAAGCATCACATAAGCAGGCTATAACATCAGAAGAACAATACGCAGAAACCAGGGAAAACACCGCAGAATATCGCAATCAAGTCAACGAAGAGAAACAGGTCTTCTTTTCCGCGGGCGAGTTATGGACAGTCGATTCAGACTTGGAAGCGACTCTCCCTGAAACAAAACCCCTCCCCGAATTAGATTTTGAAAACGAGGTTACTTCAGATATTTACTTGCAAGATGAGAAGATTCTACAAGCCCAAAATTCCGAAAAATTAGAGGAAACAAAATTAGGAATGGAAATTAGCAATAATATAGATATCGGACATATGAAATCACTGAACGATTCGGAAAGACTCATTGTAGACATTGCAAAAGGTAGGGAGATATCACCCTCGGATCCAGAGATTCAAGCTAGACTGGAAGTTGGAAGGCCTCGTCTTTCACAAATTTACAACCAACTGCATAAGTCAGGTATTCTGGCAGTACGCAAAGATGGGAGGAGCAGACTATTCAGATTAAGCACCGAGGCTTTAGAGATACTGGGTGGAGTTTGATGTCAGACAAAATCACGATTGCAAGAGTCGAGCGCTACCTCTCTCTCACAGCAGAAGCAAGACATAAGGCCACCCCAACCACTTCAACCGAGAAGGAAGAGAAGATGCTGAAAGATCTACTTTCCATGTGCGATAATTATTCCTCAGATGCGAGGCACTTCGCTTCCCAGGGGGATTTAGTAAATGCATTCGGCGCCATAAATTATGCCCATGCATGGATAGATGCTGCAGTACGCCTTGGTCTTATGAACGGCCATGGCGATGACTCCTTGTTCACTCTCCCCTAGTCTCCTACCATCCTTAGAGATCCGCCCGAGGTAACCTCAATATATCTGCCACGATTCTCAATTACCCTCCTTTTCAGATCCTTATCCACCGTTAAAATCGGCCAAGAATTTTTTTTCGAGAGCGCCAATAGAGCATCATCCGTATGATTCTCTTCCGATTTAACAACCTCAGCTCTTCGATAGAGTAGATCAAGTAACAAGCTACTTCTTTTCTTGTTCAGTGAATCTAGCTCCCTCTTCACACCATCTGTGATTTTCAACTCTGATTCCCCTACTACCGCACCTAGTGAGATATCTAGATTCAAACCAGCATCCACAACTGAAACCCAGCCACAGGAATCTATCAGCACTCCAACCATGATATATCAGCCTTTAATGCTGCCATGGCCGATTAATCGCCATCTTGAGCCAACTCTCCTTGAGAGCGTGATCCTGCTTCCCGTTTTGGCGCATATTGGCAATCTAAGGCTAATAGTAGCCTTCTTTCCCTTGATATTGGCCACCGTACCCACACTGGTGGCGGTGGCAGAATTCACCATTAGCATCTCATTTGGCTGAAGAGGCCTAATTACACTCTCTTCGCCACCAGAGACCATTTTTTCCAGTAGTTCCAGTTCCAGCTTCAACTCATTCCATATTGGAGGCAGCTCTCCTTCCCTCGCCATCACTTGTCCCGAAAGGTCATCTGCCTTGGTCGCTAGAGGGTCTAAGGGTGTGGCCACTCCACATAGCCCTCCTGCATGAGCAGTCTCGAGGTCACTTCCTCCTCCTTGGATGCCCTGAATTTTTGTCCTGAGAGGTTCCCACCTAGTTTTATTTCCCTCCACAACTCTTCTCCCAGGGGCGATCAAGATATTATCTCCAACGCTGAAAGAACCTTCTACGATGCTTCCACCAATTACTCCCCCTCTAATTTCCGAAGGCCTGGATCCTGGCCGATTAACATCAAATGAACGCGCAACGTACATCAGACCGCCATCATCATTACTCCTATCTGGTGTAGGAATTGTATGCTCAATTGTTTCGATTAGGATATCAAGATTAACATCATGATGTGCAGAAACCGGAATTATTGGGGCCCCTTCGGCAATCGTCCCGCTGACAAACTCCACTATCTCCCTATGAGACTCAATGGCCCTATCCTTGGTGACAATGTCAATCTTATTTTGTACGATCACTATGTTTTCTATTCCAGCGATCTCCAAGGCAGCCAAGTGCTCCCTAGTTTGGGGTTGGGGACAGCTCTCAGTAGCTGCAACTAGTAGCAGGGCACCATCCATTATTGATGCTCCTGAAATCATCACTGCCATCAGGGTCTCGTGACCAGGAGCATCAACAAATGAGACTACTCTCAGCATGTCTCCTTTGCCATCTTTTCCTTCAGGATGCTTTCCTTCGGAATAGTGACTACCATCAGACGTCTTGTAGAATGTCGTATCTGCATATCCAAGTTTTATGCTGATTCCCCTCTTCCTTTCTTCTGAATGGGTATCTGTCCATGTTCCTGAAAGTGCCTGAGTCAACGTAGTTTTTCCATGATCAACATGTCCGACCATGCCGATATTAACTTCGGGCTGGTTACTCTTTTTGTCGGTCAGCTTCAATCACCCCAGTCGTCACTCCTCTTCACCAGAGGTTTGTTCGACTGCGACTTCTTCCCCATCAATAATGGCTACCAGTGATCGCTTCCCAGCCTCAATCACCTTCAAATTGATTTGACGTGTTTCCTGGCTAATTACATTTCCTCGAAGGTTCCTCCTCCTCCTTAGGCCATCATACTTGTACCGATACTCTTTGCTGTTCTTATTGACGTACTTCTTACCTTTGTAGCCAACTCCTGCTGTGATAAGGACCGACTTCACACCTGAGCCATCCAAATCAGGCCTCATTGGTCTTCCAGTCACGTCAGAACCCCCCGTTATTTTGAGTTTATACCCTGAAAGGGATTTATCACCCTCTCCTACGAACATCCCATCAACCGAGTCACCTATCTTTTTTCCAAGAAAATGATTGTAATTTGCACCTACAATGTCCATTGAAAAAGACCTCCCTCCTGAGCTAGGTTCTGTATCATTTACGACCGCTTTGAAGCTTTGCTCGCCTGCCATAATATCGCCTCGGACGGCACACCGACATAAGGTCCCTTTAAGAGCGGTTCGGAGCAGAAATACCTCGTCTAGCGACCAATAATGTCTCTCTCGATTCTATTCCCAATAGCAGCAGGAGAAGAGTTCGGCATCGTGATGTATTGGGTCCTACCTCTTCCGCGATTGGAATTGGACGCCCTACTGGAGACCAAACCCTCTTCCTCAAGATGATTTACATGCTTCCAGAAAGTAGTGTAACCCCTTGGCTTAATTCCATTCTCTTCACAAACAAGTATGTACAGCTTCCGCGCGTCTCCACTAGAAATTTCTTCAACCTTGCTTAATCTCCTGCATATTCCGAGGAGAACCATCTTCTGATGTATTTCTAGTGAATCAACTCGACTCGGCTCTATTGAATCAACAAGACGATTACGAAGATTCCCTGGGGCCACATCATCTTGAACGACCTTATCCCTCCCAGCCATTTCCGCCTTCCTGATTGCAGCCTCAAGAAGTTCTATGCACATTCTAGCGTCTCCACCAGAATCCGCAGAAAAAACGCCAATTCTTTCCAAAGTCTCATCACTGATTGAATTTGGTCTGCACGAGGCTTCATAGCGCTGCCGAGCAATCATTGTCAACTGTTCGGGACCATATGCCGGTAGGCTAATGGCATTACTAGAGCCTAAACGAGATTTTATTGCGCTTTCGAATAACATTAACAGAGAAGCTTCCTGACTAACCAATATGATCGAGATTGTACCCTCTCCTTCCTGCCCTTCATCTACTCTCAGTAACTTGTAGATCAAGTCCGAACTATCTCTTCTTACTAGTACATCTACTTCATCAAGAATCAGAAGAAGGTGCGTGTCGCGCGTCCTAAGATTCCTCCTGATGCCTTGGATAACTTCTCCCGAACTGAAACCTCTATCTGGATGCCCAGAATCTAGATCTTGAGCAATTCTCTGGAGCACTTGTGAAGTTGATGGGTGATTTCTACAATTGACATGAGAAATGGCAACTTTCCTTCTTCCTTCCAGCTTCGATGCAAGATCTAAGCAGAATCTTCTCGTAAGCACAGTTTTGCCAGACCCCACATTTCCAGTTACTACTGCTCTGCAGCTCACATTGTGATTTTCTATGCCATAGAATAAAGATGCAAATTCTGACAGCTCCGAATCTCTTCCAACCAATTCAGGTGGCATCCAGTCGTAAGATAGCGGTTCCCCAGAAGCTAGAATTAGGCCTGCACCAATTCTGTCAAGGTAGTCTGCCATGGAATATTGTCCAATTCTCCGTTCTTAGACATATTCGCTTCAGCCCCGTTGAAAAGTAGGAAGTAACGAGATTGTGATCCTTCCACATTCGGTGTTTTGATAGGCTTGAGCGCATCAGCACAGTGCAGGGGCCGCACCATGGTGTTGAAGAGACTCTTCAAAGAACCAACTAGAATTACCTTATTTGCTGCCTCGATGTTGGCCCTTTTCGAAGCAATCAACAGTGCTGGTTACTCCGATAACATAGCTATATCTGTGGGATTAATTGACTCTACGCCCATAGCTGGAGAAAAGATTACTTCACCAGGCGGTGTAAACTTGGATGTTTGGGGACCACTGAAAGTTGGAACTTTAGATTACGCAATTATGGCCTTTCTTTCGTATGTTATAGTAAGTCTATGGGTACATAGGCCTAGGGAGGTCTCATCAGCGAAGGGGAAGGGAAGAATTTTCGCCATCAAGTCCACTAGGTGGATCCGATTCGGCCTCTTATCACTTTTTCTAGCAATAATTTCTACGGCAAACAAGAGAGAATTTTTTGCTAATTTATCCAATAATACCGTGGGTACAAAGCATGAGGGAAGGTTTGGAATGCACGACGGCACGTGGGGTTTCCAACCGTCGGAATGGGGCATTGCCGATTTTGTAGAATTGTCCATCCTGTACCTTTTCTTCTTGTTCTGTTTTTGGAAGGGAGTAGAAGTCGACAAAGCAAAATTAAATCCCATCCCAGATAATCGTAATTTCATAGAAAGGATTTGGGGTGGGATTAGGGATGCCGAAAGAGATCAGAGAAGCAATATTGAGTTGGGTGCAACCAAGGCTAACGAGTCCTTTACAAATCTTGTAAAACTGCTTGGTGCGGCCACCTCTCTGAATGTTGCAGCAGCTTCTCTAGATGAAGGAAATGTGAAGCTAGCCTTCAATAAGTGGAAGAATCTCACTCATAGGAAGGGAAAGCAGAATAAAGACTGGAAAGGCCTCTCAGAGTCGCTCGATCAGGCGGGAGACTTTATTGAGGAAGAAGAATAGCCGTAATCGGCGGGTTAAAGCATGAATGTCTACTGGATTAATCGGAGGAAATAGGGTGGCGGACGAACTCTCCAGAGAAGAGGTCAGCTCAAGGCTGGAGGAAATTTTCTCTTCTTCCCTAGAAGGCGATCAACTAGAGAAAGCAGTTTCTAGCATTCCGAAGAGACTGGATAAGTTTGAGGGAAAATGGGATGGACTAATAAAGTGGGCTGAGCAGAAATACGGGACAAACGAATCCGCAGTGGAGCCCGCGGAGGAGCCCGCTGAGGAGCCCGCGGAGGAGCCCGCGGAGGAAGATCAGACAGATTCTCCATCAGATGATAAACCAACAAAGAAAGGCGGACTCTTCTCAAAATTTGGTAGGAGAAAGAGTAAGAAAACCGAAACTAAACCATCAGATGAAAATGAAGGCACAGAACAGGCAGAAAACAGAGATGTTATTTCCGAGGAAATTTCTCGCGAACAAGCTTCCTCCAGATTAGAGGAGATTTTCAATTCTGGTTTGGAAGGACAAGAACTCGAGAAGGCGATTGAAAGCATCCCCACTCGACTTGATAAGTTTGAGGGTAAATGGCCCAAGTTGATAATTTGGGCCGAAAGCAAATATCCTCCCTTGTCAGGATCAGGGGAGTCAGATATTCCAATCGATGCCTCGGACGAAGATGATGGATCAAGTATTGAGTCTATTATTTCAATGATTGACTCCGGGGACATGGACTCCGCCCTTTCAAATCTAAAAATGATGATTTCATCAGAATCAAATAACCCTGAAGTTTGGATTGCAATGGCCTCGTACTTCTCTTCAATAGGACATTCAGGGCGTTCCAAGGCCTGTGAAGAAAAAGCTGCCTCTTTGATCCAATAGCATTATTTTTACAGAAAAAGCTTGAAAATTATGGAATTTTTCTCTGGGCGACAATTAAATGTAATTTGTTCTCGCAATGCAATCGGTAGGATATCATGGCAAAGAAGATTCCAGAACACATTGCATTCCAGCTTGCCCAGAAAACTAAGGAGCAGGCCAAGAAACTAAAGGAGGCCGAGAAGAAGATTAAGGAGGCAGAGAAGAAGGCCAAGGAGGCCGATAAGAAGGCCAAGGAGGCCAAGGAGTCCGAACAGGAAGATGACTCCGAAATAGATCTCGATATTCTTGACGAATTAGACGATTTGGATGACTTTGACGATTTTGATGATTTCGACGAAGTCGAAGAAGAAGATGTAGAAGATGCCGAAGAAGTGGTGGAAGAAGTTAGTGAAGCTGAGGTTGATATTCCACCATCTGAAGAATCTGGTGATGATGAGCTAGATGCGCTCCTAAAGCAAGCAAAGGGGCCAGTGTTTGAATCTAAGGTTGAAAGAGCAAATAGATTATCGGAAGAAGGCGACTTCAACGCAGCCTTAGAAATTTGGAAGGAACTTACTGCAAGTGATGGGAATGATCCAGCAAACTGGAGAGGACTGGCATCAGTGTTGGAATCTAGAAATGATCCCGGTGATTCTGACAAGGCGAAGACTGCTAAGGATCACGCTGACAGACTGGAGACCCAAGCGATCGCCGATGCCACGGGTAGAAAGATGGAGGACATAATCGCCGATTTACTTGATGACGGCATCCTTAATTTCAGCGCTGGATCGGATGCTAAGGATCTAGATAATAGTGATGATGGCGGTGATGATGACCTAACAAAGCTCCCTGGAATAGGGAACGTAGGACAACAAAAACTAAACTATGCAGGAATCGATACATTTGAGCAACTTTCCGAGCGCTCAGACGAGGAAATTGCCGAGATTCTCGATGCAAAAAAGGTCGAGTCATGGTCTGGAATGGCAAGGATGCTCGCTAAGGAAAAGAAGCAATAATATGATTATTTCTTCTGTTAACTGCACCATTCACATTAATAACTCGATACCCTTGGGGATAAGTGGTAATTACCATGGTAGAATTGGATGAGAACGTCAGAATGGGCCTTTTGGTCGGTGCAGCAGCAATCGTTATTTTCGTTTTGGTCAACATGACTGGTATTGTTTTCAGTGATGAGAAATTGTTCATCATTGACTTGATTGGCGTAGGTAGCCAAGATGCCTTCAGACCAGATACTGGATTTAGTACGCAGGATATAGTAGGAATACTCATTGCAGGTTTGATGGGTGCTCTATACTTCCTCTCTGCGGAAGAGGATCTTGACTGGGAAGCACTCCTTGGCGACGATGACGACGATGAAGAAGAGTAAATCTCTCCTTACTCTGAGTATTGGTCCAGAACGGAAGTTATTCAACGATTTTAGACGGTAGTCTATGATTTCAATGA
>JAYZLO010000062.1:0-14378 GCA_036154175.1 Thermoplasmatota archaeon | reverse complement strand
GACGAACAAGGCCGCCAACCTCCACTGGTGCATCACTCCGAGAACTATGAACAGAGGTATGTTGAACAGTTCCATGTTGTTTTCCTCACTATCTATCTGGTCAAGTGAGAAGACTGCGTAGTGAAACCAAATAAGTAATCCAAAAAGGATGACTCTAAGCCAATCAATATCAAACTGTCGAGCTTTTTGTATTCCAGGGTTAGATTGCTCCGACAAGTGCATGAATTGTCCACGTAAGCTCGTTGAATAAACGAATCTGCGTCGGTACTCGCGTATACTTTCGTGCCTTTGTTCTCAACTAGTCACTGAATGCCACCATCCTTTGTAGCGACTTTTCGCAATAGTGCTCGAAAAAGGAAAAATCCAATCGGGAGGGTCAGAATTCTTACGCCAAGATCAGCCAGAAAAATATCTGCATTCAACATGAGGGGAAACTCTGTAGCATTTGCCCCAAATAGAGATAATAATCCTATAGAGGCCAATCCGACTATGGGGAGTCCCACCATTACAGAAATGAGAGTAAAGCTGTTTTCCCACCATGGCTTTTCTTCATTGGCCCCAGACTGGGTCATATATTCCCTAATTCTGTTAATTACATGAATTCTTGGGATAAAACGGAACACAGGATTAGTTAAGCCATCATTCTCTCTCTAGGCTTTCCTTGAATAAACTAAGATTCAATCTCCTACTCTCCTTCCTATCAACAATAGGGCGCGGGTAGTCCTGACCTATGATGCATCCAGATGTCTTTTGAACTTCGATTGGAGCTAAATGCGGCTCGAAAATATATTTCGAAGGGAATGAGGCCAGCTCCGGTACCCAGTGTCTAATGAATTCAGCCTCCTTCGTCTCAACATTCAAGCTAGATTTTGAGTCGGGACATGGATTGTATACTCTGTAATAGGGCATGGAGAAAGGTGCTACACCAGCAAGCCATAGCCAGTTTCCGTTGTTGACTGCCCAGTCTGAATCAACAAGTTTCTTCTCAAATATGTCCCTACCGTATTTCCAGTGTTGCCACAGTTGTCCTCGAGTCAGAAAGCACGAGACAGCATGTCTTCCAAGGTGGTGCATCCATCCTGTCTCATCGAGCTGCCGCATCATCGCATCGATGTATGGGAAACCAGTCATACCGTCCTCCCAAGCCGTCAGCAAATCCTCATCATAATCTCCCCATAAAATGTGCTTGCAGTTTATGTTTTCCATATCATCATCCCAATTATCAACCGATCTTGATAAGAGATAGAACATCTCCCTGAATATAACTTGACCTTGTAGCGACTTCGGCGGTTGTGTATGTTCCTTTCCTTCGTTAGCCTTTCTGCACTCCTCCCACAGAAGCCTAATGGAAAGGCAACCTGTGCTCAAATAAGGCGATAGTCCCGTGGTCGATGGTTCCAGCGGATTGTTCAGATCATTAGTGGAAGCGGTAGAAGGTTTACTGAATCGATTGACGAATTCTGGCCTCTCTGTGACTTTTCTTCTAAGCCTGTCAATAGCCTCTGATTCCCCTCCAGTAAAATATCGTCCTAAAGTATTAATTTGTCCAGGAAAAGTAGCTAAGTAATTTCTTGTCACAATTCTCCCTCTTAGGAAATTAGAATCATTCAAGTCATTGACAAGATCCTCACAGTATTTTATTTTCTCAATGGGTTTGACCGGCTTTGGTACTAGATATCCTTCAGGCGTAACCCCCAGATTCCTTGTTAGTATCTTGTCCATATCCTTTGAGGACTTCGGATTTTCATATTCATCATCTTTAGTCACAGCCTCTATATCTAATAATGTGTTGACTGCGGGGAAGACCTTCGTTTTCACTCCTAAATCAGATAGTGACCTATGTATTCCGTCAATGTCTTCCCTACTTTCGGGATCCTGAACGTAATCACATATTACCCATTTAACCATGCCATTCAGACTCTTGACGGTCATAGGAATTAATTCCCGGGCCCTTCCAGAGAGTATAGTTAGACCAGCACCATGGTCCCTACTCAGACAATCGGAAAGATCGATAATTGAATCGTGGAGGAACCTCATTCGCGCACTGCCCATGAGTTTTGTACTGCCAAATCCTCTTTCGGGATCCATGATAATTATGGGGATAACCGCGTCCAAATCATCTCTGCAAGAAGCCCAAGTCAAAAGTGGATTGTCGTGAATTCTGAGTATATTCCTCATCCATATAATCGCTACTCGCACGATAACAACCTAACCAAATCAAGGCCGAGTAATATTTGGAGTTGTGTTATCGGGGGACTATCATGCTTATTTTCAGATATCTCATGACCCTGAAATTCTTTATTCAGACTCTGAGTCAAATCTTATCTTAGCTAGCTCCCTCATATCTTCGTGCAAAAAACCGTCATCGATAGCATCTTGGTCCGATTCATCTACTATTTCTACTCCGAGCAGAGTCTCAATAATGTCCTCCATCGTTACCAACCCGGCAGTGCCCCCGAACTGATCTTTAGTAACAATGAGTTGCTCTTTATTCTCCAGCAGTATGTCCAATGCCTTGTCGACAGATGTATCGACGTCACACGTAACCAATTCCCTAGCAATATCCCCCATTTTTTGATCGAAATCATCAGCTGCAGCTTTCCTGAGGATTTCGCTTCTTAATACCAAGCCAACCATATTGTCAACATTGTCACGAAATACGGGAATTCTACCATGTGTCATAATGGGAATTCTATCCATTACTTCCTTGACGGAATTGTCGGCATCTACGGTAGTCATCACTACCCTTGGGGTCATTATATCCGATACTTTCATTTCTCTGAGCTTCAGAAGATTCTGAATTACTGCCTCTTCATCTTCCTCTATTACGTCTGACTCTTCTGCAATGTCCGCCAATACAGATAATTCGTCCCTTGTGACAGTCTCAGTCTCAACCTGGGGAAAGGGCGCCCTCATTAGCTCAATTATCACAACTATCGGCCACAGAATCCACATCAGAGCCCTGAGGGAGTGATATGTAGAAACAGTGAGACGTCTCCAATACAGAGCGCCTATTGTCTTAGGCAAAATCTCGCTCAATAACAAGATAGCTATAGTCAGAATCGCTGCAGATCCGGCAATAACGTATTCTCCTTCGAAGTTATTCTCAACCTCAGAACCCACACCTAGGGCGCCAACAGTGTGTGCGATTGTATTGAGAGTCAATATTGCCGTCAAGGGGCGCTCAGGGTCTTCTTTCCACTTTGACCATCTCTCGCTAACTCTTTGATGAGTATCCTTGAGAGCAACTATGTGTCCATGAGATGTTGATAGGAGAACTGCCTCCAGAATACTACATAGAAACGAGGCACCTAAAGCTAATACGGCGTATGCAATCATTAGTGTGTAGTCTGTCAAATAAAATGCCTCTCAGAGCCTGAAAAGGGACTTGAGAATACTCCAGTGATGGTTTCCACAGCGTTTGGCTCCGAGCCTCTGCGAACGAACATGACATAAATATCTAACTTTACGGGCATAAGGGTGACTTCATGTCCTATGTAGCAATTTTCATGGCATGGCCTTATGCTAACGGCCCACTACATCTAGGACACGTAGCAGGGAATTGCCTACCAGCCGACATCCAATATCGATACGAGCGGGCTAGGGGGAGAAGGGTACTGATGTGCAGCGGTTCGGATGAACATGGCACACCAATTACCCTAACAGCCGAACAAATGGGAGTCGAGCCCCAATTTGTTGTAGACAAATATCACGAAATCAATACCAAAGCTCTAGCCGATTTAGGATGCTCATGGGTTAATCCAGTTGATCCAAGGGGGCCAGAATTTGGAGGAGCTCTGTTCAATAGGACTAGTGATGATTTGCACAAGGAGATGGTCAAAGAAATCTTTCTTCAGTTGCTAGAATCGGGTTTTCTGGAAAGTAAGACCATGCAGCAGTATTGCTCTGTAAACAACGATGGAAGTACGAAATTTTTACCTGATAGATATGTGGAAGGCGAATGCCCCACTTGTAATTCAGACGGAGCTCGAGGGGATCAGTGTGATAGTTGCGGATCGACTTACGAAGCACATGAGCTTTTGAACCCAAGATCTAAGTTGAGTCCAGATTCAATCATTGAGGTCCGTGATACGAATCATTATTTCCTAAGGCTAGGTGATTTTCAGGAATCACTCGAAAGACATTCCTCGGAAAGGCAGAATGTTTGGAAACCCAATGTAAGGGCGATGACGAAAAACTGGCTTGATATGGGGTTAAGATCTAGGGCAGTAACTAGGGATATAGAATGGGGGATAGAGATTCCCTTGGAAGGTAAGGATTGGGAATCAAAAAGGGTATATGTTTGGTTTGAGGCAGTTCAAGGGTATTACACGTGTTCGAAGATCTGGGCCAAAAGACATGCGTCAAAGTCGGGACATCCTCTCGGAGAAAAGGCGTGGGAGAACTGGTGGAAGAAATCTGATGGCCGAGATAATGCTCGACACATCTATTTCATGGGTAAGGACAACATACCCTTCCATACAATAATTTGGCCCGCGATACTCATGGGCCTAAATGCATCCAATAAGGGAGAAATCTCCCATTTTTCATCACCTGGAGATCTAATCCTGGAAGATAATGTAAGCGCGAACGAGTATTTGTTGCTTCAGGGAGGCCAATTCAGTAAGAGCAGGAAACATGCTGTATGGCTTCCTTCATATCTGGAAAGATACGATGCTGATGCACTAAGATACTACCTCTCAATAAACATGCCAGAGACACATGATGCCGATTTCCGTTGGGAAGAGTACGTGGACAGAGTCAATAACGAACTTATAGGAACATACGGAAACTTTGTACACAGGGTGATGACTCTTACACATAGAATCGAGTCAAAGGAAGGGAATCCGTTACAGGATTTCGATAAGCCTTCTAACCACACACATATCATCACTGAAATAAACAAGCACATAGACTCAGCAATTTCATCTATGGAAAAACAGCGCTTCAAAGAGGCTCTCAGGAGTATAATGGGGATCGCCCAGATAGGAAACTCAGTTCTACAGGAAGCTGCTCCATGGAAATACATCAATCAGCAGGATTCCAAAGAAAGATCTACCTCTCTCGCCTCTCTGTCCTTGTCGTGGAGAATATGCTCATGCCTAGCAGTTTGTTTGAGGCCATTCATTCCATTCTCCTCTGATAAGCTATGGAAAATGTTGGGTAACGTAAATGACATCGACCTTGTATTATGGGAGAATTCCATGGACACATCATCTGAGCTCTCATGGAACAACGAACCCCCTAAACCTCTTTTCAGAAGACTCGACTTAGAGGAAATATTGGAAACCGAGAGTTCTTTATCAGATGGTGGAGGCACAAGCAACGAAGAAAAAGAGGACACTCGGGGTGATTACATAGAATTTGATGATTTCATGAAGGTTGATATGAGGACCGGGAAGATAGTTTCAGTTGATGACCACCCAAATGCCGACAAACTATTCGTAATCAAGATTGATGAGGGCGACGATTCCACAAGGACTGTTTGCGCGGGACTAAAGGGGCATTACAACCCATCAGAACTAGTGGGACTAAACGTAGTATTCGTTGCCAATCTTGAACCAAGAAAGCTTAGGGGCGTAATGTCTGAAGGCATGATACTAGCCGCAGACGACGGTGAGGGAGGGGTAAAGGTTCTAACGACGGATGGTGAGATAAATACCGGATCCAGAGTAAGATGATATTACTATTAGCAGCTTGAATCTCTCCTACCGACCAGCAACGATGATGCCAATAAAACAGAAACCACGGAAAAGAATCCGAAACCTGGCGTGAAAACTCCTCCAGTTGGCATGTCTGCCCACAAGTCATAGAATTCAATCCGGAACTCTTTTTCCCTGTATTCATCATCATCGGGACACTGATCGATGACCTTTTCAGTCCTAGTGACGGTGTAAGCGTCTCCAGCCGAGACATATCCGTCGTTGTCATTGTCGGCCCATGACATCGTCCATTGGTAGCACTGATCTGTGTGGGTGGCGGTTTGCTCGCTCAGAATCATTTCTGTTACCAGAGTGCTTCCACTACCATCCTCATCTGAACCATCATCGTCAGTATAAACGCGTAGGACGATTTCTGTCAGATTCACTTCCTCGAAATGCTCTTCTCCTAGGTCTGCAGACCAGGTTCTAGTACTTCCCGAATCATCCTGGACTTCATTCTCTATATTCATAGTCATCGAAGTCCTTGGAAGGCTGGTATCGATTTCGATATTAATTTCCGCGATATCCAGGATCTCAATTGAGCACCTAGACATGCCATTAATTTGTGAAACTTGTAAGAACCTCAGCTCAGGTGGATTTCCGACAAATTCTAAGTGTATGTCTAACTCATCAGTTTGGTTTAATCCTACCGCTGTATTAACTCCATTAGCGTAGGAAATAACCCAATTATCCGCCCAATTTATCGGGTCTAGCCCTTCTATATCGCAGAGAGTTTCGCTTTCCTCGCCGTCATCCTCCCCATCTTGACCGTCACTATCCGAGGCTCCATCTTCACCATCACCCTCTTCTTGGAATGGATTTTCATATTGGTATACTTCATCCCTAGCATAGTACCAGGAACCGGAATTAGAATTACCTATTCGGTAGTTTATCCCTTCCGGGCCTTGAACTGTGGTCTGATCCATGGAAATATCCCCCATGAATCTTAATAGTACACTTTGGTACAAAATTTCGTTTATTGGGTCATGGCCCATTATCATCTCTACAGAAGTGGTATTGGCATTGGAATCTCCCTCAAGACCTTCTTCTTGGTCATTATTCACATCAACTTGAACAACCCTGATGAAAGCTGTCTGATTTTGTATGTCTCCAAATACCAATTCTTCGGGACCTAGGAAGATCGACTGCATATCTTCTAGAGTCATGATGTAGGGATATTCGCAAGTTGTCTGGTTACTTTCTGTGGCACTAGGATCGTAATTAGTCGCATTGCTATCTGTACACCCTTCAGTTTCAGCCCAGTCGTATACCCCATCGTCATCTTGATCATAGTCGCACGAACCATCGTCATCCGTCGATGATGAGTTATGATTATTCGCATTGGGATCGGTGCAACCCTTCTTTTCAAAATCATCAATTATTCCATCACCATCTGTATCGTAGACGCAGCTACCATCATCTTCTGTGGCATTCATATCGTAGTTGTAAGCATCAGAGTACATGCATCCGGGCACAGGATCATCAACAACTGGATACCTGCATGACCCATCATCTATTGTTGCGGATGGGTTATGATTCAGAGCATCCGGATATTTACAGCCAAATATTGGCTCAGGAGGATCAGGATAGATGCAAGATCCATCATCAATAGTGGCAGAATCATTGTAGTTCAGTGCTTCTTGATACGTGCATCCCACAGACTGTTCCATTTCTTCGATTCTTGATTCAGTGCAACCCGCAGATAAGCAGGACAAAAGCATCAAGATGACTAAAATATGCAATCTCATGGTGGTCCCAGTCTCATTAACCAAATCAAATCTTTGTCCATATAGAGTAAGTCGTCTCATATTCATTATCTGAGTCTGTATTTCTGGACTCTATTTTTTCCTCTGACCACTCAGTCTTGTCCCACTGGGGGAAAGATACGTCCCCGTTGGATTTTGTATGGACTCTGGTGACATGAATCTCCTCTACCCTATCAATGAACATCTCATAAATCTGTGACCCTCCTATTATCCAGCATTCCTCACTACCTTCAGCGAATGCAATTTCTATCGCCCTACCTACGTAAAGTGCCGTCTCAGCTCCTTCTTCGGACCAGTTAGTATCTCTTGACATAACAATATTGGTTCTTTCGGGAAGCGGCCTGAATGTATCAGGTAATGAATCCCAAGTCTTCCTTCCCATAACCACTGAATTATACCCATCACCCACCGTAATACTCCTGAATCTTTCCATATCACTTTTGATCCTCCAAGGGATTCTCCCAGAATCGCCAATAGCGCCTTCTTCATCCATAGCCACAATCATTGCTATTTTCATGTTATCACTAAATCGAAATCGGTGCTGAAATGTGTGGATGATGAGTATATCCCTCAATGGAAATATTTTCGAATTTGAATTGGTCTATTTCAGTAATTGTGGGATCTAGAACCAAATTCGGCAAATCAAGAGGCTCTCGGGAAACCTGCAGTCTTGCTTGTTCCAGATGGTTCAGATAGAGATGACAATCCCCCCCTGTCCAAATAAACTCGCCCGGCTCTAAGTCGCAAACATGAGCAATCATACACGTAAGTAGGCTGTATGAAGAGATATTGAAAGGAACTCCGAGAAATGCATCGGCACTACGCTGATAGAGATTGCACGATAACTTTCCTTTGTTGACATAGAACTGGAAGAATGCATGACATGGCATCAAAGCCATATCCTTTAGTTCGCCGACGTTCCATGCAGAAACGATAATTCTTCTACTGCTTGGATCATTTTTGATAAGCCTGATTGCCTCTGATACTTGATCTATTACTGCGCCTTCTTTTGTCTCCCACCTTCTCCATTGCTTTCCGTAGACGGGACCTAGCTCCCCTTCTCCATCTGCCCATTCATTCCAGATTCTGACTTTATTCTCACTTAGATAAGAGATGTTAGTATTCCCCGAAAGGAACCAGAGCAACTCATGAATAATACTTGGCCAGTGTAGCTTTTTAGTTGTAACAGCAGGAAATTTTTTTGTTAAATCAAATCTCATCTGATGGCCGAAAATGGATAAAGTTCCAGTTCCAGTCCTATCAGTTTTTTCTTGTCCCTCATCTAAGATTTTCCTGAGAAAGTCAAGATATTGATGCATATTCATTACCTTGAAAGAAAACTAGTTCATCAAGAATCCGATTTATGGGGCACCCATATCCTTCAGAGTTTCCATCATCTGATCTGTAAATCTACGATACAACTCTTTCATATTTTTCTTTTTTTGCTCTTGATCAAAATTAGACATTACCCTAACCCATTCTTCGTTTTTATTTCCACCATCTTTATCGGAAATCCAATCAGCGAAAGTAATCGGTTCGCCAACAGTTATCTCAATCTTTTTCCAAGGCTTCGGTAACTTTGACCCTGGTTTCATAAATTCTCTGGATCCCGAGGAAATAGCAATCGGAACTATGGGGACATTGGGAAATTTTGCGGATAATCTAGCAAATCCTGTTTTTCCGGACTGCAAAAATGGCTTCTCTTCCCGCCTAGATCTAGTCCCTTCAGGAAAAATCCCAAGGCAGTGCCCGCTCTCTATAACATCTACAGCTCTGGCAAGCGCATCCAAACCTCCTCTTTCCCTAAAAGTCTGAATCTGTCCGGTGGAGATCATTACAAATCTGTTTGGTTGTTTTTCGAAATGCCCTTCTTTTGCCATGAAATGAATCGGCCTCTGTGCGACGAGGATTTTTAGAAATGGATCTAGATTGCCTAAGTGATTTCCGCAGAAAATTGCTGCGCCATTCATCGGAACCTTGTCAATCCCCCTGATATGCACGTTAGTTATCGATCTAAGCAAAGAAGGAACATACTTTTCCAGAAACCTATAGATCAGGGGGGTGGAAAAATTTTTTCCAGTCCCTTCCAAACCGACGAATGTGGAAATCTCATCCAGCATCGGGTCTGAAAGAGTCACACCTCCCGCTAGGTGTGTTATTTTTCATAGTTTACAGTTGAATACGTTGAATAGATATGCCCCATATTGAAAGTCATGTCAGTTAGAGGAACTGGGCACTTCCTAGTTATTTTGATCTGCCTGCCACTCCTTACAGCAAATGTTTACGCCGAGTGGTCTTCAGATACATGGCTTTCCAATGTCATAGGTCCCGAACGCTTGGAGAATGGTGACGAATTCGGTTGTCATGGCTACGAAGGGGTCGACACACTCCAAGAAACATGGGTTATCAGCGCTTGTAAGGAATATCTGCTCGATCAAACAAATGCTTCAAGATGGGGCTTGAATCCAGTTTCTTTCGGATTTCCTAGTGCAAAATTAGACAGTACCACAACATCAGAACTTACTGAATCAGGATTTTTAATCGTAGGAGATTTACTCACCGAAAGAAATGACGGCCTTTTTTATGTTCATAGAAATGGAGCCAGTCTAGAAAAAGGAGTTGCAGATATTGAACTTCTCCAATCAGCAGAACAAGACTCCTTGGTTAGCATTCATTGGAGAGCCAGAGTTGACGATCTCAGAGTGAGGGATGATGGCGAAGTTGTTACCTGGCTTGAGCAGCAAGAGGTTTGGTTTACCACTTGGGGGGAATGGTACTTCCACCGCCAATCAGGCATAGGTACAGAAGTTTCCATAGATAGCTCTAAAATTTTCATTAATTCAAGTACTCAATTTAACTCAAGTGAAAGTCATTGGCAAGTCCCAGGTACTACGAAAATTCTATTCGATGAAGAGTTGATTTCTGTTCAGGACTCCTCTGGAACATCCTTTCCAGAGTTAAACGAAGACATACGAAAGTTACAAGTTGGCTGGAGAGAAATTGAGGGCGGAGTATTAGTAACACAAAAACCCGGGACATCAGTCATTATTGATTTGGAAAATACTGTCACAAATGTGGAAAGCTTACCGATTCAAACATTCAACGGCCTACACCATTCAGTTACAATAGCTGGGCACCATACCACCAACCTATTCCGTTGGACACAAGACTTTCAGAACTCTGAGTTGGTTTTCACTTGGCTTATTGAGAGGCCTGAGAATGAGGGAATTGGAATCTTCATACCCGGAATAGCAGTTACAGTTCTAATTGGGGTACCAGCAATTATGACATATCTTATCCGAAGAGACATGAATTCAAAGAGCTCATGAGTTTAGTATATCTCGGGTCCTTTAATTTGAACTCCTTCTAACCTCATGCTTTCTATTACCCGGTCAACTATGTGTGTAGGAAGATCTTCCGGTGCAAAAACTCCTGAGCCAATCATTTTGGGATTTTTTATCCATTCTTCTATACAAGAAATTGTTACTAGTCCTGTAGATCTTGCCATAGAATGCCCATCTTCACTGCCATGGTCCTCAACGATCCACTTGATCCTTGTTCCGTTTTTTCCTGTGGCCAATACTTCCATCCAGGTAAACTCTGGAATTTGTGAGTCGTATTTCCACTGTTCTATTAAAGAATCTATATCCAGTGACCCATCATTCCTTTGATCAATAAATTTCTGTATATGCCCTGGCCATCTCACGGTATATTCCGAAAGTTCCTCAGAGGGAATTGAATAAAGTACACTCCTGAGTCCATCTGTAAGAAATGCTTCCATCTTGCCCTTTCCATCCACTTCTATGGTATGCCTTTCTGAAAGGGCCGGCAATGAAACCACCTTTGAATCTCTAACGATTCTTGCAGGCCTAGCATATTCTGATATAACATCGTAAGGAGAAAATGGGGCCATATAGCTCCATCCTGAATTCTGCTCAATGGGATTTCCACCAACTCTGATGATTCCATTTTTCAAGCGCCCAAGTACTTTGTACGATTCAGAAAGAAGCATGTTAGAAAGCCCAGGAGCAATTCCTGTATCCCAAAGTATTGAAGCCCCATTCATCCTTGCTTTTTCGTCAACACTATCGGGAGTAGACTCGCTGAAACTAAGATCAATGGTCCTCCATGGTTTTTCTGCCAATTTAGAAGTACTGATATGTCCTATGCTTCCGGGAAGCATATTGACCACTATATCCTCTTCCGGATTAAAGTCAAAACTATCATTTTCTTTGATGGCATGAGCCAGATATTCGACTGGATTATCACTTGGACGGACTGAATGAATCTGGACCCCCTTAATTTTCGATATTCTGCTCGGGTCAGGATCGTATGCATGAACATTGAAACCTCTTGAATTTAGTATTTTTATTACATATGAGCCTACTAAGCCGGCTCCAAAACAATGAATCGAAACCATGTCTAGCGGAGACGACTATGGTTATTCTTTGTATCTATCATTACATTTAACATAATATTCATCGATGCTTTGATTGGGTGTATTGCTAGCGCGAACCATGAATAATGCAGGTAGGATTGACCCATGGTCTTCTGAACAGTCTACAGATTATGCGCGAATCATAGATAAATTCGGCCTCTCAAGCGTAGATTCAGACATTCTGCCAGAACCAGGAATGCTTCATAGAAGAGGAGTAGTTTTTGCCCATAGAGATCTTGATATTGTTTTAGATCGTATCCATCGTTCTGCCTCATTCGGAGTTCTTACTGGTTTGATGCCTAGTGGAAAGATGCATTTAGGCCATAGTATGGTAATTGAACAAGTTCGCTGGTTTCAGGAACACGGAGCCGACGTTACGGTGGCTGTAGCTGATTTAGAAGCACTAGCAACACGTGGAACTTCATTATCATTGGGCCGCGAAACGGCAATTAGAGAATATGTGCACAATTATGCTGCACTAGGACTTGATCCCGAAAAGACCAATGTATACTTCCAGAGTTCTAGACCTGTTGTACAAAGGCTCGCATTTACCCTCGGCAAAAGGACCAATCTATCTGAGTTCGAATCCATATACGGTTTCCATGGGGAAACGAGCTTGTCACATTTACAAGCACCTATGGTTCAAGTTGGTGATATAGTACATCCTCAGCTCGATGAATTCGGCGGTCTCAGGCCAATAGTGGTTCCCGTAGGAATTGATCAGGATCCACATCTTAGGCTAACTAGGGACATAACTCAAAAAACAAATTGGTTCAATGTTAAAATTCGGAAGTCCGGTGGATTGAATATAGCTCTGTCAATCCAGGATACCAACCAACATCACTTCGGTATAAACAACGATGGTTCTTTGGATATGTCTACTAGGAAAATGGTATTTTCGAAAATAGAGAATACTATCTCTGAATTGGGATTCTCTGACATAAGGTCAAACCCCAAACATGGGGTAATTGAAATTCCCGGTGCAACCATTCAAGATAGATCGAATATTAGGATGAAATTACTATCTCATGAGAGGGAAATGGGAGGTCTTGGACTAATTCCCCCTAGTTCGACATATCATAGATTTGCAATAGGTATGAATGGCGAAAAAATGTCTTCTTCCAAACCCGAATCAACAATTTTCCTTGATGATTCAATCGAACAAATGGAAAGGAAGGTCAAGAGAGCAATAAGTGGAGGGCAGCCTACTGTGGAAGAGCACAGAAGATTGGGGGGAGACACATCGATAGATGTAGCATATCAATACCTAAAATTCTTCTTTGAAGATGACGATCTCGCTCTTGCAGAGATCCATAATGATTACGAGAGTGGAAGATTATTAGCTGGTGATTTGAAGAGTATATGTATCGAAAAGGCCTCTGAATGGTTACAAAACCTCTCAGAAAGAAGGTTAATGTGGGAAGATCGTATATCTGAATACTTAGCACCCGATGCACTCTAGTCTACTTCAAAAACAGGGATGTCCGGACCTGTGCTTAATGTGGCCATCTCCGATTCATACAGGTCTCTAGAATTCGCATCTTCATGAATTATCTGGCTCCTTCCACGGGGGTCTAATAATTCTAGGGTCAATACGTCAGAACCTTCTGCTGTATTCAGAAGTGAATGGAGCAGGTCTTGAGCAGCTAGAAAATCAGGATCTGACTTTTCTAAATCTCTTATGACTGATCTAACTGCATCCATGAAACGCACAAGAACTCCTTCTATGTTCGTTATATATCCACTAGATGAACCTCCTGGGGATACTTCCAGATCTAACTCAGGAATTCTAATTGTACATGAAGATGACCTAATTATTCTGGCAGAGTTTTTCTCTTGACTATCGATGAGTATTGACCAAAATCCTACCTTATCTCCATCCGATGGTATAAAGTCAGTATGCTTCCATCCACAAGAGTCACAAATTACAGTAATTTGAGTATGTTCTCCGAAATAGGGTATTTCCGAGCTCATTGACAACATTGAGACTTGACCGTCAACGTGACACTGTGGACACCTAACATCTACTTTTGTTTGCATATTTTCACTCTAAGAGCTTACTAGAAAAGGTCGGTGGCAAAAGGAGCAACCTCGAATTTCCAAGCCTAATTAATTGCCCCCTCAAATCTGTCTCTATAAAATCCTGAATCCTTCCTACGGATAGTTTGAGCTCCATATCCCTATCCATCATTTCCGTCATCTCAACAATCACAATGTCTCCTTCAGAAACCCAATCCATTAATTGAGAAACCCCAGAAATATCATTCAATTGTGCTCTATGAACAATAATATCTTTGTTATCCCTAGGAACTGGAGCATCTGGATATTTTAGCCCCAAGTCATGATAGTTTTCTCCTGGCTCAAGTTTCCCAAATGCCTCGCTTGAAACACTGGGCATTTCCACCCATTTGGGCCCCTCCTCACGCTTACCCATAATTAATGCAGAGATGTTCAACCCTTGATGTCTTCTAC
>JAYZLO010000061.1:0-9094 GCA_036154175.1 Thermoplasmatota archaeon | reverse complement strand
TTGCATCTTCATCATCCTATCATCAAAAATTCTCAGACGCAACATATGCTCCAGCCCCATTCGCAACTCATCAGCAGATAATTTCGGATCCCAAGCCCCAGATGCGTTTCCTTCATCATCAAGGACTCTTACTAGCCCATTGGCCAGAACTTCCGTATCCATGTAGTCACAAGTCTTGGGATTAGGCTTCTTGAAATCTCCCGGCACCCAATCCCATTTTTCGAAGCTACAGTCATCTCCAGGACGAAATGGGGCGTCTGGAACGTCAATTCTAGACTCTTTTCTGGAACTCAAACTTTAGCCCCCGCTACTTTTTCTCCGGAAGAAAGATGACTAATTGCAGATCCGGTAGAGTCTCTGGTAACTACAGGTTCACCGCCCATCGCTTCATCCCAAAGTAAGCCAGCTCGATAACTAGATCTTACAAGGGGTCCGCTGGCTACAGCTTTGAAACCCAAATTTCTGGCCATCCTGTCCCAATCTGCAAACCTATCTGGTTCCGGAAACCGGTCAACTGGCAGATGACGGGAACTTGGTTGAAGGTATTGCCCTAGAGTGATAATATCTACACCAGCCTCCCTTATCATCACAAGAGCTTGTTCGATTTCTTCATCCGTTTCTCCCAATCCAACCATCAGACTAGTCTTTGTCATGACATCAGGGCGAGCTTCCTTAGCCGTTCTAAGAATTGATAGGGATTGATTGAAAGAAGCCCTTCTATCCCTAACTAACTCGTCTAGCCTAGGCACGCATTCTACATTATGGGCAAAAACTCTCAGGGGGATGCCATCAAGTAATTCATCTAAGGCATCTAGATTCCCATCAAGATCAGAACATAATAACTCTATTCCGACTCCCGGACTCCTATCTGCAATCTCATTTATACAATTTCCATAATGTCTTGCACCCCCATCTGGGAGATCATCCCTGTTCACCACAGTAATTACTGCATAGCTCAAACCCATTTTTGAAACCGCCTCAGCTAGCTCTCTTGGCTCCTCCTCATTCAATGCCGGAGGACTCTTCACTGTCCCCACTGCGCAGAATCTACAACCTCTAGTGCAGACATCCCCTGCTATCATGAAGGTGGCTGTACCCTTTCCCCAGCAATCGTGTACATTGGGGCATCTCGCCTCCTCGCAGACAGTATTCAATCCGTGTGAAACGACTTTTGATTTCGTATCGTTGTATCTCTGTTGCGAGATTCCTGTGGGAAGAGATGTTCTAAACCATGGAGGAAGTCTTTTCCTCAAGGAGTTCCTCTTTTCTAGGGGGCTCATTGTTGGGCTTATCCCACAACCCACAGCCACCTCTTTCTCGGCTTCGATGATTGGCAGTCGCCTCTCCATCAACACAAGCGGATGGAAGAACGACATTAACCGTTCTCATTGAAAGGTCCCTTTCTCCTAGCAATCGGTAAAATGTAATGCCCCTTGCGAGTGCCATGGGCGGAGCAGTATTAGTAACAGGAGGGTCAAAGAGGATTGGTAGGGAAATCTCTCTGAAGCTGTCAAAGGCGGGTTTTTTAATCGGTATTCATTATAACTCATCAGGAGAAGCGGCCTCAAAACTCTCGAAAGAAATTGAAGAGATTGGCGGAAAGGCCTGCACTTTGCATTGCGATTTGAAAGATGTAGAATCTGCAAGATCACTGATAGGCGAGATGTCTGATTCACTTGGGCCTCCGGTAGGATTGGTCAATAATGCCTCTCTCTTCAAGCTGGATAGGATAGAGGACATTTCTCAGGAAAACTGGAATAGCCACATGGAAGTAAATGTCCTTTCCCCCCTGGTGATGATTAGCGAATTATCCAAGAGCCCTACAGTCGCCAATCCTTGGATTGTGAACATCTTGGATTTCAAGATTGAATCTCCCAATGCTGATTACCTCTCATACACGGCTTCAAGATTTGCAATGTACGGACTTACATCATCTTTGGCGATAGACCTAGCTCCTGAAATAAGGGTTAATGCGGTGGCTCCAGGACATATACTAACCAGCGATATTCTGGGCAAAAATGCCTTGGAAGCAGCCCAATCAAAGTCTCTGCTGGGGTATGGAGCAACCTCCGAGGAGATTGCTGAGGCAGTCCTATTCCTAGCAACCTCAAAGTCGATCACTGGGCAAACTATCTTCGTGGATTCCGGAGAAAGGATGAATCAACGTAGAAGAGATCCTGCTCTTGAAGGGGTAGATGGGTCTTGAATCTAACAACCCCTCATCTAATGTCAGTCATCAGTAACATGGGCCCGAATGAATGGTCTACTGTTCGTTTGGAGAATTCGATCAAGTCTTTTGAGGTAGGTGCACACGATCACGAGAAGGGGGTGGAACAACCAGTAAGATTTGATATCGAAGTATTAATCAATGGGGCAAAAAAGCCTAGGAATGACGATTTAGACGAAATTCTCAACTATGAATTTCTACATGATGCAGTGGAAAAAACAATTTCTTCTAGGTATTCGCTTCTCGAGACCATCGCGTCAAATATTCTAGATAAAATTCTTGAGCCCGAAGTCGTTATTGCAGGAGTAGTTTGTGTAACAAAACTATCGCCACAAGGTTTTGACGGGGCATTCGGAAGTACTTTGGTGAGGCTAAAGCCCAATTTCCTCATCTGATGGTGCAGGGGGTGGGATTTGAACCCACGAAGCACTATGCACCGGAGCTTAAGTCCGGCCCCTTTGACCAACTCGGGTACCCCTGCAACCTTCCGACATCAGACTTTCGATTTCAACCGAGCGGAGCATAGGGTGCAATAACCGATGCATCTGCGACTCCAAACTCCCGAACTCTTTAACATCCAGAATGCCGCGGGATATTGTGGATAAACTAAGTCACCTACTTGGCCAGAGGGATCAATCTTTGGTTTGTGTATGTTTGACATTACTTATTTTGGCCCCATTTGGTACTCATATGGAACAACCTAAACTATCCGATGTAGTGATAAAAAGCTCTTCAGAGAGTGCTCCCGACGCGAATCAATACTCCTTGTACTTCGCTGATCCAGGCGATAATCAGACCTCTGGTATGGACGGATTAATTACTACAAAGGCCCCTGAAGCAAGTGATGACCAATTTACAGCTAGCGCATTAGATGATGACGTCATGTTCATATCAAATTCGATGATGTCAACTATTGAGTTCTTTGGAAGGCTAAATTCCCAGAATGGGACATACTACATCCCGATCGAATTATTCCTAAAGGCCGAGGGTCCTTCAGACAACTCTGATGTCGATTGGACTGTAACAATTCTTACGAATTCAGGCTCCATAGGCAGCCATACGTTCAGTACAGATGTCTGCACATCTTCTTTTGGTAGCACCTGTGACTTTGAGGATGAGGATATCGAAGTAAATATTGGTTCTTCAGAATCCTTCGAGGTTAGGAAGGGGCAGCGACTTACTGTAAAGGTCAGGGCTAGCATGTCGGGCTGTGACGGCGGCGGTAGTCCGTTTGGAGGGTCAGATTGCACAGCAGAAGTAGCATTTAACAAGATAGACGACCAATCTAGCAAGTTCTCAATGATGGAGGCAGATGGAAATGCCCTAATGAATAGCATTATTGTTGTCCAGAGGGATGGTTCAAATATCGCAGAAGAACCAGAATTAGACTGGTACCCCAACGATATTTTGGAAGACAGGAAGATGCAGTTCTCCATAGATGCAATCAGTGCGTTCGGACGGGCAGATATTTCTAGAGTAGAAATTCTTATGCAGGGTCCAGATGGGAGTTATGAGATTGACGAAAGGATTACCGGCGATATGGAGGAAATTGACGACTCAAGCACTGGTATTTTCGGCAAATACTTCCATACATACAAGAGCGGACTTGAGCCTGGGGAGTATAGCGTCACACTGAAGATTACCGATGTGGGTGGAAACGAGATTGCAATTGAGCACGAACCTATCGAAATGCATCAGTTCGGCGTCTCGCTAAAACACAGATTCGATAGGGGTGTAGAATACTTCGCTCCGGACAAGGTAACGCCAATACCATTGGTTCTGGTCCACAGAGGGGACTCTACAAAATCTATGACCGTGGAACTGCAGGTTATGACCCCACTCGACTCATCATGGTTGGTTGAATTCGACTCACCCGGGGGATATGAGATGAGTTCTGGAGGTAATGTGTTGAATCCAACACTATCCCTTTCCGCCCCCGAAGACCTAACCGGAATGCCAGATAGTATTCGAATCAAGGCCACTGGAAAAGCAGATGTCAATGGTGAAATCTCAGTAGTTCATACGGATATACTAGAATTGGATGTCGAGAAGATTGACGTTTACCAGCCTCCTGTGGTTTCGATATGGTCCGATGACCACAAGGTACCAATTGCTAACTCATCTAGGGGCGATGCTTTGGACAGCACAATACCTCGTTTCGCAGAGTACGGAGAGTTCAACCCGTTCATACTAGAGATTTTTAACACGGGGTTCGACTCTGACTATTTCAGGATCGATATCCTGAAAAGATCTAAATCTATATTCCAATTATTTGACAATAACACTGGACAGAGAATTCTGGAGGACGAAGGTGATGGGACTTTTCATACTCCCTTGATGGAGAGGCATAACACTCAAGTCTTGATTTTGGGCGTAAAGCCAAGCTTGGACAGAGACGATCTAGACATCGGAGAAATCGAAATAGAAGTCATAAGCGGTGGCAACTCATCTTCCAGCACGCTGGTCTCTTTCACCGTCCAGCGAACCTACGGAATTCAGGGGGAGATTTCTCAGGATTGCGATGGCACTCCTCTTGGCCATATGAAGGTCTCATTGTGCGCCGCTGGTCAGGATCGCCCAGTTTTAGATTTCAGAGCCCGTATTTCCAATAGCGAAACAGAACAGCAGTCGGCATCATGGTGGATCCTTCAGAATCCCGCTTCATTACCGGAGAATACCGATCGTAACTATGCGTACGGCCAGTGGGAATATAGAATCACAGATTCGGACGGCGAGGCCGTTCCAAGAGTCTCTTTGGGGCCGGGAGATTTTACTGAGGTCTCGATAAGCGTGACTCTGACTAATCAAGTTGAAGTTGGAAATCATACCATTTATCTGCGAGTAATAGAAGATATCGATGACGAAAATCCAAGATACTTCGACCTCCCCATGACCTTCGAAATTGAATCAGACCCCCCAAATCTAGAAATCGTTCAAGTTTCCCAGAATACCAAGCTTACCCCTGGAAGTGAGAACTCTATCCAGATGAAGGTTAAGAACGAGGGAAATAGCCCAATGACGGTATTACTCGAGGCCGATGTTGAAAAGGGCGGTTGGTCGGCAGATATCAGTGGCCTATCTGGGTCTCCTCTAATCGAAATAGAGCCCTTTGGAGATGCTACATTTTCTGTAGAAATAACAGTCTCAGAGTCTGCTAATAACGGAGAATCAGTCCCAATCATCGTAACTGCCACCCCTCTTGATACCGAGCAGAGCTTTTCCGATTCTGCGACTGCTAGGTTCACCCTCACTGCGACTGTTGAGATTACTTCGATTTCAGAGATAATACTGAACGAGATTTCCCATCCTAGGCCCGTGACATTGGTTGTTGCCCTTGTCGCAGTTTTGCTTTTGTTTGCTGGTATCCAAGGAAGCGTGAATAGGAGGAGATGGGCTGCTCACATGAGGGTTATGGAAGCACTTTCAGATAATGAAGAAGATAATCCTGTTCATGATGACATTCCCGCTCCAATCCAATCTCAGGAGCAACCTGTGGATGTCGAGAGATACGAAGAAGAAGATATTGAGCTGCTTTGATCGAAGTTGTTGTACGAACGACGCTCCATTCGTCTTAAGACCACGACTTTGCTCCAGTAAAATTGGAAGTGTCATGATGTTCGTAATTTCCGATTATGGTGAGATAAAAATATCACCGAACAAGAGGTCGGCAACTTTCCTCACATTCTTGATGTTATTTTCTAGCCTTTCAGCGATATTCATTTCTTCAGAAGAAGCATCAGCCAACACAAATGATCAAGATTCAGATGGTCTACCATATGGAATAGAATTCTTGATCAATACCCAACCCCAGGACTGGGACTCGGACAATGACGGCCTCCCAGATGGATGGGAATGGCAATATGGCCTCGATCCACTATCATCAGTAGGGGAAAATGGCTCTACAGGTGATCCCGATTCGGACGGTCTCACCAATCTAAACGAATATCTGTATTCTATTCCTACGGGCTGGGACGAACCTTCCACTCCGAATATTCTAGAGAACGGGGTTTGGTGGAACGGTACGGTACCCGTTTCAAACTGGGACGAGGAGAGTGCTATGCAAGTCATCCAAGGATCAGGAGCAGATGGTGCTGATGAAGATCCAGTAGGAAATATTTGCAGAGACACCTTCGATAATGATCACGATGGAATGGTCGATATGGACGATTCGGATTTTGATGGTGATCTAGATTGTGACTCTAATGATGACGATGGCGACGGGGAAATTGACGAGGATCCGAATGGCTGGGATACAGATGGTGATGGCATGCCGGATGGTTGGGAAGCAGCCAATGGATTGGACCCGACTTCTAGCTCAAATCAAGATGGAACATTTGGTGACCCCGACTCTGATGGACTCGCCAATATATACGAATACGTTAATCCAGCTTGGGGAACAAGGAATGGCTCCTCTTTCCCACCAGTACAATACTTCAGGCCCGGCCCTACCAATATGACTCAGACCGAATCCCCATGCAATCCAATCCTTTCCTTGGGTCCCGGAGGATGTGAGATATTCACTGCAGAGGTAGATGGAATTACTCAGACAGACCCTTTCAGCAACGACACCGATGGAGATGGGCTCAATGATTCTCTGGAGGCCCTGGTTCTCCTCACAGATCCGACCTCTCCAGATACAGACTCCGATGGAATTCTAGATGGGATAGAATTCAATGGCTCATACGGAGATCCAGCACAAGCTTCCGATCCAAGGAATAACAATACGGATGGGGATCATCTGGACGACGGCGATGAAGACCTCAATGGGAATGGAATAATTGACGATGGAGAGACCGATCCGACAAGAATTAATGACGAAGGTGACTTTGATGGAGACGGTCTTCAGAATTGGGAAGAAAACAACTCATGTACCCTCTGGAATGTCTTCGATTCAGATGGCGGAGGGATAGGGGACGGAGATGAGGAATTCCCGGGGCAGACGAATCCTTGCACATCCATTTTTGAACTCCAATTTTCTATTGCGGACTGGGATGCGGATTCAGACTCTCTTTCTCTCAACTCCACTGTAGGCATTGATCCCGACCCAGTTGATTGGAGAAGTAGAGCACCTCATGCCTACTATATTTCTCCGAACGGATCCCGAATTCCATTTATATACAGCTCAATGCAATCGCCATTCTTGAAGGGTGTAGACACTGCACCACCTAACGGATCAACAACCATCGTAATCACAAACGGCTCTTGGTGTTGGAACGCAACTGCGGGAGCTGTAAACGATCCATGGTGCGATGATGACTACAAGGATACGGATGGGGACGGTTTGGCAGATTGGGAGGAACTTCATGCGATTTGGGGTTTCCTCTCTGATCCCAATGTATTCGACACGGATGGCGATGGTGTGGGGGATCTCTCCGAGACCCTCAATAGTACAGATCCCCGTGAACCGTGTGATAACGTCCTAGATTCAGATGGTGACGGCCTAAACAACTACTTCGAAAATACAACCGGTTGCCTAATGATATATGGTCCGGGACAATTCGGTCTCGGAAGTAATTTCACCTCAGATATCTGGTTTACACTTTGGAACTCTGCAGACTCAGATAATGGGGGTGTTGAAGATGGTCAAGAGTACTTTGACGGGACAAACCCACAGGACAACCCCGATGACGACATCAGCCCGCTGGATACCGATGGAGACGGAATTCCTGACTCAGTTGAGCAAGACTTGGGCACAGATTGGCGAGATCCCGACTCCGATGGCGGGGGTGTTCCTGATGGAGAAGAATGCACGCAAGATTTCTGGTTGTTGGATTGTTTTGGTGCACCAGGAGATCCATTCGATCCTCTGGACGATATTCAGAAAAACTCCCTATACTTTACCGCTTCCAATACCTCAGAAGGACTAGATCCAACAGTTACACATTACTGGAGATGGCATACCTATGACTACTACACAGGAGTTTCTTGGGGGGTTAACAGTTCACTGTTAGGTAATACTATGGTTACTTCTGAATTTTCTACAGAACAAGGCGTAGCGGATCAGACATTCTGGAACCACTCAGGTCCACTTTCATGGGAGATAGTCTTCGATCAAGCTGGATACATTGGCCCAGGGGAGGAGTTGATCCAACCATTTAACGTAATGAACTTCACAACCTGGGTCGACCTCTCAGCAGGACTAAACTTCTCCAACTACACTAGAGACGTAATTGTAGATTCCGCGATAGTCGAGGCGCTATATGTAAATGCGCCAGAAGTCCTTCTGTCAACTGAAATTCGTGATAATTCTACTGCATTCCAGGCTTCGGACTATGGTACTGACCTTCCGCCGGATTTCATATCAAACGGGCAATTCGTTTTTGATATAACACAACAAATCCTAGATGAGTCAGGCGCGATTTCTGGTTGGGATAAAGTTTCAGCTATTCAGGACTTCATAATAAATGGAAACGATACAACTACCTTCCTGAGAAATCACGATGGATCCGGAAGGGAGGACGGTTTGGGGAACGATAGCGATATCACACATTGGATCCTTAACTCTAGTAAAGAGGGTAGCTGCGATGAGTTCACAACTGTCTTCGTAACCATGCTCAGAGTAGCTGGATTTCCCGCTCGAAAGGTCACTGGATTTTCAGGAGGAGATTGGGATGGCAAGGGCTTCAGTGTTTATGGGAAAGATTTCACCCGATGGGCAGAGGTTCATCTACAAACAAACCAGAATCAGGGGGAGCTAGACTTGGGCTGGATTCCCTTCGAAGCATGTCCTGAGATGTCAATAGTTGATGTCAATATTGATTCTTGGGGTCCCAACTCTATCGAGAGGAATACTTCGATATCCGATCAAATCTGGGTCGAGGGCTCTTTGGAGTTCGTAAATAACGGATCCTCTGCTAACGATATATC
>JAYZLO010000060.1:0-42613 GCA_036154175.1 Thermoplasmatota archaeon | reverse complement strand
AGAGAAGAACGGAACCATTGGGGAGGGGTGGATCGAAGTAAAGGGAGCACGAACTCACAACCTGAAAGATATAGACGTTAGAATCCCTAGAGGTAAGTTTGTGGTAATTTCAGGAGTTTCCGGCTCTGGCAAGTCGAGCTTGGCTTTCGACACCCTCTACGCCGAAGGCCAGCGCAGATATGTGGAGAGCCTGAGCTCTTACGCTAGACAGTTTTTAGGCCAAATGAAGAAGCCTGATTGCGACTCAATCGAAGGACTTTCTCCCGCTATAAGCATCGACCAGAAGCAAGGAAGCCACAACCCTAGGTCTACGGTTGCCACTGTAACTGAAATGATGGATTATATGCGTTTATTGTGGGCTAGAGTAGGCCTACCCCATTGCCCTGAGTGTGGAAGAGAGGTTAGTAGAAGGACCATTCAAGAGATAGTGGATGATGTTCTTTGGAGATTTGAGGGGCATGGAATCGCAATCTGGTCACCTGCAATTAGGAATAGAAAGGGGACCCACGCAGACCTCTTCAGCGCACTAGTGGAGCAAGGCCTGTTGGCAGGCAAGGTCAACGGCAGGGAGGCTAGCTTCGAAGACCCCCCCCGCCTTGAAAAAAATCTGAGACACGATATTGATGTGAGAGTCGACAGAATGCTTCTCACCCCCTCAAATCGACTTAGGTTGACAGAGGCAATAGAGTCCGGACTAAGGCTTGGTGCCGGGTCGGTAGCAGTAGAGAGTCTTAGCGCCCCCAAGCCAGGTGAAGACAACTCCGAAGAGCAGAGATTCCGGACAGAGGAGGGAGAGACCATAGCATACTCAGAAGAGTTCGCATGCCCCACTCATGGCTCCTTTCTTCCTGAAATGAGCCCTAGGGTTTTCTCATTCAACAACCCCCTTGGGGCGTGTCCGTCATGTCAAGGACTAGGGGTACAGAGAACATTCTCTCCCGATCTAGTAATCGACAGAACAGCTTCAGTTGGGGAAGGCTGCATTAGGCCTTTCCGTAGATCTATGATGTCTGGATGGTATCGAAGCCAAATGACACAAACCTGCGAACACTTTGGAATCCCTACAGATATTCCATTTGAAGATCTAGACGAAGATAGCAAGGACATCATGCTCAATGGATCAGGAGGTGAAGTTGTCAATTTTGAATTCAATTCAGAGAAGGGATCATCCTATACGATGTCGAGACCATGGGAAGGGGTTTTCTCAAGACTTTCCCGAACTTACAAGGACACAAGCTCAGAGAGAACGAGATCCAGACTCTCTTCATTTATGACGGACGAGCCATGTACCAGTTGCAACGGAGACAAGCTCAATGAATCAGTTTGCAGGGTCACTGTCGGCGGAATCAATTTACCCGGGATTTCAAAGTGCAGCGTTCTGGAGGCTCTTGCTGTAGTCCAAAATTGGCGTATCGGAAAACTAGACGACACTTGGAAGAAACTAGACAGGGAACCTCCCAGTTCACCTACAGTAATAATGACAGAAAGGCTAGATGAGAGATCAATGTACATAGGGAAGGAGATCATTAAAGAGATAGAGTCTAGACTGCGTTTCCTAGCATTGGTCGGTTTGGACTATCTCACATTAGACAGAAGGGCAAACACACTATCAGGCGGCGAGAGTCAGAGAATCAGACTAGCAACCCAGATTGGGACAAGACTTACTGGAGTTATGTATGTGCTTGATGAACCAAGTATAGGGCTGCACCCAAGAGATAATGACCGACTTCTTGAGACTCTAAGAGAACTTACCGACCTAGGAAATACTCTGCTTGTGGTAGAGCACGACGAAGCCACAATGAAGCAGGCCGACTGGCTAGTAGACCTAGGGCCGGGCGCAGGCAAGGATGGGGGCCGGCTGGTAGTGAACGGCACCTATGATGAGCTACTAGCCAACGAAGAGAGCCTTACTGCTGCGTATCTATCAGGAAGACAAACAATCCCAATTCCCGAAGATAGGGTTGAGCCAGTCAAAGAAAGGTGGATAACAATCTCAGGAGCCAGACAAAACAACCTCCAAGATATAGAGGTGCGAATTCCATTAGGATGTATGGTAGCAGTAACGGGCGTTTCCGGCTCTGGGAAATCCTCCTTGGTCACAGAAACCCTAGCACCTGCCCTTCTCAGGGAATTGCACGGCACAGACGCCACTCTAGGGGCGATGGACTCGATTCAGGGCCTCGAGCTGGTAGACAAGGCGATAGTAATCGACCAGTCTCCAATAGGGCGAACCCCAAGGTCCAATCCTGCAACCTACACCGGGGCCTTTGGTCCAATTCGAGAATTATTTTCTCAGACAAAGATGGCAAAGGAACGAGGGTATCTTCCAGGCCAGTTCTCCTTCAATGTAAGAGGGGGAAGATGCGAAGCCTGTAGTGGGGCAGGATCAACAAAGTTGGAAATGAATTTCTTGCCTGACGTTTGGGTAACTTGCGAGGTGTGCAAGGGAAAGCGTTACACTCGAGAAACTCTCGAGGTCAAGTGGAAAGGAAAGACAATTCACGAAGTCCTCCAAATGAGTATGGAAGAGGCCTGCGATTTCTTCAAGAATCAGCCTAGGATACTTAGAATCGTTCAGACGGTAAACGACGTAGGACTTGGTTACATTAGATTGGGCCAACCAGCAACAACCCTGTCCGGAGGAGAGGCACAGAGAGTCAAACTAGCTACAGAACTGCACAAACCTCCCCGCAAGCATACGTTTTAT
Source organism: Thermoplasmatota archaeon (assembly GCA_036154175.1). Lineage (GTDB taxonomy): Archaea > Thermoplasmatota > Poseidoniia > Poseidoniales > Thalassarchaeaceae > UBA36. The sequence continues at coordinate 39,906 of JAYZLO010000060.1, read as the reverse complement.
ATCCTTGATGAACCAACCACGGGTCTAGCACTCTCCGATGTCCACCAACTAATCGAAGTACTACTCCGTCTGAGGAGAAACGGACACACGGTAATTATCATAGAGCACCATTTGGATGTAATAAAGTGTGCCGATTGGGTCATCGACTTAGGTCCTGAAGGAGGAGAACTGGGCGGGGAAGTCGTCGCCTATGGGTCTCCGACCGATGTAGCAAAGGAACCTGAAAGCTATACTGGTCAACATCTAATCGGTATGATTTGAGAAAAGATGTGCCAACCCTTGAGAAGGACGTCATACACCGGGGCAACATGTACAGATCAGGTAACCCCGCCCTAAACGACTCGACCTTCCAAAAATCAGCATACAAAGACTCCCCTTGGTGGGAAGGCTACGAATCCAATATGATGACCATCGAAGGCGTATCGGAAAAGACAGGACTGCTTCTTCTGATTACCACAGCTACTGCCTTAGCAACCGCGTTCTCAATGCCTGAAGCAGCTCCTCTGATTTTCATAGGAATACTAGGGAGCTTCATCGTAGCGATGATTGTAATATTCTCTGGTTCCATGAACCCTCTCCTGATATGCACATATGCTGCCTTGGAGGGACTGGTAATTGGAGGATTAACTTGGTTTTTCGAAGTCCCCATGGAGATTCCTGGTATCGGAATCCTTGCTGCTCTCTTGACATTCATGATTTTGGGCGCGATGATTGCGATATACAGGGCAGGACTAATCAAATGGGACAGGAATCTTGCGATTGCTGTTTACTCATCGCTATTTGCAATTATTTTGATTTACATCTTCTCTTTTGTGGGATCAATAACGGGGTGGTTCCATGTTCCCTACATCCACGGTGCTGGGCCAGTGGGGATTGCCTTCTCCCTCTTTGTTATAGGAATCGGCGCACTTACTCTTGTTGCAGACTTTGATTTTATTGAAAGGGGTGTTCAGATGGGGGCTCCAAAGCAATTGGAGTGGAGAGCGGCATTTGGCTTGATGGTTACCTTGGTTTGGCTATACCTGGAGATACTCAAGTTACTTGCTAAAATCGCAATCTACTCGAGGCGCTAGATGATGCAAACCGATCTTATCTTGGCCTTAGCAGCAGCAGGAATAACACTCGGCGTAATAGAGGGAATTAGGCCAGGTCCACTGCTTACTATGGTAATCCGAGAGACTTTAGCTGGAGGATGGGCAGCAGGTGCCAGAGCTGCAGCAGCACCTATTTTCACAGATGGTCCGCTAATCTTGATCAGTGTATTAGTATCTGGATGGATTGCAGAACAACCTAGGATACTTTTTTGCATATCCCTATTGGGAGCAGGGTTCCTAGTCTGGTTTGGAATAGACTGCTTCAGAATTGAACCTCCTGATCCTGATGCAGCTCAAAAGAACTTGAGCGGCTCATTCAGAAGGGGGGTAATCACCAACCTACTAAACCCCAATGTATACGTGTTTTGGTTCATAATTGGAGGGCCATTGATGGCTTCAGCTGCAGACGAGGAGCCCCTTGCCCCCTTTGCATACGCCGCTTCATTCCTTATATCTATAATACTTGTAAAAATGACGATAGCACTATTCTTCGATAGAACGAGAGGCGCACTTTCTTCGCGTGGATATCGTTTTGCACTGGGGATATGCGGAGTTGGCATGTTCGGTTTCGCCACAGGATTTATTTTTCAAGCATACGAATTGACGCCCGAGATATTCTAGCTAGAGGGTCAACGGCCCACCCAATGGCATCGACTGAATAGGCACATCCCTTAGCGAAGGCCCAATGGCCATAGTCCCGAAAATACCAATCTCTCCTCCGACGTTGTGAGCGTGCCCAAACCAAGCTCTTCCATGTTGATCGATGATGATGTCATTGAAATCACCGAACCCCCCACATCTGTTGTATCCACAACCAGAAGAGGTGTCCAGAGGATCCCCCCAACCATTTACCTGGACAGTAGTTAGTAGAGGCTTCTCATTGAACGCATCGGTAATTACTGTTAGATAACCGTTCCAAGTGTCACCACCAGAATCTCCGAGATAACCTAGCGCCACCTTTCCAGAGCTTCCAGCAGTTATGACTGGGAACCCAGTGCCGTTCAGGCCTATCGGAGGGGCGATCATTATTGGGTCGCTCCAAGAGCTCCCCTCATCTCTTGAATAGGAGTAGTAAGGCATGTTATCTATGCCCATCCAGAAGGCATGCACGTTATCCTCTGAGTCTGTAGCAACCTGAGCTTCCTCAAAGTTCCAGGTTTCTGCTGTACCTGTGTACTCGGTGGGAAGAGGATGCTCAGTCCAAGTAATTCCGCCATTTGTGCTTCTATAGATCGAATAACCCTCTCCTCCATTGCAGCCCCTGTTGCCTCTGTAGAAGTTCCCATTCTCACTTCCAGTGATGTGCCCAGTAAGACCACCACTATCGCAATTTGATGGAGTTCCTGGAAGCTCAGGGCCCCATGTGAGGCCCCCATCATTGCTAGCTGAGCAGACGGGATACGGATAATTTCCGTTCACACAGAACACCCAAGTAGTCTCGTGAAATGCTGCGGGGTAAGGCGAGGATGCTATAGTTTGGTGATCTTGGACGGACCAACCGGTAGCGACAGATGGACCGACCCAACTCTGACCTTCGTTATCTGACCACTCTACCGTCATTCCCAAAAGGGCATGCATGTCGAATTTCATGATCCTGTCCGTCCAAGGGTCTACGTATACATACGGGTCATTGCTATTAGGCACAGGTAGAAGTGCATTGTAGACGTCTTCACATACATAGTCACTGATTTGGGTCATTCCGATTAATCCAGAGCATCTTACTATTGCTGTTGAACCAGCAGGCCCATTGCCCCAACTTGTCATATACAGATTGTCCAGAGACGAAACACCAATGGTTGGTTCGAAAGTGGTCATCCCGATTCCATAATATGTCCCAATGGCACAAACAGGAGCGTTTTCTCCCGTAAGCACTGAGGTTCCGTTAATCAAATCTGTGACCTTGGTTGCATCCGTGGCATTATCATAGTGATACCAAGTTGTATTGCTGATCGATCCTCCACTTTCAGAACAAACATGGTCGAATAAACTCACTTCCTCCGAAACGCCTTCTTCGGAGCCAAAGCAACCGGTGAGTGGCACCATGATTAGGAGGGAGGCAATACCCAATGCAACGGCTCGCATGCACTACCGGCCCTGCCTATCCTACATCAGTTAAACGGATTGTAGATGACTAGATTATCATGATTATGAAAGAAGCAGAGTCGAATTTCCACCTTCGGGCAGCGGATCGAGATAGTCAAGCGCGCCATACAGAGAAGGCCCTTCCATTAATGTCCCAATAATCGCCTCTTCGAACCCTGCAGCATTGTGAGCAAGAGCGATCCAGGGGCGACCCCAGTCATCGATCTCTACATCTATAAAATCCCCAAAGCCACCACACCTAACATCACCACAGTCAGAGGTGATATCCAGAGGGTCATTTGGATGGTTCACGGCCACGCTAGTTATCAATGGCCTTTCAGCGAAGGAATCAGTCATTATCGCCATATATCCACCCCAACCTATTCCGCCAACGGTCGAGTTGTTCGAAGTCACATCATTAACCTCGCCAATATATCCTATTACAACCCTGCCTGAGGATCCAGCGAAAATTGTAGGAAAACCGGTTTCACTGACTCCAGGTGCTGCCACCATCATGGGCTGGCTCCAAGTCTCTCCTTGGTCTTGAGAATTCGCATACCAGGGCATTAGATCCTCGCCTATCCACGTCGCGTGAACATTTCCTCCATCGTCCACTGCAGTAGCTACCTCGTGAGCATGCCAACCGTCTTGCATCCCTATCTCTGTAGTGATTGTGTGCTCAGTCCAACTGTATCCACCATCCAGAGACCGATAGACAGCGGGCCCATCGCAGGAGGGATTCCCTCTGTATACTGAACCGTCAATTCCCCCAGCTACATGGCCATGAAGGCCAGAGCACTGAGGAAAGCTCTCTATTGGAAATCCAATTCTCTGAATATCCCAAGACATACCCCCATTTAGAGATCTGGAACATTGCGCACCCGCCGCCGGAGATCCCGTATTGATGCAGTAGACGTAAATTACAGGATGAAATGCGGTAACTCCCGGTGGTGGAGGCATCGATGCTATACTCTGATGATCCTGTGTAACATAGTAGCCTTCTACCGGATAAGGTACACTCCAACTATCTCCGTCATCATCAGAGAATTCGACAAACATGGATGCAAGAACATGCATATCGAATTTGACAAGCCTATCTGTGAATTTATCCACATAGATGTACGGATCATTTGAGTTGGGGGTCTGTCCAGAGTCGTCATCAATCTGCCCGAACGGCCCCACGTCCTCCCAAGTCTGCCCCATATCGGTAGACCTGATGATATGGGTACCATCCCCAAGTCCGTTGTAGTTAGTGAAGAAAATTGCTCCTGATGAAGTGATCCCAAGCGTCGGTTCGAATGTATCGAAACCCGTCCCATAATATGTTGCACTAGAATAGAACGGAGTACTATTTCCTGAGAAATCAAAAGCTATACTCGAAGAAGCAACTGCATCAGGGTCTGTAGCATCTACTGCCCACCTTTCAGACGGAGTGCCGGGGAAGTGGTACCATGTTGTGATGGGGATCTCTCGTCCAAATTCAAATACGTCCTCTATCAATACCTCCTCCGGCTCTTCTTCCCACAGCACACATCCCGTAGTTGTCGATGTCAAAATCAACAGACACAGAATATGAGCCACTCTTATCAAAAAAATCAACCTACCCATCTATTTTCTAGAATCGGAGGGATTGTATCTATAACTGATTCCTCAGGGCTCCTCCATTCCATCCCAAGGTCTTTTTCGGCGGGAGAAGCATCCCAATACAACCTCTTTCCAAGGTGCATCCTCGCCCACGAAAGACTCACTCTCGGATGAAAAATAGAAACTATCAGTGACAGAAAGTACGGAATCTGCTTCGTTGGGATTTTCATAGTTGGATTACCCTTCTTTATTGCCATGGCAACTTCTTTCCACCACATTTGACCAGAGACCACGAGATATCTTCCCCCCGAATCTCCTCTAGAAAGCGCCCTTACATGTGCTTCAGCCACATCTCTCACATCTACGATACTGATATGCATCGGAATCACGAACGGAATCTCCCTTTTCAGAAGCATCATGATGAATGAAGGGCTCCCCCTGAGATGTCTTCTACTCAGTGGAGGACCAAGAACAACACAGGGATTTATGGTGACCATTCGAGGGCCTTTTTTATTTGTGGAGTGCCAGTTCCTAACTAAGCGCTCTGCACTGAACTTCGCTAGACCATATGGATTGTCTTCTATGTTGGCGTCTTCTGCCCAAGTATCAGTTGTTAGGGTCTGACCGTCCTCCCATCTTTGAGGCCTAATTGCTGCAGTTGAAGACGTGTGGACAAGGCATTCCACGGTTTCAGACGAATCTATGGCATCAAGAACATTCTGAGTACCGACTACACTGGGGTCCACAATCTTCTCTTGGGGGTTTTTTGATTTGAGTACGACTACCGCTGCGGTATGTATCACCTCTTTGCATCCATATACAGCTCTGTGCACAGATTCCGAATCTAACAGATTCATCTCAATAATTTCAAGAGACCCTCCTTTGGCTATTTCCATATTTTTTAGATGGTCAACTCTCTCAGGGTCAGATGCGTCTCTAACTGTAGCTCTTACGACTTTTCCCTTGGAAAGTAGATTTGCCACTATATGGCTACCAATATAGCCACTAGCTCCAGTAACTAGCACAACCATGATGAAACGCAACAGTATCCATGAATTGAGGTTTTGTCTCGATTATTCTTCCGAAAAGTCGGACTTCACCCCAACAGGATGGCCCATAAGCCACTTAGGAGACCACCAATTCAAATCCCCCATCAGCCTCATTGTCGAAGGAACAACCAACGCTCTAACTATTGTGGCATCCACTGCTACTCCCAGCGCTAACATAAAGCCAAACTGCATCATTAACGATACGGATGAGAAACCAAAGGCCGAGAAAACAGTAACCATTACTAGAGCAGCAGATGTGATTATCCTACCGCTCTTCTGGAGCCCTGTGGCTACAGCCATTGTATTATCTCCAGATCTTTCCCACTCTTCATGAATCCTAGATAGCATCAAAACCTCATAATCCATGCTCAATCCAAACAGAATCGCGAAAATCATCACAGGAGTGGTAGGATCGATTGGCTGAGGAGTAAAGTTGAGCAAATCCGCTCCATTACCTTCTTGGAAAACCCAAACCAGTATTCCGAAAGAAGCGCTTACAGAGAGTATATTCATCACCAGCGCCTTTAGAGGGAGGATCACCGATCTTACCTGTAAGAAAATTAACAGATAACTAGAACCCAGAATGAACATCAGAGCAATTGGCAGGTTTTCCTTGACTGCATCCAACACGTCTTGATTGTAAGCTGCGAAACCTGCGACGTTAACTTCTGAGCTTCCGCCAAACTGCACTTCCTTGTTATCGAGGTTCCTGATTTGCTGAACAACTACTCTGGATGCCTCACTACTCTGGTCTCCTTCAATTGCAACTTGGATAATTACGACCCCATTGCCGACATATGAGTCGGAAAAGAACTTCCTTTCCATCTGCAGAGCAGCTGCTTCTTCCTGTGAGAGCTCCCCATCACTCGAATCATCCCAAAACTCAACTACTTCGTCCTCGGTCCAGGAAGAGTTGAAGTGAGCGTAAGTAAAAACATAATTTGCCCCCTCAATTGATAAAATATCCTTGGAAAATGCGTAGAGATTCCTTATGTTTTCCTCAGAATAAACATCTGAGTCTCTCTGGCCTCCCTCTTGATTGTCCGATGTAGGAATTTCATAGACTATCAGAGCTGTATTTGATACCTCTTGGGGCCAGTTTTCATCTGTTAGTTCCATTCCGCTTCTGGCTTCATTATCCGGACTCAATGCTCTCCACGACGTAATTCCCCATTCAGCCTGTAGGAAAGGAGCACCTGCAGCCAATAGAACAAGAACACAGGGAACTAGGAATGATAGGGGCCTCTCCATAACCTTCCTAGCTAGATCGGACCAGAATCCGTCATCTGACACCTCTGTGCTTAGCCCGAAAGGAACCTTTCCAAAATTGATCCTATCGCCCAGTATCGATAATATCGAAGGAAGCAAAATAACCGAGGAAGTCAGCGCTACAAGCGTTGCACATATCCCTCCCCAACCCAATGAGGGTAGTCCAGTGTTGTCGAAGAACAACATTCCAGTTAGTCCAGCGACCACAGTAAGCCCCGAAAACAGGATCGCTCTTCCAGCTGTTGCGCTGGTCATAGCGATCGCTGTCCTCTTATCGTGACCTCTCCCCAACTCTTCCCTGAACCTGTTAACAATAAACAACGAGTAGTCTACGCTCAAACCGATTCCCAATAAGGACACTATATTTACAGCGTAAACAGTTAGATCATCGACAACGTATGTAAGGCCGTGTATAATGCCCACAGCGGCTATGACGGTGTAAACTCCAGACAATGCGGGGAGGCTCGCTGAGACTACAGTACCGAAAACAAAGAGAAGAATAATTATAGTCAACGGAGCCGAGATTAACTCAGCCCTCAGAAGCTCCTCCTTTAGGACCAAGTCAAAGGTAATATCAATTGCTAAATTGTCTGTAAGGTACTTTTCCATTCCCGGTGGAGCATCGGATGGAAGGGAAATTTCTTCATAGATATCCTTCAGTAGAATCTTAGAATCCTCTCTATTCATATTTACCTTGACGTACACTCTAGACCATGACGGATCGACATCGCTTACCAGAGAGGAGCGATTTGCCTCATTAGTTTCCCAAGGCACATCCAAATCAACAGCCTCGTTTTTGGAAAGTATTTCAATAGTCTCCTGAATAGCGTGTACTACTTCTTCATCATCGTAAGCATATCCAGGATGGTGGAATAGAACGTGAAAAGACTCGAAAGCAGTCTCATTAGGGTCAGAGAAACCCTCTCCCGCAGCTTCCCATCCGTCGACTGACTCCAAATCACCCTCTCCATAACCCTCGATATATTTCGGCTCCAGTGAAATCATGTACCCTAGTCCAGCACAGAGCAGTAGAGAGCACATTAGTACGACTTGAGCGTAGTCATGAACAAAAATACCTATTTTGTAGTACAGTCTGTCTTCCAATACGGAAGGATCCGTCGCTCCCTCCATGACTGGGCCTCGACTAACTATGGTTTATCTATTTGTTTCACTAGGATTTCATTTCACACTGCTAGCAAGGAAACGGAACCAATAACTAGCGATGGCTCTAGACCACTAACTGACAAGTCTTCTCGCGTGGCCTCGCCAGACAAAACAAGAATACCGTGGACCCCCGCCCTTTGGGCCATTTCCATGTCCGTGTACAAACGATCCCCGACCATTGCGCAATTGGAGGGTTCTAGGCCCAATTCGACTATCTTGTGCAGAATCATCCCCTTGTTCGGTTTCCCGCAGATATGGAATGGTCTTTTTCCGGTAGTGGCCTCAAATAGAGCGATATAGGCGCCTGCGTCAGGCAAACCCCCTTCTGGGGAGGGGCAGACCATATCTGGGTGACTAGCCACCATCGGAACACCTTCATGGAGAAACGAAGAAGCCGTGGCAAGCTTCTCATAGGTTATTTCAGTATCATAACCCAAGACAACAAATTCAGGCTCACCAGATTTTGTTTCTATACCAACTTCCTCAAGCATTGACCTCATACCTTCGGTACCAACCAGGTAAGTCTTGGCGACACCTCTGTCTCTGAGCCAATAGATCAAATCATGTGTCGACAGAAGCACTTCATCATCACCAGCGCTGATGCCAAATTTCTGCAATTTCTCCTTGTACTGGTGAACTGATTTGCTAGAGTTATTCGATAAAAAGAATCTTTTAACCCCCATATTCTCCAATCTGTCTAGGAATTCTGAAGCGCCATCAATCAACTGATCTCCAAGATAAATAGTACCATCTAGGTCCAAGAAAACCGCTTCAATTCCAGTAAGATATTCATCAATCAAACCTTCACTTCCCAACTCGTACTATGGTAGAACTAGTGTCTTGAACAGGAACCAGGGGCTCCAGAGAGACTTCTGTGCTTCTTTGTCTGCAATCATCCCAGTAAGAATGTCACCCAATTCCTCTTTCTTTGAGGCCCTACCAACGAACCAATTCATCGTCCTCTTCCATTTCACCAGTTTTTGTAGTCTGTATGAATTAGTCAGCTCCTTTCCCAAGGTGCCCCAAAGATCTTCCATATACAATGCCGCTTGGTCCTCAGGAAAACCATCCGAATGAAGCTCTTTGTCAAAATATTTTGATGTCATTTTAGCAGAAACTAACCCATTTCCTATTCCTTCTCCTGTGAACGGGTCGACAAGACTTGCAGCATCCCCTACGCACATAACCCCCGCACCAGCAGAACGCCGTGGTTGTTGAGAAGGAGCGCTCTTTCTTGGGGAACCGAATGGAAGCTGCCAACCCTTCTGAGAACCATCAATCAATCTAGCGTCCGTGAAGCGCTCCTTGAAAACAGGATGCTCCTTTATGACCCATTCCTGCATTTTCTTCAGAGATTTCTTAATTCCCTTCTTCCTTCTAGCCTTCTCTTCTGAAATCACCATTCCGATTCCTACGTTCACAACTCCTTCCTGGACTGGGAAAATCCAGAAATAACCCGGGATAACCTCATCGATAAAGTGAATCTCAATAGGGCCGCTACTTCCCTCAAAACCCCCAACATTTTCCCAGTATTCCCTGTAGGCCCCGCAGTAGTGATCATCATCTCTCATTGGCTCCTCGTTAATTTCCTCAACTAGAGTCGTCGCAACCGGACACCTGTACCCACCTGCACCAATAGTGAGGGGCGCGCCAAATCTCATCACGGGCAAATCTTCGCCTCTCTTCCCGAATTTCCCCACTACTCCAACTATCGCCCCATCCTCTACTTCTACTCCTGTAACTGAGAACCCTTGGATTACAGACCCTCCAGACCCGATGACCAACTCAGTAGCCCTTTTGAACATCATATAATCAAACTGAATCCTAGGAAGAGCATATCCCGCCATTTTCTTCTCGAATTCATCTTGAGGAAGCATTACCTTGACCGTGTTTCCATTTGTACTACCAAATATTATTGAATCAACCATGAAATGAGGCGTCTGCTCAATCATTTCTTTGACCCCTAGCTCCTTAACATGATTAAGTGACTTACCACCTACTGCGTCTCCACATATTTTGTCCCTAGGCCAAACTTCCCGTTCAATTAGGAGGACCCTGCAACCATTCATGGCATTATAGGCAGCTGCAGCTGACCCACTAGGCCCTCCGCCAACAACTATCACATCGAAGGACTCACCATCATCTGGGACTTCTCCAGTATCAATGGGGCCCTGCCAAGATTCCATTCATTCGGAACGCGACGGGTCTCATCATACAAACTATGCCATTGGGTTAATCCGTCATGCATCATCCCGTGTAACATGGAGAGAGGAGTTTGTTTAGTCCAGACAACTCTTCCCGGTGATTGGCTAGAACCCATTGCTGCAGAATGGGCAGCCTGTTTCGTCAGAGACAAACTCGCCTCTTGTGTTCAGAGGAACCTAGTCACATCGGTATATCACTGGGATGGCTCTCTTGAGAGTTCAGACGAGTGGAGAATCCAACTAAAGACACCAATAAGTAACAAGGACAGGCTTGTAAGCGAAATCCAGAAAAGGCATCCATTCGAAACACCACAAATACTGGCTTGGTTAGCAGAATCAACAGATGAATATGCCAGTTGGGTTGAAGGGTAAACCCCATTCGTAGCCATGGGCCTCTCCGACTATCTTCGACCGGCAACAAAGGTCCCAACAACTTGGTGGAGCTCCCCGAATCCCATGTCTCTCAAACCAAAACCATCCACTATGGCCATTCTGATTCTTGGAGAGTTCCTATTCGGCTTGGGTGATGCAATGTTAATTGCTGCAGATATTGGAAATACCCCATGGACAGTTTTAGCTCAGGGAATAGCGCTTCAAGTTGATCTGACAGTCGGTCAGGCGACATTCCTAGTCAGTGCCCTGGTTCTCCTCCTCTGGATTCCAATCAAGGAGGTACCGGGGCTGGGAACCATCTTGAATGCAATGATTATAGCCATTACAATCGATCTCACGGTCCCCCTCATACCCCAATCCGAAAGCTATGTAATTTCCTTATTACAAGTTTTCATCGGCATCATCCTCATAGCAATAGGAAGCTCGATGTATCTTACAGCAAACCTCGGCCCGGGTCCTCGAGACGGGTGGATGACGGGAATACAGCGAGTATCCGGTATACCTATTGGCAGAGTGAGGATTTCGATTGAGGTATCTGTGTTGACAATTGGAATATTTCTAGGGGGGAAGTTTGGGATAGGTACTATTCTATTTGCAATTGCGATAGGCCCGGTGGTGGCTTCCTGCCTAGCAATCGCGGGTAGGATAGGCTCACAGAATAGGACCAATCTCAATTCCCAGCAATAGAACCGCCGTCGCGAATATGGTAATTAGAATATTATCATCAATCGGTCCAAACTCATATCTTTCAACAAAAGTAGCTACAGCCGCAGCAATTAGCCCCCAAACGGGAATAGCAGGATCGCCCATGCCCGCTACAATCCAACCCAGTGGTGCACTAACAATAAACATGAATACATTCCCTATCGGGCTTTTGGAACGTTTCCTGATCACAGCGTTTCGAACAATCCCAGTAACTCCATCACCAAACGCCATGAATAGTGAAGGGATTATGGCAAGCCAAGGGTCATCAACAATATACCAAATCAGAGTAATTGAGGTCCACCACATTAGTGTGAATTTAACGTCATTTTGATTTTGGCTTGTTTGGAACCAGAACATTCTCGTCCCGCTAATGTGAGCAGCAAATGTGAATGCTGTCAGTATGATCCCACATATCATTGGATACCAATAGTCATTGAATAAAAGCGGGACACAGAACGAACCCACGCCTCCAGCCATCATATGGACGATTTTTCTGTTATAGTAAACAGCACGGATTTCTTCCATCCCTTTAGCAACCATCATGTCATATGGCACCTTGGTCGAAAACAGCACTATCATTACGTAAACCCCCATTCCCGCAGCATAGTAGATCTGGGAATCCATGACTCCTCGGAGTGTACATCCACCCTTAATGACACTCCTAACCTCGGGCAGGTTCATGCAGGAAAGCCCTCACGCCTATTCATGGGTGGTCATGGCGTTATTCAACGATATCGTGAGTTTCTTCCCGTTACAAGGAATACATGCATAATATCGCTTAATGAGGGCAACACTCCTCTTATTGAATCCCATAATCTCGTCCAAATACTAGGTGGAGAATTCAGATTATTTGTGAAATATGAGGGATTGAATCCTACTGCATCGTTCAAAGATCGAGGCATGACTATGGCAGTTACCAAGGCAGTTGAGAATGGAGTTAGGGCCATAGTATGTGCAAGTACGGGCAATACTAGCGCTTCAGCAGCTGCCTACGCATCTCGCGCAGGATTGACATGCGTAGTTCTTATTCCAGAGGGAAAGATTTCGTACGGTAAAATAGCTCAAGCGCTGATTCATGGTGCTAGGACAGTTGAGGTGAGGGGAAACTTCGACGACGCATTAGAGTTGGTAAGAGAGTTAGGGATGAGGGATGATATCGAGATTGTGAACAGCATTAACCCATACAGGATTCAGGGTCAGAAGACTGCCGCCTTCGAAATCTGCGATCAACTTGGTGACGCGCCAGATATGCATTTCTTACCTGTTGGAAACGCAGGCAACATCACTTCATACTGGATGGGATACAACGAATACATGGAAGCAGGAAAATCCCAAAAACTTCCCATGATGATGGGTTGGCAGGCAGAGGGAGCGGCCCCCATTGTGAGGGGGGAGGTCATTAACGAACCAGAGACAATTGCAACTGCAATCAGAATCGGTAACCCAGCCAGCTGGGAACAAGCGATCAGAGCATCCGAAGAATCAGATGGAGAGGTCGACGCTATCTCTGACCAAGAGATTCTCGATGCCCATAGAATGCTTGCGAGGACTGAAGGGATTTTCGTCGAGCCCGCATCAGCTGCTGGCATTGCTGGAATAGTCAAAAGTCATTCAAGAGGACAAATAGCCCGAGGCTCAACTGTAGTTGTAACTGTGACAGGACACGGCCTCAAGGACCCAGGAATTGCCATAGAGAACGCCAAGGCTGAATCTGTCGTAGTTGACCCTGACCTCCAATCGGTGCTTGAAGCCATTGGATTGTAATAAGCATCGTTATTGCTAACCTGCCAATCCGGAATCATGCACGACAAGTTCTCGGAACGTAATTTCTCAACAAGGGCGGTTTGGTCCGGTACGAATCATACAGAGGGTTCCGCAGTGACCCCTATTTTCACTACCTCGACCTACCAACTTACCGACGATTCCTACCAAATGTGGAAGGAAACAGGAGGCCAGCATACACTGCTCTACAGCAGATATGCCAGCGTAAATTCTGAGGCAGTATCCAGCAAGGTTGCATCTCTCGAGCAAGCAGAAGATGGCGAGACATTCAGTAGCGGGATGGCTGCAATATCATCCACTCTGCTCTCTCTCTTGACTCAAGGTGATCATGTTGTGACTTCAGCAGATATCTATGGCGGGACATACGGCCTAATGACTTCTAATTTACCAAAATACGGAATCGAGGTGACTATGGCGGATATTAGGGACCCAAGCTCCTTCGAGGCTGCCATAAAGGAGAATACAAAAGTACTGTATGTTGAAACAATCACAAATCCAGTTTTGAAGGTCTGCGATTTGGAGAGGATGGCATCTATAGCGCGAAAGCATGGTTTGGTCTCGATCGTAGACAATACATTCGCCACCCCTTGGGCATGTAGACCAATTTCAATGGGATTCGACTTAGTAATTCACTCGGGAACCAAATTTCTCAATGGTCATACTGATCTTACTGCAGGAATAGTAGTAGGATCCAAGAAACTACTTCGAGGGGTTTTCGAAGCCAAATCTAGATTTGGGGGCGCTGCAGATCCTCAAATGTGCTATCTATTGGAGCGCGGAATCAGGACTCTCCATGCTAGGATGCCAATTCATGCTTCAAACTCTTCTGAACTTGCTCGCAGATTAGAGCAACATCCCTCTGTAAATAGCGTCAATCACCCCTCTCTTTCCAGCTTCTATGATTATGATGTAGCCCAGAGAATAGTCCCCAATGGGACTGGGATGCTCTCTTTCTCAGTGAAGGGAGGCGATAATCGTGCTTTGCGATTCATAAGAGCTCTCGAAATAATTTTCGAAGCAACCAGCCTCGGCGGAATCGAAAGCTTAGTCAGTTGCCCATTCAATACCAGTCACTCATTTGTACCGGAGGAAATCAGACTTGAGTCCGGAATACTTCCGGGATTTGTTAGAATGAGTGTAGGGATTGAGGACGTCGAAGATCTCTGGTCCGATATAGATCAGGCCCTAGGAGCAAGTCAATTGTAAAGGATGAAACCATGGATGCCGAACTTCTGGTAGCTACACTGGTTTTCATCATCCCAATGTGCTTCAGTCCCGGGCCCAATAACGTTCTGTGTGCAGCGCACGGGTCACAGCATGGATTCAAGGGCACTTTGACATTGATTTCAGGAATGGCGGTAGGATGGTCGATTTTGGGCTTGTTAGTCGGAGGAGCAACGGTCTTCATCGAGGACAATCAGAGCTTCTTCGACACTTTAGCATACATAGGCGCGGCATACATCGCATACCTATCTTACAAAATCGCTACATCTAATCCGTTGGATGAAGGCCACCACGACAATCAGCGCCTAGGATTTACTACTGGAGTGACTATCCAGTTCGTTAATGGAAAGGCTTGGATACACTTTCTAGTTCTAATGACAACCTTCGGAGCAGTGTTTGGATCTGGATTTATGGGGAAGTCAATGCTGGTTCTACTAAATGTGATGTTCGGACTTCCAGCTGTAATGTCATGGGCAGCATTTGGTACAGTTCTCAGAAGGGCATTCACTACTCCCAGATCCGCCATCGTCCTAAATAGAGCCATGGGAGCTTCTTTGTTCGCAGTGGCTCTCTGGATTGTAGTGCAATAGTGGTGCAGAGGGCAGGATTCGAACCTGCGAAGCACTACGCACTGGGACCTCATCCCAGCCCCTTTGACCGCTCGGGTACCTCTGCTACTGCATAGGGGCTAACTACCGTCTATTTCAGAGGTATCCAAGCTTCCACACTACGAAGTATATGATGGGAACTAGCGGAATGCAGATTGCGAACGACCTCCTGAAAACTCTCCATAGACTATTCTCATCTCCTTGGGGGATGCTGTCTGCGACCGCCACAACAACTTCCTCAATGATGTCGGCCCCCGGGCTTAGACTCGCCAATGTATCACCTACCAATTGATTCCGATCTTTGCTGCCATTGGTGGTGCCTGCCCGGTCTTTGCATAGTAGAACAAGGATGCCCTGTTTACCGCCTCAACAGTTGAAAAGAATAGAACTGCGAAGAGTAGCCCAACAGCGAGAATTATAATTCCCAAGATGAAACCCACTTCACCCAATACCATAACTACCCCTCCAACAGCACAAATAATTAGGACACAGAGAAACATGAGTAGCCCAGTTCCTATGTGAGAAGACACATCCTCGCCCCAAGTTCTTCTGAAGAGCTCAGTGCTTCTTTCCATTCCATTAAGAACTCCTGATCTTTCTAAAACAATCATTGGAACCATGAAGAATGTGACGACCCACCAAGCTATCCCTATGACCAAGCTAGCCAATCCCGCAATCAACCTGAGTGGAAGGGGAGAGTCGTCGCTGTGGGCTAATCCCTCTAAAATCTGAATGAACATTCCGACTGTTCCAGCAATGATGCCCCACACAAAAATCTGCGGGAGACACCTCATCGCTTGTCCTATTCCGTAGGAGAAGCTTGGGTTACTTCCTGAGCTTATTCGCTCGTAAGCGCTTGCAATTATGGCAGCATTCCAAAAAACCGTGATTATGGAGACTACCATGTAGAAAACGAACCATATGGCCATATGAGCGAGAACTAACTCGCTTCCACAGTTTTCACCCACACACTCTGGATTTGAGGTGATCACTTCCAGACCAACTGAACTAGAGATTGCTGCACCTATTGCCACAAGAGAGAATAAGCCGGAAAGAAACGAGTAAACCATCAGTTCAGGATCAGATCTGACCACAGCCACACCGAGTTTTGTCATCTTCCAGCCACGAGAAATTCTTTCAAATAGGCCAATTCTCTTATTTCCTTTCCTAATCATCCATGTATCCATGCCGGCTTCCATTGCTGAATTCTAGCCGGTGGGTGTAATAATAATATTCACGGAATCTCCAATTTTCACCACTCCTTCGCGCAAAACACGGGCTAACCACCTAGACCAACCAAATTCTCGATTGTGATTTATTCGGTCGAATCTCCTATCAATGAACGATTTGCTAATCTTCGAGCAGGGCGCACACGGCTCGCTAAGCTCCAGAAGAACATCCCCAATCTCTACAAGTGCACCTTCTACAAGAGATTCCCACTCTATTCCTTTGATTGTTAGGTTCTCTCCAGTGGTACCGACATCTATTGGATGCCCCTCCATCTTCATACTTTCTATTCTCTCTAGAGAAAAGATGCAGACGGCTCTATCCGGATCGCCCCCTCGTCCTTCACGAAACTTGTTGAAATCGCCCTCTACTCCGTCCTTTCTAATCTTTGCAGATTCTATCAAGTTCTTTGGAACACCTCCACTACTGATGTTTATCGAGTGAATCGCACCTCTCATTCTAACCCCTCTGAGAAATCAAATTCCAACCCAAGCCTATCAACCATTTCCAAGTATCTTCCTGCCAATTCTTTGTCTGGAATGCTTAGATTGTGCTTCCAGAACCTCCAACAAGCTATTGCAAGCGTTGCATACCTGTGCATAATCGGCATTGCATAAAACTCCTCGTCGCTAAGAGATCTAACGCTCTGATAGCCTCTAATTAGAGAACACCAGCGGCTGGAAATCGCCACTCCCTCTTCCCAGCAGAATCCTACGAAGGCCATCACAAGATCGAAGCAGAGAGGCCCAATCCAAGCTTCCTCAAGGTCTAGAATAGCATTAACTGAGCCTTCACTTCCAATTATGTTGTCAGGAAATATGTCTCCATGAAGGACCCCATTTGGGAGATCCGAGGGCAGATTATCTCTCAGAAAAGAGGACTCCTTAGCTAAAATATCCAAGAAATTGGGAGACGAATCCTTTTCTTTACATAGAAAAATGACCCTCTCAAACAAACTAAAACCCATCCTGTATTCATTGGGAAAACAATCTGCCTTTGGGATGCAATGCATTCGCGCTAGAACTTCTCCAAGAGACTCCATTGATTCTGGATCATTCCCTAGAAAACCACCTTCAATGTATGGCATCAAAGTCCAGGCAAAACCATCTTTCTTTGCCAACAGGCCGTGATTGTCCAGAAGCAAAGGAACAACAGTTGGTATTCCGTGCTCTTGTAGGTGCAGATGTCTTTCTACTACTCGTTCAACTTCGGGAATTTTGTTCGCAAACCAAGCCTTTAGAACAAACTTCGAGCCATTAGAAAACTTCAGCAGTATGTTCGCGTTATCCCATCCCCCTTCTAGGCCAGATACGTGAATAGGATCAGAGAGTGTCGTGTGGCTTAGTATCCAATCTATGTCCTCCGAATTGATCTGTCTAAACAACAAATTCAACCCCGTTTCCACTTAAAAAAAACATCTAATCGCCACCTTCATCCCCTTCAATCGATCTTATCAGATTTAAGTCAAGATCGTACCTCCCATCCAGAAGGGCCTGTTCCCCGGGAGCACTCAACCCTCCAATATATCTTATTACTCTGATGAACTGGCCTTTCTTCATCATATTCCAGACCTTCCAAGGGTCACCGAAGGTTGCATGAGAATCCACAGCGGACATGCCCCATCCAAACTCTTCAGACAATGTGGTCAACAGATCAATCTTTCCGAGTAACAGTACCAGATCGAATAGAGCCAGAGCACCCTTCGCAGTTTCGAGATCTTCTTCTGAAATAGCTTCTAATGGAAACTGCTCTTTCCTAGAGAAGGTTCTGACGTAGAAATTGTCAGACATAAAAAAACGACTTTCCGATAAGAAATCACCAATATTAGAGGCCTTAGTATAACCTCCAAAGTATGCGTGATTATAATTAGAAACAGCTCGAGAGATAGGATCTCTTAGTGTCGTTAGCAACACAACTCGACTGTCTCTGTGAAGAACTTCGAAGTCTGGCGATCCGTGCTCGGTTGCAACGAAGGTGACCCCCTCTTGCTCACAGCTATCTACGAACGATTTCAATTGACCTTCATCGTACTTCCAAAGCTCTATTCGCTCACCATGCTCATCAAGAGGATTCCCATTTGCATTGTTCTTGTATAGAATTTCACCATTTGCCCTTGCTAGGTTTACAACCAAGGTTCCCGCAGCTTTGTGAATATGCTGAAACCAAATCAAACGATACATACTCCCACTTCCTCTTTCCCGTCATTGCATGCCTTTTTCATTTCGTTGTAGATAGTAAGGTATAATTTGATGAATCAGCAGCAATTGATGATGGCGAGAGGAACTGGTAATCCCAGAATATTCCAGATAGGCTTCAATAGATGTGGTACAACAACGCTAATCCGTTTTTTCCAAGCAAATGGTCTCCACTGCCTCCATTGGGGCAGGGGGACGATAGCAGCTGGAATTGAAGCCGCACATATGGAGAATAAGCCGCTTTTATCGTATGTTGACGGATATCAGGCTTATGGGGATATGGAATTTGTTGAAGTAGAGGCTCAATCTAAAAAGCTCTTCAAAAAGAAACCATTCAGGCGTCTTTATGCCAATCTTCCAAATGGACAACTCAATCCTGTGTACGCCTTTGAAAGATTTAGTGAATTGGATCAACAGTATCCTGGTAGTAAATTCATCCTCAATACAAGAAATGTCGAAGATTGGATTAGCAGTAGGATTAGATTCTTGGAAAGAGGCTATTTTTATTGCAAGCACGGTGTTAGATTTCACGATTCTCAGGAAGCACTCAACCAGTGTTGGAGGGAGCATTGGGAAGAGCATACTTCGAATGTTAGGGAATACTTCTCAAATAGGCCCGAGGACCTCTTGGAATTTGATTTGGATAAAGACGGCCCAGAGAAAATTGCCTCATTCTTTGAAGATCTGAAACTGGACATCTCTCATTGGGGCCACCATAACCCTAGTGGAAAGTCAGGTAGCAAATAGCTCGCTTGATTCAAGCGGGTCTTCTGTCATCAAACTCATATCCGAACAATTCAATCTCAATCTTGCAAACCCCTCTGATGAAATCTATGCTTTTATCATCATAGTAAAGAGAGTAATGGCGCTTCTCTTTATTGAATCCGCTCTTAGCTCTTGGAAGCTCAATTTTCCCCAAACCAATCTTCTCAGAAATTATTTCTAGATCCGACTCTAAGCTTTCGAATTTGACAAACTCGTCAACCAAAACCTCTCCTTCAGACATGAAGATGCTAGAATTTGTCAGCAAGTCATTAGACCTCCTCTCAAGAAATTCTTTGAAGCTAGTGCTGCTGTCAATCCCCTTTTTCGGTCCAAATACCTCCCAGTTGTAAAGTGAAACTGCCATATCCCAGGGATTTCTCACTCCGCAGAATTTAAGATAATTATCGAAAATAGCCCCTCCCAACCTTTTCTTCATTAGTTTCGCAGGTGTGTGGTTGAAATGATGGGCAAAACCTCCTCCCTTCAACAAATTCCACAGATCCCATTTTCTATATTGGTAAATAGGTAAAATGGTGTTCTGCGGACCCGGAAAACCCAGACTCTCCCTTAACTCCTCATCCTTTCCTATAGGGGAAATCACATCCTTAGGACCGCAGTATTTTGAAAGACCAATTTCAATACTAGTTCCTGCAGTCTTCCTTGTTTTTATAAAAATAAATTTATGTTCATGAGACACAATCATCAACAAAAACCTCACATTAATTTTCGAGATATTGACTTGATCGTGGCTCTAAGCCATAGAGAAATAGACTCTAATCTAGTCAAAGATTTAACTTTCCCCTCATGAGATCTCATCCCTACACGCAGCTTCTTCCAGGTCCCGTCAGAAATGGTCCTGAATGATATTGTTCCAGCGGCAATTTCGACATATTTTTTTGGATCACATCTGTAGAGGAGCAACTCACTCTCTATAGCGAATCTTTCAACACCAAATCTATCAGGATGATGCACTATGCAGTCCGGGCACCATTTGATATTATATCCGGAATTTAGTACTCTCCATGCCAAATCAGTATCTTCTCTATGAATGAAATATCTTTCATCGAATCCTCCAACCTCTTCTAGAACATCCCGCCTGAAGGCCATATTTGCGGTCTTGAAACGATTCCAACTATCCCGTGGCTTTGGATCCATTCGCACAACCTCCCCATTCTCGTCAACCGTAGTTACGCCACCCTCTATCGCCTTTGATCCATCAGCCATCTCTCTAAGTATATCTTCAATCCAGGTTTTAGATGGAACGCAATCATCATCAGTGAATGCGACAATCTCAGAAACGCCTCTCCGCAGACCTTTGTTTCTACTATACGCAGGCCCCCTATCCGACTTAGAATCATCCACTACTTCAATGGAGTTTGGACGCACCGTCTGCTCCTCCAGAGCAGCTAGACACCTCTTCAACTCCTCCTCTCTTCGAAAGGTGGGAATCACCACATCCACACCCATGCTCATGACCCGCCCATGCGCTATTATAATTAGATAAACGGGTCGAATCTGTTTTATTAAGACAAAAAATGATTTTTGTTTGAACATTACCTCGATCACATACATGATTCCGTTTAGTTGAATAATATATCACCAGACCCGCTAGCATGGTAAACCTAGCCTCAATAGTACTCGGAGATTTCCAAGATAGCCTATCTTCCGCGTTTGGGAGTACAATGGGTTGGATAGCTGGTCACCTAATTCTGGTGTTAATGGTTTCAATAACTGCTCTAGGAATCCGCGAGAGAGAACACATCATGAAGTATTCAGGATTGAATGTGAGGATGGCAACAGACTCATTTACAATCTTGATTTTGTCAATCGTAATTTTTTGGATTTACACTACTTCCTTCGATTTTGAGGCAGGACCTTCGATTGCTCTTGCGGCGGCTACTTCACTCTCACTGAGATGGATGGTCACCATCTTGGGTTAGTCACGACGTCTTTTCCAAAACCACAGAAGTAATATCGAGACGACCAAGAGGGCTGCGGACCCCCCAAAAATTACATTCTGATTTTCTGGGGTCACACCCAAATCCTCCAGGATAGTTCCATTCACATCAATTCCTACATTTGGTACTACCACTTCTCTTTCGTTAACCGTAAGAGGGAATGCGAAATTACTCGAACAAGACATCTCCCCGGAAGTAACCTCATCTAAAACTACCAGACATCCTTCCCATCTATTCTGTAGATTGGGTGGCGTGGTAAGAAGAAAATTGCACTCTACAGAACCCATGGGGTTTTCCACAACACAATCCCCCTGGGACATATCATTAAATCCAGATGGCCAGATATCTTCCTGAGAGCTTCCTTTCTCAAGAAGGTGCAGCGATATTTCCAACTGGTTCTGCTCATTGCTCTCACAATCGTACAATGCCGAGAAAGAAACGTCTTCCCCAGCTTCGACGAATATCGACGATGGACCTGAAACAGAGCATAATGTGTAGGGTAGAACTTCAATGGCCACAACTTCCTCGTCTGAGAAACCAAATATACTCACTGGGGCGCCTCCCCATTCAGTAACCACCGCACTCACGTTAATTTCGTATATTCCTTCTAGGTGATCGTTTTCTGCTTGTACAACAACGATAAAATCAACCGTTTCTCCACCTCCAACAGTGACACTCTCAGGCCCTGCAGCTGTCAGATTTCCCGACTGGTAACTAATCTCGACTTTTTCTGTAAGAGTGGTAGGATTAGTCAATCCGCAATTGACCACTACACTATCGTATCCAGAAAGAAAATCCAGTTGCAATTGATCATCACATTCCAAGTCCACTTCAGGAAACAGCTGTTGGGCTGAAGATGATGGTACAAATGAGAAAACAGCGAAAATATAAAACAAAAACACGAGCAAAGAAAAGCACTTTCTCATGAACATCCGTTTTGAGAATTAGTCATAGATATTGGCCTTTTTTGAAACCAAACAACTAGTTTTATCCCTCAAAGCATTCATGACAACCACTCTCGCCGAAGTAAAACGTGGGCGACGGTTCAGAGAACTCGAATATCAATATCGCATCACAGAGTACTAAGGTCACAAGTGGTACTGATGTTCAGGAGAAGCTAATCGCGGCGGCAAGGACATTTTCAGATCTATTGAAGCCGACTCTCGGTCCAAGAGGCCTTGATAAAATGCTCTACAAGACTGATGGATCAACAGCAGTAACTAATGATGGAGCCAAGATAGTTGCAGAACTTCTAATCAAGCATCCGGCAGCTAAAATGATGGTTTCCATGGCCGAATCCCAAGAGGAAGCCTGTGGAGACGGGGTAACCACTACGATGTTATTGTGTGGGGCACTACTATTGGAGGCCGACACTCTTTTCAGAAAGGGATTGCACCCACTTACTTTAGTTGATGGATACGAAATTGCACTTGCCGCCAGTCTTTCACAGTCTGACTCAGACGCCTCTCCAATCAATGGGGACAAACTTCTGGCAGTCGCTGAAACCGCACTTCGAGGCAAGGTAGCGGAAGCAGCTCTAGACCTCTTTGCACCTATCATTGTCGAAGCACTCACAACAGTTTCAAAAAACAGAGATGAAATATCAGCAGAACATGTCTCGATGAAAAAGATTGGAACCGGATCTCTAAGTGACTCAAGGCTCGTAAAGGGAGTCGTCCTGAGGAGAAGAGTACTCTTAGACAGTCTTCCTAATGACATTCTTAATCCCAAGATAGCCTGTCTCGATGGAGATATTAAGATCAGAGAAATGACGCGAGATGCAGAAATTAAGATCTTGGAGGTTGAGAATCTAGATTCATTCATCGAAGCAGAAATGAATAGAAAAAATAAGATCCTTCAAAGTATAGTAGAATCTTCTGCTGAGGTTATACTATGCTCAGGAGAAGTAGACCAAGACATCCTCCACATGCTGAGCGAAAATGGTATTCTAGTGGTTGGAGAATTAGACTCTTCCGAACTGAGGAACGCATCGGATTCTACCGGATCGAGAATCGTACAAAGTCCGTTAGAGATAGACGAAGGTGCACTCGGACTCTGTGGAAAGGCAACATGGGAGAAAAAGCAGTCTTCAGATGAAGTCGAAGACATCATCAGAATTGAGGACTGCCCAAATCCCTCAGTAGTTACTATAGAGGTGGGAGGAGCTGGGGAGATCGGAACTGAGGAAGTAATCCGAGGTCTTCACGATTCCCTGAGAGCGACATCCCTAGCCATGAACGAAGAACTACTCCCGGGGGCGGGTTCAATCCATAGCAGGATGGCTAGGGCCGTCAGGGAGTCCTCTGAAAAACAAGGAGGAAGGGAGAGGCTTGCTATGGAAGCATTCGCTAGAGCTCTTGAGGCCATTCCAGCTACTCTCGTGGAAAACTCGGGCGGTGAGCCTCTAGATCGAATTCTAGAGCTAAGAGCAATTCCTCTAGGTGATGATTTCAATGGAATTTCTGAAGACGGAAAAATTTGTGAAGTTGAGAGAACATGGCACCCTAGATCAGTAATAGAAAACTCTCTAGAATCTGCAACGGAGACAGCTATGGGGATTCTTAGGATAGATCAAGTCATTTCGGCAAAAGGCGAATAGTCACCACTAACTTTCAAGCCTCTTACACACGCCCATTCTCCATGGAGAGGCCCAGAGCACTGATCAGCGTCTGGGATAAAACAGGAATCGAGGATCTAGCTGCAGCGCTGAACTCGATGAATTGGGAGATTATCTCTACAGGAGGTACTGCTTCTAAGCTTAGGAAAGCCGGCTTCGAAGTCACGGACGTATCTGATGTCAGTGGTCACCCAGAGATCTTAGATGGCCGGGTAAAAACTCTCCATCCAGCTCTTCACGGGGGGATACTTGCCAGACGCGACTCTGAAAAAGATATGCAGACTCTGGCCAAGCTTGGCTATGTTGGTATCGATATGGTTTGTGTAAACCTCTATCCCTTCGAGGACACTGCAGCTCTAGACCCTCCCGTAAGCAATCAGGACCTATTCGAGATGATTGATATCGGCGGCCCTACCATGGTCAGATCCTCAGCTAAGAATCATGCTGATGTCATTATCCTTACACAGCCAGAGCAATACGAATCGATTTTGAATGCTCTTTCGAAATCAAATGGAAATCCTTCTGGAGTAGGCTTGGAAATGAGGAAAGAACTGGCGCTATCCGCATTCCAATCTACCGCAGCATACGATTCAGCGATTTCAAACGAGCTATGGACTAGATTTATACAAAGTAGTATTCCGACTAGAATCCTCGCCTCTTCAAAGCCTGGTATAGAACTAAGATATGGTGAGAATCCTCACCAACAAGCCTCATTCTATCCGTCTCTAGGAAAACCAAGAGGCCTTTCCAGAGCAGAGCAACATGGGGGTAAACCACTCTCATACAACAACTATCTCGATCTTGATGCCGCGCTTAGGCTAGTCCGGTCTTTATCCCAGACTTGTGATTTCGAATCACACTCTTGTGTGGCAATCAAGCACACCAATCCATGCGGAGCATCAGTATCCAATACTCAGGTTTCAGCCTGGGAAAATGCATTAGCTAGTGATCCAGAGAGTGCATTCGGATGTGTAATTGCATTCGATAGTGTGGTAGAGAAAGAAACAGCTGAGTCGATAGGTAATCACTTCTTCGAATGCATGATCGCTCCGGGTTATCAATCAGATGCTTTGGCAATACTCTCCAATGGAAAGAATAGGAGAATGCTGACTCTTGACCCACTTGGAGAGCTCATCGATGAGCCTAAAATACGACAAGTACAGGGAGGCTGGCTATCCCAAATTCAAGGCATCCATAGAATCGATTGGGAAAATGTGAGGCATGTCACAGAAAAGACCCTCGATGAGGATGAGCTAAACCTGGCAAGGTTCGGAACCTCAGTTATCGCGGAAGTCCAGTCAAATGCAATTATTCTTGTTCGCAAAACAGAATCGGGATACTCAACTGTTGGAGTCGGTCCGGGTCAGACGAGTCGAGTTGAGGCAGTTCGTATTGCCGCAAGGAGGGCCGGACAGAAAGCAAAGGGAGCGATGATGATTTCCGACGCTTTCTTCCCTTTCCGTGACGGTGTTGATACCTCGAGCGAAATCGGCATAACAAGCATAGTTCAGCCTGGTGGCTCAATTCGTGACGAAGAGGTAATCGAGGCAGCGAACGAGTTTGGGATAGCGATGGTACTTACCGGAACACGGCTCTTCAGACACTAGCGAGCCCACCAACTGGAAACAGATACTAGAACTCTAGGGTGAAACGAATTTGACTTTTATCTCTCTTAAGGTACGATGACATCTTTTGTCCCAACTTAATACCAGAGTATACAGAATCCTCTCTGGAGTCGAACGGATCCATGGAGTAGATTAGTTCGGTACTGTAAGTCTTGCTTAGATAAGCCAACCAAAGAAGACCTCTGTTTCCTCCAGCAGATAGAAAATCCCCTCCCGAAACTCTCCTAATCTGACTGAGAACAGCCCCTATATCCTTGGAGAAACCGAGAACACCAGTTTCCATGACCACGAAGCCCCCATCATCAAAATTCTCCCAAGCTGAAATATTGTTGATATCCATCTTAGTACACTCTTCACAGCCATACAGATCAATAGTAACATCCCCATGTTCGCAATTAGGGAACATGCTCGACATAAACTGAAAATAGTTCCCAGAACAAGGATCGCCAATCACCATCAGCATCTTGCCCTTCTCTTTTGCCATTTCCTTAGCTGCTCGAAACAGCTTCTTTGTGCGAAAATATCTGGCTACCGGAGAAATCAGGACGCTTTTCAGCACTCAACCACCCGCCGTCATTGTGAAGCCTAATGCCCTCCGGCACATCAACGTGATGCGCCACTTGACGGTACCGAATGATCTAGTTGAAGCCACTCTCTCCATACTCAGGGAGAATGATTGGCTTGCTTCTGGGATGCGAATCTTTGCTATTGATGATAATCACAGGATGATTCCTCTTGACCCGGGAGCACCCGAGAAAATGCCGGGATTCTTCCATGAAATAAGCATCTCAATTCATGAGGGTGTAAGAGATGAGAGAGTCGACTCCGATTGGTGGCACCACCTATCGTCCCTGATAGATAATGAGGAAATTGAGAGATTTAGAGAGCAATGGCCCTCATCTCACGAGTTCATCTCAGATATGATGGTGGTGAGAATTGAAGCAGAGGTTGAGCATTACTCATCTAAAATAGCTATAGCGAAGCTAGAAGCCCACCCCCATATTAGACTCGTACTCCGTGATGAAGGTGTAAAGGGCGAATTCAGACTTCGACAACTGACTCCCTTGGCTTCAAGAGTCGGAACTGAAATTGTTACTCAAGACATTCCTGCAGAGTTCCTTAACACCCGCGTCACGGTCAAAGAGTCAGGGCGAACAATCTCTTGCGATCCAACTAGAGCATTCTTCTCAACTAAGCTCCAGACAGAGCGTCTTGAGACTCTTTCTCTTGCTAGGGAGCTCAGAGAAATCTTGGGCAGACCAATCAGGGTATGTGATCCATTTTGTGGCGTCGGGCCGGCCTTGGCAACCCTTTTGGGGGAACCAGACCTTATTTCGGAGACTCTTGCATCAGACCTAAACCCAGATGCGATCGAGATTCTGCTAGAGAACCTCTCTCGATGGGACGGAAGGGAATATCCCACCATCCCTACTTCTATTGAGCGCATTTACGAAGATAGAATTGTTGGAATTGCCAATGCCTCAGAACTCCCCTTAATGAATGAATTTACAGGCATCTGGGATCTACTGATAGTAAATCTCCCGCATAGGACAATTGAGATTCTCCCTTCTCTAGTACCCTTGATTGACCGGTCTACACCCTCTTTGGTAAGAGGCAGAGCTATAGTTTCCGAGAACGACATCGAACAACAGAGCAAGAATATTGTCAAGGCCCTACCTCCGATCTTGGAAGGGTCAGAACCTCCAAAACTCAAGATAAAGAGAGACTACAGTAGCAAACTAAGACTATGTTCTTTCGAGGCGTGGATAGCTCCAGAATGAACCTTTTTTTGGCGCCCCGACCGGGATTTGAACCCGGGTCGCAGCCTCGACAGGGCTGCATGATAGGCCACTACACCATCGGGGCCGGCACCCTCTCGTATTTGCCTTCCTTTTTCAAACTTTGAGGACGCATTGTTGATGGCCCACCCTCGATCAGCCTTTGCATGGAGGGTGGCAAAATCGTCATCGACGTCATCGACAATGGAGGCCAGTGGACGCATCGCGAGTGGAGAATGCTTAGGTATCTAGGGGTAGATACCAAGATTCTACCCAACAATACGCCTTTAGATGAACTCAGAGAAATCGATGGCCTGGTTCTTTCTGGGGGGGCCGCTAGAGTTGGATTAACAGGAGAATTGGGGAATTGCGGGGAATACCTGACTCTTGACGTACCAATTTTGGGCATATGCGCGGGACACCAATTCATGGCTCGATACTACGGAGGGGAAGCGGGAGAGGCCCCAAAGCCAGAATTCGGCGCTGCCACAATAATGTTGCTAGGCGGAGGAGGCCTTCTGTTCGAAGGGACCCCCGAAATTCAGACAGTGTGGGAAAGCCACAACGACGAAGTAACTGACATACCTGATGGTTTTATAGTGGTGGCTGAAAGCAAATCATGCAAAGTCCAAGCCATGCAAAACGATAAACTCACTAGGTTCGGATTACAGTTTCATCCCGAAGTTAATGATACAGAGTACGGCTCTAACATCTTCGAAAACTTCGTGAGTATATGTGAATCTGCCAGGGAGGCATAGGACAGGTTGAAGAAGGCTAGGCAGGTCGCGATGCTGATTGCTATGGGTGAAGAACAGATCATCTTACACAAGTGCAGGAACTGCAATAGGACCGACAAGAGGGCACATAATCCCACTGGAGAGGAGCAGTGTAACCACTGTAATGCCCCCATGGATCCCCTCGAGATTCGTTACAAGTGTGTGAATTGTGGAGCCATGACTTGGGCGGAGGCAGGATCCACGGGCAAATCATGCCACAAGTGCGGTTACCGCATCTTCGTCAAGCCTAGGAAGGACGGCATGGCCAAGGTCCTCAAGGCAGAGTGACAGACGTTGAGTTCAAGTCCCGACACCTCCCCATTGTCCATATGGTAAGCTGGTTGCAGACAGAGGCCCCCTCCACTTTTATCGACTTAGCAGTGCCAGAATCGGCCCGAAAGGCACTGGAATCCACTAGTACCTCTTTTGATCCACCCCACCTACTAATCTCAGGCCCTGCCGGAGTAGGAAAGACCGCCTGCTGGAAACTATTCTCGAGACAACTTCTCGGCCCGGCATGGAGATCTACGACCCACACATTGCAGGCCCGTGATTTGATGAGACAGAGAGGTGCGATGGCTCTCTTCGAGGAGTTCCTGAGACCAAGTGGCGAGGAAAGGGACACACTAGCCGGGAGGACCAGTTTGGATGCCTTCGATAGGCAAATATCAGAAAAAGGGACGAAAGAACCAGCTCCAGCAGGGGCCGAGTTGGAGATGAAGCCGGGACAAGTCCCAATTAGCCGTCTGATAGTAATCGAGGATGCAGACTACTTGGGCCACATCAGACAGGCCTATCTTAGGAGGATGATGGAGTCAGTCGGCGGGGCATCTAGATTTGTCCTAGTAGCCAGAGCTCCATCTAGAATTATTGACGCTCTCAGATCTAGGAGCCAAATGATTCGCATACCTTCTACAAGCAGAGAGGCCATTCAATCTACACTTTCCGGGATAGCGAGCAGGAATGGCTGCGAACTGGCAGAAGGAATCCTCGAAGACATCGCTTACATCTCTGACGGCAATCTGAAGAAGGCAATCTTCACATTGGAGCTCCTCCATCTGAGGGGACTGACATCGGATAGGACAGCCGTCCATCGAATGGTCCAAGCATCGACCCTCCAAGCCGGTAGACGATTGGTAGAGTTGGCAATAAGAGGAAAAGTGGTGGAGTGGAGATGGGAGAACAAGGGAGGAAGAAACAGGAAGGTCCTCTCTGGTGCAATGGCAGAAGTGGATGATCTTACCAACGTCCACGGCCTCGAAGGACCTGACTTGGTTTCCCAGATACACGCTGTCATAATCGGACGACGCCTCAGCGTCCCGCAGTCACTTAGAGAGGAGATGTTGGACGCCCTCTCAGAATGCGACGTCGGGCTTCAGCGATCGACGTACCCTAGGATTCATTTCGAGAGGCTACTTCATCGTATTTCCAATTCGGGACGGAAGCATGGCCTCCACATGTCTTAGTCGTCACCCATGTTTTCGAGAATGTATTGTACAATTTCGTAATTTCTCTCCGTGGCGGGCGCGGCAGGATTCGAACCCGCGGTCCCCGGCTTAGGAGGCCGGTGCATTATCCAGGCTATGCTACACGCCCGCTTCTGCGAGTGCGACCCCTTGAAGAAATATGCCCTAGTAAACAGGTCCGACACACGGAGAGACGTCCGATGCCATCAAGCGCTCGAGCTCCCTGCGGGGCCCGTGGTAAGCACCTCCTCTGATCTCCCTAACCCATACGGCGACGAGTCATCTTTCGGTCAAACCTCTGAATCCGCACTAGTGAAGAGGATCAAGATAAGAGACAAACAGAGATTGCTATGGACCCAAATCACTACAATTCCGGGAAGCGGATTGGCAAGGATTTTGGTAATCTCAGTCGCCACATCACTCACTGCAATCTTCGCATATGGTTACGGGCAGAAGTACATAGGAATCGGCGTCATTCTTTTTGTACTGCAAGCAGCATTACTCCTGCCAACGCTTCTGGCATCGACATTCGCCAAGATGTCGGCTAGGGACAGGCTCCAGCTGAAAGTAGAGGGCAAACGATCTATGGAAGCTTATCCCGGGGTAGAGCGCATAATCAACACGCTGCACGAAAGAACGCTCAGAGAAAGAACTAGGTTCCTTTGTGCCATACTAGCTGCAGGGGCACTCAACTCAGTCGACAACTTCGACACAGGAACGGCACTAGCATCCATTCTCTTCGGACTTACCCTCTTCTTCGGAATCATCGTCCTCCTAAACACCTTCCAACTGGAAAGCAGAATACCGATGACCGACTCAGACTTCCCGTTACTTTCTCTGCACGCGCCCACCACTCATCACAGCACGCTGGACAGAGTCCTATCGGATTTAGTGGTCGCTCACTTAGACCCAGAAACCGCAGGAGCATGGGACGATTGGGTGAATAGCCTGGAGGATAAGGTTCGTTCAAATCAGACTCCACACACAGCAGTCGAACATCTGCTCCGAGTCCTACATCTAAACCACCTGGGCTTACTTGGTGACGAAAGACTAGTCTCAGAATCGAAAAGGGTTTTCAGAGTCGCTGCAATTGACGATTTAAGCAACGAAGACTCAAAGTTCTGTTTTAGGACACTCCGAAGGATTATGGCCCACACCAGAGCATGGCAACCCGGCCTATTCAGATTGATCGATAGGTTAGAAGATGCGGCATTGAGAGGGCACTCATCTCTAATCGAGAGCAAATGGAGACTGGATCTGGACATTCCCCCCAGATGCTCTCAGGGCCAGGGAGATCTGTTTGTGATGCTACACAATCACTCAGGAAAAACATCACAAGTAGAAGTGGATATAATATCTGCAGACGGAGAACCACATCATCAGACCCTAAGACTGAACCCTCCATCCTCAAGACAACCAAAGAGGCCAGCGGAGATAGGAAAAGAAGGAAACGACATAGTTGACGTCTTGGGGAAACTTATCGACAATTGCCTAGTTCTATGGATTGGTCTTGCTTGGCCAAAGGGCTCCACTGGTTCTAAGCCCGTGCAGGTAAATCTGAGGGGTCCCAATGGGGAGACAGTCTCATCCTATGTTGTGAGAACAACCTTATCTTCAGGATTCAATCCCGAAGGAGCGACCGAAAAGATGTTGGATGCTGCGGTCGCAGTTAGAAGGATAGCAATTTCAGTATCCGATTAGACATTTTTATGAATTAGCCAAGGCGTCACGTTCATGAGATTGGGACTTCTGGAGTAAAGTGATAGCATGGAGTCCCGAGACATAATCGTAGTGGGATCGGGGCCTGCGGCCCTCAGAGCTGCAATTGCATGTGCTGATGGCGGAAACATCCCTTTGCTCATCGATGAGTTCGGTGTATCCTCTGCTTCCGGGTCGACACCGATCGCAGGAATAGCAGCTTCTATCGATGAAGTCGACGCAAGCTCGCACATCCAGGATACAATCTCAGCAGCGGGAGAGACTTGTTTAGAGGACGCAATCAACAGAATCTGCAAAGAAGCCGTCAGCACACTGGCAGAGCTGGAAAGATGGGGTCTTGTTTTGAGGAGAAGGGAGGGGGGGCTACCTCATGCATCACCCATGCCAGGACACACCACTGCCAGAGTGACTGGGTGTGGTGACTCCACCGTCAGAGAAGTCACTAAGTTACTTGAAGAACAGATAATAAAGCGTGGGATTCAAAGAAATGCAGACAATCTGCCAATTTCGTTGGTTTCAGACAATAACCAAGTCAGAGGCCTCATTGTTCTCAACATTGTTACTGGTGAAATACTCCCTATTCAGGCTAAGGCAGTGATACTAGCCACAGACGGGTATCAGGGACTTTGGTCTTCACCAAGTGAGGGCCCTGGAACTGGAAACCACCTAGCAATATCTGCCGGAATATCACCTAGGGGCATGGAATGGGTCCCAAAACACCCCCTGTCAACCGGAGACTTTGGAATCCACATTCCGTTAGACGTTTTGGGGGATGGAGGTAGGATTCGAAGGGAGAATGGAGAGGATATTGGCCCCGAGGAAGTATTGGAGGGCGAGCCCTGCGTTCTAGATTTGAGAACAATGGATGCCGAAACCAGTATATGGTTTAGGCAGACCTATTCTAGGATCAAGGATAGGATTGGAATAGACATCACCAGAGACGTAGTACCTCTGTCACCCAGAGTGGCTTATACCACTGGAGGAACCCCCTGCGATGAATTTGGCCGCGCTATCTTCAGTGGGTTTACTAAGGAAGGTTTACCCTCCCAACTTTGGTTTACTGGCCTTTATGCAGCAGGTAGAAGCTCTCATTCCGGAATGCACGGAGAACGCCCTCTCGCCGGGAACCTTCTGTTGGAGGATTTAGTTTCTGGAAAGGCCGCAGGAGAACATGCTTCGGCATGGGTCTTGGAGGAGCAATTCGGTGGCTCTGAAATTATTGAAAATTCAGTTACAGAAGCCAATAATCGAATAATTGCTCTAAAGGAAGACGGCGGAATGCCAGTTGGACAGTATGCATCAAGGCTCTCCTCTGCAATTTCATCACTCAATAATTCCAAGGACGCAGCTCTTACAGAAATCAGGCAAATCAAGGAAAATAGAATCACCCTTACCGATCATTCATCAGTAATGAATTCGGAAATGCTGGAAGCACTTCGTCTGGAGGGACTAGCTGTTGTAGCGGAAGCCATGATAGCTTCCAGGTGATTGGGATGGGTGTAAAGGAAAACAGCATCTTTAGTCAGATAATAGAAGGCAAGATTCCAAGTCACAAACTGTATGAGGACGAGTTCGTATTCTCTTTCTTGGACGTAAACCCACAGAGCCCAGGACACGCACTTGTAGTTCCAAAAGAACCAGCTAAAACCCTCGACGAACTAAGCGAAGAGTCTGCCGAGGCAATCGGCAGAGTCCTACCCAAGATCTCCAGAGCAATACTGAAGGCAACCGGAACAAAGGAATTCAACATACTTCAGAACAATGGCCCCAACGCCTTTCAGTCCGTGCTTCATGTTCATTTCCACATCATTCCAAAGATTCCAGAAGGACCCGGCCTTGAAATCCCCTTCCGTACAAGTCCACTTGATCAGGATGAAGCTAGAAGCCTGACTGCTGAAATTAGAAAAAATCTAGATTAACCCACTATCATAATCAAGACCTCTTGCGCTCTCGGTCTCACATGTCAGAGATACAGGCACCACCAGATATCGAACCAAGACTATCTAGCGGAGCTATGAAATTGAGACACAGAAAACTGAATCGACTCCCTTGGGATCACTCAGGTAAGCACCCTGGAAGCCCAATATTTTGGAATGTAGTTCGATTGATGATTGGCGTGGGGTTGAGGTATATTTTTCGAAAGCGCGAACTCGACAAGATCCCAGATTTTGAGGGAGGAAGGATTCTTTCTGCAATTCACATTAATGGATTAGTCGATCCTTCTTTGATGGTCGCAGCTCAAGATAGGCGAATAATATCAATGGGAAGACATGATTTGATGACAATGCCGTTAATTGGATGGATCACTAGAAGAATGGGATCTCAGCCGGTGATTAGAAAACCTGAGATTGAATTGGGGGTATCGGATGAGAAATACGCTAAGAAAATCAATGATAGAACATTACTGACAATGACGAGCTGCATCGCCGCAGGGTACAATGCATTGGTAATGCCAGAGGGCAAATCACATCAGGACTCCAAGCTGCACCGATTCAAAACTGGTCCAATGCGATTCGCTCTCAATGCAGCGACATTGGCGCAACACAAAGGCCAAAGCTCCCCAGCATTGCAGCCAGTCGGCCTGCATTACAGATGCCACTTCTGGTTCAGAACGGACGTGTTTGTCGAGTTTGGAACCCCCATCGAGGTCATGGCTCCGAATGTTGAAGGAATCGGCGAAGCCCTCTCATCTGGAAAATGGCTGGAACCTCCATCTACGGAGGTTAACTCGCTCAAAGAAGAGCTATTTTCAGCACTATCTAAGATCACACCCGATGCACCAGATTGGAAAACGTATCGAGCTTGGCACCTAATTGCTCATGCTAAGGCAAATAAAGACAGGAAACCACTTACCACGTTCAAACAAGAAGTCTTAGGCGCGAGATGTGTCAGAGACTCAATACTTCGCCAGGACTCCGTAGATAAACTGATGCAACCATCCATCCAAGCTGCTGAGATTCTACACTCAAATGGTCTAGATGGGCGTGCCCTAACATCACTTGAGAATGCCAATAAGAGGCCATGGATTAAGGCCATTGCAGGGATTTTTCTAATGATCATAGCTTCCCCAGTCTCAGTTATGTCAACAGGTTTGCAGGCACTGGCCGCAGTTGTCTTTGCTGAAAGAACCGATGAAGGCGTTGATGCGAGAACAACATACTACTTGCTAGCGGGAATGTTCTCTCCGGTCCTTTTCTGGCCACCAATTGCATTCGCAATCTCTCTTTTGGTTCATCCACTAACTTTCGCAACGCCATTTCTGACTGTTTTAATCATGACACTGTTTCATCTCTCTAACCAAATCTTCCTATTCGGCTATGATCTGTGGGTTGACTATGTTTTCTGGAGAAAGGCACACCTACTTTCAACGTCAGACCAAGGGCATAAACTCAGGACATTGATGAAAGAAGTGAGTTCAAACCTCAACTTGCTCTAAATAGGACGACATGCTGGAGTCATCATGGAGCACAGAGATGTTTCCGACTCAATCAGATCATGGTTAAACGGAGAGAGGCTCGAGGCCAGAGAGGTGGAGGACCCCCAGGCAATCATGCATCTTCATGTCAGATACCCGCCAACAAAGCAAGGGCATCTTTTCAATATTGTAGTTCCAAAGAATCGGAAGCTTGTCCTAGTTTATTCGATAACTAGGGTGGATGAGGGTCAGCAGGAAGCCATGAGGAAGATTGCCAATAAAAATTCTAAATCTTGGGACGAATGGCTGCATAGCACGCGAATTCGTTTGACATCATCAGACCTAGACTGGGTCTTGCATGTGGGCCGTAGTACCGATGGCGTAGCAGGCCCACTCCAAGCATTCAACCTGTCAAGACCAGTTTGGTTCGATGGCCTAACACAAAACGAATTCATGCAGAGCATGAGGAAGGTTTGGCTCACAAAACTATCACTGATTCATCAGATCAAACATGGATTCGGTAATGGGAAGGGAAAACCAGGACCCGTGGATGACTGGGAACGGAGTAAGTCGAAAAGAGGGACCAGGAAA
The DNA here is from genome assembly GCA_036154175.1 of Thermoplasmatota archaeon. GTDB lineage: Archaea > Thermoplasmatota > Poseidoniia > Poseidoniales > Thalassarchaeaceae > UBA36. The sequence goes on along the minus strand of JAYZLO010000060.1, from coordinate 4,616 downwards.
CCACAAACAAGACTTTCTGAAATAGATACTGATGAGACCGGTGGATTCGGAAAAGACTTCGACCCATTAGAATGGGCCTAGAGCAACGTTGTTAGAACTTTAAGATTCAGATAAAGATAATTTTTCAGTCAACTAGGATAAGGGTTTATCAGCGAAAATGATACACAAACTTCATGAATTTCAGAATTCTCATCGCTTTCCTATTGATATCATCCTCCATAAGTGGGTGTTTAGGAGCGTCGGAGGAAGATAGTGGCAACCTAGCTATCTTACCGATATTGGAGGATCCATGTACAATTCCCCCGGTCCCCGTTACGCAGACATTAACTTCGATCGAAGTAAATGGGATAGAAAGAGAATTCAGACTTTCCGTACCTACCTCTGATCCCGGAACTAGTCTTCCTCTAGTGATAGCATTCCACGGAGGGTCAGACTCGCAAGAGGACTTCGCCCAACAGGCGCAGTTTGACCAATTGGGTGAACAGGAGAAGTTCGTAATGGCATACGCCATTGCGGAGCAAGATAGGACGGCGGCGGAAGGTGAGTGGTTCCTGAACACCGCTGCCACATCAAGGGAAGACAACGAATTTGCCGAATCCATAGTGGACGAACTATCAAAATCCTACTGTATCGATCAAGATAGACTGTACTCCATAGGGTACTCTCTCGGGGCAATGTTCACCTATGAGATAGCCTGCCAGTTAAACCACAGGTTTGCAGCCACGGCTTCCTTCGCTGGGACGATGCCAATAAGCCCCGAGTCTTGTGACTTAACCGCTGGGATAGGAATAATGCACATTCATGGCAAGCTTGACTATATCATCTACTACTATCAAGACTGGGACTGGAAGGAAGGCGAACACGAAGGAGTAGGCACGATGAGTGAGGTCCCAGCCCTGATAGATTATTGGGCGGACAAGTCTGCTTGTCAAGCGACTGTATCAGAAAACACCCTCACAGAGGAGCACATCGTTCACAGTGAATGCAAAGACGGCGTGCGAATCGAGCATTACGGACTTCAGTTCTGGGACCATAACTGGCCGAATGAGGTTGATGGGGTGCCGACCTATGAACTCATGTGGAATTTCCTTAGCGAATTCACAAGAGACTCCAACTAGCCCAAAAGACAAATCACAATGCTCCTAGAGAGAACAATTCAGAAAATGACCACAAGGGGTTTAGGTTAAGTATTGGGAAAAAACGAACTGAAGCGATGCAGCCTTGGCTTCGTAGACCAAAAGATGTAAGCAAGCACAAAAACTCTGCAATATCTATTGTTTTGTTGATGCTAGTAAGCTTGCTCGCCTCGCTTTCTTCTCCCGTCAGTGCAAGCGACATAGTCCTCACCGATCCGATAGATGTTGTACAGAGTGGAGTCCATAACGACAGGATGATGGCTATGGATGCTGATTCGGAGGGCAATGTTCACATTGTCTGGAGCCGGAATACCAATCATTTGTATTACAAGATGTTGGATCCAAGAGGAGAGACACTAATCGCAGAGACCCAAATCTCAGACCCGGGAGCACATCGGGCATGGCATCCCGACGTTAGAGTGGATAGTGATGACATGGTGCATGTAGTCTGGACGGATAAGGCCAGCCAGTACAAGATCTTGTACACTCTTCTAGATCCTTCCTTGGATGATCAGAGTGGGGATTCTTCCCTCGACTCTGTTCTGTCAATAGTTTCAGATGACTATGAAGTCGCTAACAATCCCCAGAATAGGGATTGGCCCGCAATAGACGTCGACTCTAACAATAATCCCCACATAGTCTGGGAAGATTCCTTTGATCCTTTGGACCTCTACTATCAGCAATCTCAGATATATTACAAGATGATATCAGTTGATCAGGTTGTTAGGACAGTTATTGTGGAGATAGACAGCACGCTACTCACTCCTATTCTAGGCCAGAAAGGACACCCAGACATCGCTGTCGATGTGAATGATTTCGTACAGATTGTATGGGACGATACTAGAGGCGGACAGGTAGAGATGGTAGTGCCCATCGATACATCCGGCTCGATGAATGCAGAGTGGGCAGATATGTGTGTCGTGTTCTATGGAGGAACCTTCGTCAGCGGCGGCTATTTCCCAGGTCTCAAGCCTCTGTTGGTTAGCGCGAATATGTCGGTATACGAGACTCTTTATGCTCTGAGTGGAAACTGGCCTGCTGCCGCCACTAGTGGCAATTGTGCTGCAGCTTATCAGACTGGTGGCTCGGGAAGCCAAGGTCCCAGGAGCACCCCTCTTGGACAGACAGCAGGAGACGACTCAGGAGGAATCAGAGAGCTAACCGAGGTCGTCTACAACAATCAGGCAACGAATCTTCCAGCTGATGGAGGGTACTACAGTGAGTTCTGGGGTCCCGCGGCCACATGGGCTTGCCTATCTTACAGAGATATCCAAGGTAGACAAGGACTTTCAGCGAATCCGCCTACGGCTTTAGATCACAGATGGAACGACAATGCCACTAGGGTGGTAATTCCAATTTCAGATGAAGGCCCATATGGGGGCACCCCTATGGACAATGATGATACTCAGAGTATTAGCCAAGCCCATGATGCATGCGTTCTAGCTCAAACAAAACCATATCCCCTATGGGCTGGATCAGATACTTCAGTTGGCAGTTACATGCTCGATTTAGCTCAGTGCCCAGTGGGCTCAGGACTTAACACTAGAACATGCAACGGGGCAACCACCAGAACTACCTCTGCCGAGGGACAGATGTACCAGTTCCCAACTTCTTCGAGCTCATCCTCCGAATTGGAAATAATGGTCGAAGCAATGGTTTACCTCGCCACAAACAACTCTAGAGAGATTTTCATGACTGTCCTTGACCCTCTTTCATTGTTAGAGAATCCTTGGCCGGGTTGGACTCGAGGAGACTCTGGGACAGAGGCAAACCAGCAGAATGGATACTATTCTGAAGATATAGGTCCATCAGAGGATGAACAGGGATATGGACACTTAGTAGTGGTCAACGATACTCAGATTACCAATAATCCTGCCTACAGCCTCCACCCTTCCATTGCTATCGATACCTCGGGTAATACCCATTTAGCATGGCAAGACGGTAGACTGTACCCTGGCTGTGAATCACCCACTGGAGGTATAGATATCGAGGGGGCCTACGAAATCTACTACACAAGACTCAGACTTAGAGGTGCCGCGGAATGGGACGGAGTTCCAGAAGGTCTGCCGGCTTACGGAATTAAGCAGATTGCCTCTAGTGCAATTTCCAACTCCGAGCAGTGCGAAGGGGCTTCCGAGGACTATCCGTTTGCACCAAGCTCAGTCTCTCCGGCTATACTTACAGACCAATTCGATAACGTTCACCTGGCTTGGCTAGATTACAGTAATACCGAGTGGCAAGAGACCTTGATGTATGCTAGACTAAACAATACAAATGAACAATATCCTCAGGGCTTTCCACTAAATTCTGCTGCATCTTCGATCCTCGACCCATGGGAAATACGAGAAGTTACAAATTGGACCTCAGACAAATTAGGCCCGGCTACATGTGTTCCAGATTGCAATACCGCGAGTGGACAGCACCTTTACCCAGACTTCAATTTAGACAGAGGGATGCCGGTCGCCTTCGCAAACGATCTTGGTAGCGGAGCACACATAGGCTGGTCCGATAAGAGGTGCGATTGGGACGGGTCTAATGCCAACAAGTGGACCCTTTGCTATGTCCACGTACTAACAGGTCTAGTTGACCTCTCTCTGGCTTGTGACGATAAAATTGCCAAAAGCGCCAATATCGAGGGATATCCATATGAATGTCCGGCAGAGGCTGAAACGTTCTATCACACAATACAACCGGGGGAGCTAACCACATTCAATATCACAATCGCAAACCCTACTCCAGGACCAGCAGAGTTGGTAAAAGACACATTCACTGTAACTATGGAAGGAGTTCCCAATAACTGGACAGCCACACTATTCTACATGACGAACAACACTCCGATATTCGATTCAACACCCGTTTTCTTGGAGGGGGGGGCCATTGATCCGCTATATCTCAGGGTACGTTCTCCGACGATCTACCAGGCTACGGAAGACGAATTAGCACAGATTAGCATTATCGCCACTTCAGCAAAAGATCCAGCAATTCAGAACAAACTTACTTTACTCACTCTAATGGATGTTGTACACGGCATTGAACTAGATACAAGCCACTTCCAAGTTGACGTAGAACAAGGTAAATCTGCAGTATTTTCGATTTCGATTAAGAATACCGGAAATGTGTATGATACCTTCGCATTTTACGATCCTGCCACCCTAGAAGGTCAGAATGAGTGGGCTCTTCCATTCGGTTGGGGGGTCGACTTCCCACTTTCCATTTCACTAGATCCAGGTCAGTCGATAACTAGGAATCTAAAAGTAAGCGTTCCGGAGTCTCAAGAGCCAGGTACATTTGCGATATATCTGAAGGGATGGTCCACTGGCGAACCCGTCCTTTCCATCGACAGAGGCACGTTCGACGTACTAGAACTCTGGATAAACGTCTCAATAAGGACCACTGGAAACATTGTATTTGATATTGGGGAAACAAAGTTGTATGTTCTGCCCGGTGAGTGTGCATTATTTCCTATCCAAGTAAGCAAAT
>JAYZLO010000059.1:0-17591 GCA_036154175.1 Thermoplasmatota archaeon | reverse complement strand
AGGATTAGATTATAAATCTAAAATTACAAATGTTATCAATACTAGGATTCGTGAATCTGCTAGATCGAAAGATGCCTTGGAAAGATTATCCAGAGAAGTCAAATCCGCTTGTACGGGCCTGAATGATGTTCCAGCAGAACTCTCGCATAAGATAGAGAAATTGAAGTCAATTTCTCGATTTTTACATGGTTTTGATGATTGGTTGAATGGATGCCAGGTTAGAGGCAGACCACCAATATTGACAATTACGAAAAACGGAGAGCAGATGGCTAAATGGGACCCTAGGAGGGGGCGTTTCTTAATGTCGAAAGCATGCATAAGGTCGATGCATGATAGTGATTCACTCAAGGTCGTTGAGTTGCTTGATGAAGTAGATTGGGTAGGTGACATATTCCCAAACATGGTAAAGAAAAATGACTCTAACATTTTGGTTGGAGACGAAATCCGTGTCATTCAGACAGGAAAATTACTAGGTTCTGCCAGAGTACTTGCTCCTGGTTGGGAATGGCCGCATGGTCCGGGTAAATTGGCCAAATCAAGACATAGAATTTGATTAAATTAAACTCATTACTACTACATAGTGATTATAGAGGAAGAGCAGGTGGCCCGGCTGCCAGAGGTGGTATTACGGCTCGAATGCACAGCAAGGGGAAGGGGAAAAGTGGTTCCAATAAGCCACATTTGTCCAATCCACCAGAGTGGTCAAATACAGACAAAAAGGAAATCGAGGCAGTAATCTCCCAATTAGCCGAGGAAGGTCACACAAACGCATCAATTGGAACGATTCTTAGAGATAAACATGGAGTTCCAAATGTTCGTCTTGTAATGGGGGAAAGACTTTCACAGACAATTGATCGTTTAGGTAGAAAATCTGGTTATCCTGAGGATTTGATGAGTCTGATGAGGAGGGCACTAAGGTTGATCGACCATATGTCAGAGAACTCAAAGGATATTCATAACAGAAGACAATTAGAACTTTGCGAATCTAAGATCAGACGCCTATCTAGATATTACAAAGAAAGTAATCAGATTGATTCTGATTGGACTTACAAAAGAGACCAGTTGCGTCTAATGGTGGAATAAACAGTAGTAATTTGAACTCTCTTTCTTTCGAAGAAATGTGAGGCAGCTTTCCCAACTCCAAATTTTCAACTCATCGAGAGATTATTTTTCGGAATTGGTAAGATTTGTGTCCATTTCTCGGCAATCTATACTTATCATCTCCAAACCTACTCTGGTCGGCGCGCTCTCATTAGCACCAATAGAAGCGGCGTTAATCGACCAATCAATTCCTTACAAGAGGAGATTCACGGATAAACCCCCTGACACAATTCCATCATTACAGATTATAGAAGACTTGGAAAATATTGGTTTGGAACAAGATACGGGTACCTTCTTTCTTTATCCACGAATTGTTGAGGGCCTAAGGGGGAGTCGGGGAGATTCTAGAAAGGGCCCGTTGAGTACCGTTGTACAAGCGCATGCAATAGCTCAGAACATTTCTCCTACAAGTGCCAGGATTAGAAAAATGAGACCTTGGTCTTTATCTGGAAACTGGATTAGTAATTCACTGGACACAACTTACGATCCGGTCTTTACTTCCATAAGAGATTTCTTGACCGATGAGGGGTCAATCAGAATAGTTCCGGTAACAGAAGTTAATTCTCCTGAATCTCGAAATTATCCTTGGATTGAATTTAGCCATATTTGTGAGGCCAAGGAAAACTGGAATTCATTGAGTATTGAAAAAAAAGAGAATTTCATGGATTCACTCGTCCTTCCAGGTCTGAATTACAGATCCACTTCGACTCCTAGGATGGAGGAACTTCTTTGGCATTGCATTCTTGGTATCGATTGGCAAACAGACTTGTACTCGCAGATTACCAAGGCATTGGAATTATGGGTTTCAAACCCTCCAAAAGTTGCGGCTTCTATTGTCGCCGACTCGTTGATTTCAGAGGGATCTATATAATTACTCGATCCTAAGGGTGCTCCCACATCCGTAACAATCAATCCTCAGTGGTCTGACATCCGACTCCACTCTATTTTTCTTTCCACATGATGGACACTTCACCCTACCATACGCCATCCCTGTATTTACTCGATCTTCGGAGGATTTTGTCGGAGAAATTATTGCTGCCGGGAAAACAAGTAGAATACTAGACCCCACTACTCCTAAAACTATGGGCATGGGTAAACCGAGCCAGTACACTGCTAGAGATAAAATCCCTAAAACGCCAATCATTATCATACTGGGAACTCTGGTTCTACGTCTGGTTAGGGCCATCCCAATTCCTAGTGCAATAGAAAGAGCAAATACTGAAATCGTCGCAGAAATCAAAGGACTGAAAAGGAGCGCGTTACTAGCTACAAACTCAAGTCGGAAATCTTCATCAGATTGTATATCCTTATCTTCTAGAGAAAGAACTTCAGTAATTATCCACCTCCTATGGGTGTAATCGATTTCTTCATTATCCAAATTTACTCCGCTGAATCCTGAAAGAACACCAGTTCTAATCTCGAATGAAAGCGATACTTCATCCCAGATTTCATATCCTCCGGGCCTTATGAAGTCCTCAACCAACGTCTGCCTACTATCTTCTTGGACATCGTATTCAGAACTGATGGTTATGGATATTAATTCAGAATTAAACGCCCTTGATGTGCCTAGATTTATTGAAATCGTCATGGGTCCAAAATCCACTGGATCTACTCCAAAAACTGACTCGGGATCGATCATCAAACCCATCGAAAGAAATGACTTAAGATCCGACTTTGATCCCCTAAGGTGATTCTCTAGTGCACTAAGTTCCGAATCGTCAACTTGACCATTCTGTTTTTCCAAAGAACTTACTGTACTAGAGTAAGTATTGAGGTTTCTCCACCAACTGTTCGAACCCAGACTTTTGTTTCCAATGTTGTCAAGCCCCCACCTGGTCCATTGAGACATAGCGCCATCAAAACGAATTATTGTATCGCTATCTATCGAGTTTCCATCATATTCGCAATTGATACTGACTTGCACCTTTGATCCACCATCCCGGGGCGGTTCCTCATCGGGATACCAACTATTATCGCCAGTGTTCTCTCCAAGGGTGATATCATGAATCTTGTCTACATCAATACTAAGCGAGTCTTGAGGAGTCAACTGAAAATCAGTCCTGACAGTGCCTCCAGCCGAATCACTGGGCCGCCAAACAAAGGTCACATCCACCCATTCGTCATTTGAGTTTACAATCGGGCTCTCAGAGATGTCCTCATTGTTGACCTTCAGAAATCCACTAGAAGATGTCCACATTCTGTCTCCGAATCCAGAGGTAAGTCTAACTGGAAAGAATACCAAGTCCCCTCTAACGTTGGCTTCTCTCATTTCTACATGAACTAGGGGGAATGAAATTGACAGCGACGCATCCATCTCACTTGTCCCCCATTGGAAAATTATTCCAGACTCACTTCCCGGATTCGAAAAAATCAAGCTTCTAATTGAAAAATCAACCTCGATTTTATCATTCTTTGATATCTCTCCCGCTTCCACCTCAACTGGAACTTGTAGTTCACCAGAACCAGTGAGATAGAATGCTGGAATCTGGGAAGAACTTTCGTAAGTATTACCGCCAATTTTCAGAACTACTGTTGCATTCGCAGATACTCCCGTTGAGTCGATAATTTCGTAGGGTATGCTGAATGTCCAGGTCCCTGATGAATATGTTCCATCTTCGCCCCATTCTACCATCCATGAACCAATTTCTACCTCTCCAAAGACCGAAGAGGTAACCTCCACCTCTTGTTCTTCATCTAAGTCCGATTCAAATGGACTCAACTCGCCACTATCGGCGTCTCCAATGAGGAATAGATCAAAATCAGTAGATTCACAACATGAACTTGCCTCTTCTGCTTGTGTCATTAATGGAGATAGAATGACTACGGCGAACATGAATGAAAGTATTGTCGCAACTCTCATACTTGACTCACCCACGTGTCTCTGATTAGCCCCATACCCTTCAATGCCACGCATCTAAGGGACAATTTTTGCTAACTTATGGGGTATAAACTCAAAACTCGGTTTAACTGTGAAGCCACACTATCCTAACCTGCTCATCATCTATGCTCTCAACTCTAGCAAAGCCCAGTCTTTCGAACTGGTAAACTTCTCCAATCACCAACTCGAAGTCTTCAATGAATCCCGTGGTTTCAGTCAAATCCTCCTTAATCGGGATGGCCAGAATACATTTTTTGCTCAAATTAGACGGAATCCAATGGATTATTTTCCTATTGTCAACTCTATCATAACTATGAATTGAAAAATTTGTACCAGAGATTTCAATATTTGCGAAGTCTTTGAGCCTCAAATGTTCGGCATCTAAATCTGATAACTGAATTAAAATTGATTTCCCAATCTCCCATTTCCTATTTCCTAATATTTTTTTGTCGGGATGTCTGGGGATTTCCACCTCTCCAATCTTTACTTCAGTTTCTAAATCGAGCTCAACAGGGTTCGAAACAAAAGTTCTCCTTTCACACTTCGAGTCAATAATACTTGAATTAAATGACTCAATAGTTTTCATAGAAATCGAAATATCCTTCTGGGTAAGGCCAATATCTGACCAGAATTCTCTTAGCGACTGGGCCTCAAAACCCCTCTCTTTTAGAGCCCTAATAGTTGGCAATCTTGGATCCTTCCAATCAGAGAACTTGCCTTCTTCGATAGACTTTCTTATTGATGAGGTAGAAAAACCCCCGAATTCATTGACTTTGACCCTTCCCCAATACAGAGTCTCTGGATAGGTCCAACCAAAGTTATCATACAGAATCGTCTGCTTTCTCGTACTGTCCATTAGATCCTTTCCTCGAATAATATGCGTTACTCCTTGTTCGTGATCTTCTATGGCACTTTGAAAATCTAGAAGAGGCCAGACCTTGTATCTATCACCAACTAGTGGGTGGGGGGAATGTTGAATTCTAAGTGCCGGCCAATCCCTAAGTGCTGGGTTGGGAAGCGTCATATCCGTTCTGACTCTTACAACAGCACCGCCCTCCACAATCTCCCCATCTACCATCCTTTCCCAGTCATGGAGATTTTCTTCCGTACTTCTGTCCCTACAAGGACAGTTGATTTTCGCTTCTCTAATTTTTCTAAAATCCTCTGCCTTACAACGACAAACATAACCATGTTTTTTTTCAATCATTTTTCTAGCGAATTTCAGATATATCGGCATCCTTTCACTTGCCTTAATGATAACATCCGCCGGCCTTCCCGATAACCACTCATATTCCTCTTCTATCCATGCATAAGCTTCGATTAGTGGCGGTTTGACTTTCGTGTCGGTATCGTCAAATCTTAGTACCATCTTCCCTTTGTAATCCTCAGCATATTTCGAGTTGATGACCACTCCTCTCGAATGTCCGATTGAAAGTGGGCCATTCGGATTTGGAGCGAATCTAAGTACAACTTCAGACGTATCGCCCGGAAGGTCTCTCAAACCCTCATTTTTCCGATGCTTTTCTCTATTAACAGCAGAAGGATCAATGCTCTCCAATTCCAATCTGACAGTTTCAATCCCCCTTTCCAATGCAATAGAATTTGCTCTAATAACTTCAAGATGTACCAATTCCATTAAGCTCTTAGCCTTAGATCGCAGATCCTCTCTTTCAGATAGGAGCCTCCCCAGTACACTTCCTGACTGTCCTTTACCTTCGTATTCAAGTGAGTTTTGTAGTGCATACTTTCGAACCGCCAGGGAAACATCAGAACCCCATTCCGTTTTTTCCGCCACGACTATCGATAATACCAAGCAATTCTGGCATTTCACCATTCTTACTATTTCCATTCATGAATGGCAGTTTGAGTCTTTTCTCCATCATCCAAGTACCTTTTTGGTAGCGGTCTCTTATTTTCTTCTATCCAGACTCTCTTCACGTTCGACCAGCTCCATCTTAGGCATTCATGTGGTATTTCTAAATTACACAATTTTCTTATTGCATTTTTTGTCAATGGATCCGCAGGATATCCAGAACCTAAATCAATACCAAGCTGCTTAGATAATTTTTCCACTTCATCATCTCTCACCTTCTTAGCAATTATGCTTGCAGCGCCGACAAGTAAGTCCTTTTCATCCAACTTATGCGAGGAACAAATCTCACACTTTGACCATTCACTTCCGAGTAATGCCATTACATTTTTTCCAAACCTTGCTTCATTTACGTCACAAGCATCCAAAAATATCGAAGGTTTTTTTCCGGGATTGGCGACTTTACAAATTGCCTCAGAAAACAACTTCACCTCTAAACTATTCAAATTCCCCTTAGACATCCATTTGTCAATTCTTTCTGCTTCACAGATCTCTATTCCTATCGACCAATTCTTAGAAACTGATTGTTCGATTATCTCTTGATATATCTCTTCTCTACGTTTTTTGCTGAGTTTCTTTGAGTCCTTAACTCCTAAATCTGATAGAATCCTCCTATCATCTTTTGGCATAGAAATTGCACATACCACTAATGGACCTAATGCAGGCCCTCTTCCAGCCTCATCAACCCCCAAATCTACTTTCTCCACATGCCAACCAATGGAATCTGCCTCATAAATTTCCTGATTATTGACTCATTTTGGGGAAATACTGATGTTTGCATACCATATTCCATCGTTATGGGACCTATATGGCCATTCAGGAAGAAGAAACCGGACAGACCGAGTATTTCTCGAAAAAGCTACATGAAAAATGTTGTAGAGTACGAGAGAAAGACAAAAAAGGAAGAAAAGGAGAAAGAAGAACATTTGAATGATAAGAAATTTATTGACGCAATGAAACTTCTCTCCAAAAAATGAGGGATTAGATACTAGTTTATTGGATCGGGCAGTAGGTCGCTCACAACTTCCAGATCCAACTCTCCGGCCTGAATCGGCGATTTAATCCCGAAAATGCTACTAATTTTTGGATCGATTTCTCCAAACTCTCCCATTTTATTCTCCTGAAGAAAAATTTGCCCCCCTCTCCCTCTGATCCATGGGCCATGATTGTTCGGAGTAGGTCTAAATTCTACATCATCAGGGTTTATGCCCATATCTCTGAGAAAAGCCTGCACTATTCCTTTGGCCGAAGTAAAACCACTTCCTACTTCTGCACAAGTCCATGCGCCTCTGATAGCGTTCTTTGATCCCCTTACCACTTCTCCAAGTTCGTAAACCCTCTGGGGCAACTCATGATGCCTATTCGCAGCTAACAATCTAAGTAGAGAAGGCAGTATGAACTGCCTCAGAATTGTATGCTCCGAAGTTATTGGATTAGAAATTTTGACAACATCTTCTCTTTGGGGCCATCGAAGGTTTTCAAATTGATCATTTTCACTAGATAGTGTCAGAGTCTGAACTTCTTGAAGGCCACATGCCCTCATGCTTTCGCCGAACCTTCTTTTGAGGTGTGATGACTCTAGTGGTGATGCATCAATGTGCATTTTGGACAATCTCTGTGGCAGATTTTCAAATCCGAATCCTATTGCAATATCTTCAACGACATCTATTGGATGCATAATGTCAGATCTCCACCTGGGCATAGAAATTAGGTGCTCTGTATCTCCAACTACACAGTCTACCCACCTTCCATACTCGTTCGGACCGTCGGTCACAGTCCTGCTCTCTAGAAGCAATCCTCCCATCCTATCAATGGATTTTGAAAGCTCTTCATTAGTTAGTTTAAGCCCCAGAATCTTATGAATTAATTTCTCAGGAATTTTATGAACTTTGGCATCGCCTCTTGGTTGAATTTCTTTACTGCCATCAAATCCTGTAACCTCTACGCTTTCTACAGTTCCACCCCTTTCTGTCATGGAAAGGCAGATTAGTTGCAGACATGCTTCGCACGATCTCACATCCCACCCCGTTACATCGATGAAAAAGTCCCTAGTATGTTCATTCACTGTTGTATGGCTTCCATTAATTATTGGTGGAAATGACAGGACTTTATCATCAGAATCTTGTATAACGGGAAACTCTTGCATTCCTTCCATTAGATGACCGTATTCCTTACCCTTGGGATGCGCCTCCAGAATCTCTTCAATACTCATCTTATCTTCACATGCTAGAGGGATAAATGTGTATGATGATGGGACCGTAGTCACTTTAAAGGGGGGTTTTAGAGAAGATAAATCATGAACTCCAATGGACGAAAATCTTCTTTTCCTTCCTAAAGTGAGGTGCAATTTCTCCTGATGATCCATTAGCGACTGGATAAACTCATCCTTCTCTTCAGGATTAGATCCAGTATTTACATCTCTGACGATTGCGCCCATAATCACAGGCCTAATTTTCTCAAGAGAAGGATCGACAACCAATCCAATATTCCCTTTAATTACCGGCAAGTCAACCTCGGTTTTGCTGGTAGAAAGGAAAGATCTAGACGCCTTAGAAATCGTCTCATGACTAAGTAAGTCAGGTCTGTCGGGAAAAACCTCAACCTCAATCGAATCACTGTCGTTTTTATCAACTGGACACCCAATCTCCGGGAGCCAATTAGACCACTCTTCTGATTGATGACTAACATCATGAATTTTCTGAATATATCTTAAAGTAGAGTGTTTGAATTCTAGAGTTGGCAGATAATCACCTCAATTCTAGCCACATTTTCAATGGACGGTCATACCCAATTAGGCGTAGACCTGATATCGCGGCTGTTTCATAGTCAATAGCCCTTAGATTTCTCCTGCCAACCCTCTCAATCCTATCCACTCCAATTTCTCTCATCAACTGCTTGAGAGCTCTTTCTATTTCATCAATACTTTCCTCAGGTTCAGAACCGCTTAATGGAGAAACTATGGCCGTACAACCAGCTGCTACAGCAACCATTAGATCCTTTGCATTAGGTTCTTGATCCATCTCTAACATTACGAATTTCCCAGCACTACTAATCCCCAACCCCTTTGAGGCAATTCCTATCCTTGGTAGTGCAGAGGCAAGCTTAGAGCCACTAGAAGTACAACAATCAATAACAGCTCCGTCTAGCTCCAATTCCATAACCATTCGGAACAAATTCTCCACACGTCCTATTTCCCCTCTCAACATAACCATCGAGTTATCGGGCATCCGGCTTCTAAGAGATACCAGAAGTGCTTCTATCTCTGCATCGTTGGTCCCAGCAAACTCCGTAATATCGAATATCAAACCGGCACAATTATTCAGAAACTCAATAGAATCTACGAATTCATTGCTCCCTACAATCAGAAAATCATTTTCCCTAGGCTTTTTTCTAACCATTGCGGTAGATTCAACACCAAACCACTCTTTTTTATCGTCGGTAGACTGGCAAGAAATTACCCACGGCAATCGCAATAATACCCCTTCCGATTCTGCGTCACCTGGTAATAGAAGAGAGTAGTGATCCAAAGGGGAATGATCCGCTAACGTCCCATCATTCGGATGTAAAGAGATTCTTTCGAATCGCTCTTGTATGAATCTCTCAACCCCTGCCTCTATTTCAGGGAGGTCATTACAGGGTTCTAGTACTAGTGCATCTTCGTTCAGAGAAAGCCCCATTGGGTCTAATATTTTCTCGAATTCCGAGATTTCGGATTTCTTTATTGACCTCATTTCTACACCTTCAGGAGGGGGAGGGCAACTACCAGAAATGATAATTCTGCCACCCCTCATTCCTACTCCTGGTTCCGAACCTACTGAGCCCATGATCAATATCGTCCCACCTCTCATTCCGGCACCAGGCCTACTCTCAGTATGCCCTCTAATGATTACCAACCCATCAGTCATCCCGGCACCCACATCATTTCCTGCCGACCCTTGTATCGAAATTTCCCCTCCGCTCATTTTGAATCCAATCTTATCTCCAACATCCTTCTCGACTACCGACTTGCCTGATTCGTGGTAAGCTCCCAGCATAGATCCAGCACTACCCCTGAGTGTCAAAGTTCCACCACGATTAGCGACTCCTACGCAATCACCTAGATCTCCCAAACAAAGTACTCTAGCCCCCTTTGGGAGGTGAGTTAGTACTCCGAATTCTCCGTCTTTGGGCCTTTCGTCGCCAGCTCTGCCCCACCCTATCTTTACTGGCCTATCCTGCTCCAAGGCCTTTTCGACATATGCATCCAAGTCTCTGTTGAGCTTGATGCTCTTATTCGCATTATCTCTCATCCCGTTCTCTCCTTCTCGGTCCCCATTGCTTTGCAGAAAGGGGCGACTTATTATTGACTCTTGCCGATTTCGCTATGTTCATAGGCATCCTTCAACCCTAATAGAACAACAGTGAAAGTTGAGGGCTGAATATGGGTAAAATTAAGGTCGCAATTAATGGGTTTGGCACAATTGGAAAGAGGGTTGCTGATGCAGTTGATGCACAAGATGACATGGAAGTAGTTGGCGTAACTAAAACTGGTCCCAACTTCGGCTGTGAGCTTGCTTCAAAGAAGGGCTTCCCTTTGTATTGTACTTTTGACAATAAGGATAGGATCGAAAAATTTGCCGAATTTGGGTATGAATGCTTAGGCGGACTTTCTGACCTACTTTCTATTTCTGACATCGTTGTGGACTGTTCGCCTGGTAAGTTAGGAGAAGAAAATCTCGAAAAATATCAATCTTCAGGAGTAAAGTACATCTTTCAAGGTGGAGAAAGGCATGATTTGACTGGTTTATCCTATACATCTTCTGCTAACCATCAGATGAATCTAAACGCTCAAGGAACAAGAGTTGTTTCATGCAATACAACTGGCCTTTCTAGAACGCTGGTGCCCCTATACGAATACTGTGGTTCTTTGAAAGTTGAATGCACTATGATTCGCCGTGCTGCAGATCCTGGAGACTCAAGTAAAGGGCCGATAAATGCGATTAAGCCAGTTTTGAAGGTACCAAGTCATCATGGCCCCGATGTAATGACTGTAAAGCCAGAAATTGAAATCAATAGTCTCGCAGTGGCTGTCCCGACTACAATTATGCATGTACACTCAATAATTGCTGACCTTCCGAGAGATCATGGATTAACAACAGAAAAGATAATCCAAATGTGGAGAAGTACTCCTAGGGTCATAGTAATGCATGGTTCCGATAATCGGATTGAAACCACCGCTGAAGTTATGGAGATGGCTCGTGATATAGGGAGAAAATGGGGTGATTTACATGAGATTTTTGTTTGGGAGGATGGAGTCAGATTGGTTGGAGACAGACTTTACTATTTCCAAGCTATTCATCAAGAAAGTGATGTCATCCCAGAAAATGTTGATTGCATTAGGGCGTTGATGGGAGTAGAGGAGGATTGGAAGAAGTCCGTCTCAAAGACCGATGAATCAATAAATAGATACTATTCAATTTCATGATATAATTTTGTTCGATAATAGTCAATAGTCAAAAGAGAATATATTCTCCCAATTAAGGATGAACACAACGCAACCAATCTTCATTGTAATTGTGATGTTGTTATTTTCTCCATTTGCGTATTCACTACCGGGCCAAATCCAAAACAATGAATATGACACTTCAGAGGTAATTGAAAAATCTGATATCTCCTATTGGAAGAGCCTTGAAAACCCAATTCGTTCCGTCTATGAAATTCAAGAATCTTCGGGATTAATACACTCCCCTTATGGGATCTTCGATCCAATAGTAGACGATTTTCCATTAGGGCCATGGGGAGAAATAGGTTTAACCGAACCATTCGATAAAAGACTCCACATTGTTCAATCTATAAATTCCGATTTACATTCCTTGGAAGAACAATTGAACTCCATGGAAATTCAGATTATTGATCAAATTCCTGATGATGCTCTGGTGATAAGTATTAATGAAGAAGGATTGGAAGAATATAAGAATATAATTTCCCAGCTTACACAAGTTAGATGGATTGAAAATATGCCATCAATGTGGAAGGTCTCTCCTTCACTTATCCAATTGATTAATTCAAAAAAGATCGTTATCGATTTGGATATAATTCCGTCGCCGGCTATCTCTATCTCAGAACATGAATCCTTATCCGCTGAAATGTCTGCTCTTGATGGCTTCAACCATCTCGAATCACGATGCGACAGACATATTTGTCAAATCAAATCATCAGATAATTCCTATGTCAAAACTCTTGCTTCTGATTATAGAGTGCTGAAGATAGAGTTAGGACAAATTATCTCTATCCAAAATAATAACGCTAGTCTTATTTCGGGAATCGATCATATCAGAGGAATTTTTTCAGGAAATCTTAATGGTTTTGGAGAGGTAATTGGAATTTCTGATACCGGCTTAGATGCAGACCATGGGGACTTTGATGGAAGACTAAGAAGTCCAATTTACAATTTATTCGGTCCCGATAATTCAGGAGCCGATACAAACAGCGGCCATGGAACCCATGTCACAGCAACCTTGCTGGGGGATGGTTCAGGGGATGCTAACATGACTGGAATGGTCCCAGAATCAACATTCCATTTCTACCAGTTAGAGGTGGATAGCTCAGGACTCTTAGCAAGATGGGGGTCACTTTACGAAATGTTCGAACATTCCTTGCTGAATGATGCAAAAATACACACAAATAGCTGGGGTAGTGAGAGCTTACTTGGCGATTATACCTCAGACTCCAGATCCGTAGACTTGTTTACTAAAGAATATCCAGAATTTCTAGCAATTTTTTCCGTAGGGGATATGAATTCTTCAGGCGTTACCTCACCTAGCACATCTAAGAACTCCCTATCCGTTGGTTCATCTACCACTGGATCCTTTTCTTCTGATGGGGTAGGAGGTGTCTACAACTCTTCGTCCAGGGGCCCTACCAGTGATGGGCGAATTAAGCCAGACATAGTCGCTCCGGGTGTGATGATTTGTTCCGCAAGAGCAGAAGAAGCAAGTTTAGTTACTGGCGGACCATGTTCTTCTGCTATTCATGATGATGGCTCGACTCCGAAATATATGACTCTTAGCGGGAGCTCGATGGCTACTCCGGTTGCTGCAGGAGCATCGGCAATGATCAGGCAGTATCTGAGGGAAGAACTCGGAATTCAAGCACCTAGGTCTGATCTAATTCGTGCTATTTTGGTAAATGGTGCGGACGATTTAGGACAGCCAGACATACCTAATCCGAAAGAGGGCTGGGGCCAATTAAATGTTTCAAACAGTATATTTCCACAAAATGCAGGGATAAACCAATCCGTATTTTTTGACCAAGAAAGGCAACTATTGCCCGGCCACAGCTTCATCTACACTTTCGAATTAACCGATGACTCCGGCCTGGATGTATCCCTGGCTTGGAATGATCGAGAAGGCTCGGCATCGGCCGATCAAAACTCCAGTAGGCTAGTCAACGATCTTGATCTAATTGTAACATCTCCAAATGGAGATAAATTCATGGGCAATGATTTCGTAAATGGATTCAGCCAAATTTCAAGCGTTAGAGACGAACTAAATAATCTGGAGAGAATTCGTATACAATCCACAGATTCAGGACTATGGACTGTACAAGTTGGGCACTCTGGAGGGTTCCTTCAAGACTACTCAATTGTCATTTCTGCATCTGCAGAAGAGACGCAGGGCGCTGATCTAGCCGTAGTACCTAATTCAATCTATACCTCAGACACCTCCCCTTTGAAGGGAGATACAATTTCCTTCCAACTTTCATGGATAAATCAAGCAGCCGCGACTTCCGGTGAATACTCTATATCTGTTGAGGACATTTCAGATGGTTCAGAAATCGGAACGTTCCAGATGGAACCTCTAGAAGGCGGGTCCGTACAGACTTTTTCCTTTTACCATTTTTTCTCATCAACCGGGAATCATTTGGTTAGGCTTACTCTGGATTACCTCTCTGAGGTTGAAGAGTTGAATGACGAGTCTTCTGGAATTAACAATAATATCTTCGAACTTCTGTTTGAGGTCAGAGAGATTGGCGTCCGACTCACTCCTCTTCTTGAAGACGGCACGCATCCCTCAAACCTCGAAGAATCCGAGTCTGCCAAATCTAGGAATATCGACCCAAGTTTGGTAAGCTGGGCAACTTTCGAGATTGAGCTCCTCAACGAAGGAACGTCTGAAATTACTGTAGAACTGGCTATATCCCCTATGCAATTGATAGATGACTCTGGGATTCTACAAACTCCCCAAGATGAGTGGTCTAAAACCCTTAGTGAGGAAGGGCCTTGGAACCTTTCTCCATTCGGAGAATCTGGCGATAGGGTGGTTATCACCCTGAATTTAACCGATGAAGATGCTGACTTGGATAGCCAGTTCGCATTGCCAGGAGTTTTTGTCACAGATTTGACTCTGATGGATAAAATGACTCCGACAATATCCCATTCTGCACGTCTATCGGTGGAAGTTGATAGGGTTGAGGGCATTTTTACGATTCCAGCAGGAACAGAGAGTCTAGGTGCGGAACCAGATAATTTTGCTTCCTTTTCACTTTCTGTGAAGAATATTGGTAACGGCCCTACTGAATACAGCATTTCATGTGAAACTGAAGATAGATGGATAGTACATGTCGGTAGTAGCCAGTCTTCGGAAACTACAATAGGGCCCTTAAGCAGACTCCAATTCGTCTTCGTGACAATTTCTGTTAAGATACCACCTTCCTCTTCAGGGCTTCCTGCCGGAGCTACTAATTCGGTAACCTGCGTTACTACTTCTGTCAATGATCCTTCGCTTGAGAGAATTGATTATGCAGTGGTTGAGATTCTGGAGAGTGGAGTTTACTCTAGTCAGATTTTTGATTCATCTGGGACCCCTCTCGGCCCCCTTGCTATCTCCGAATCACGCGCAGTGCTTAACGGCGAGACCATATCAACTCATCTTACTCTTTCGAATCTTGGCAATATCCCACTTGATTTTCAAGTTAGGGCCCTTTCTTCAAGTAACATATGGCCTATTCAGGCATATATCTCTACTGATGGCCCTCCGCTTGATCAAGTCACAGAGATAGAAGTTTCTGTTTCACCGGGTACTTCGAAGAATATTACCATTCGAACAATAGTGCCACTATCTGCCGAAATGGGAGACAGAAATACTGTGACTGTGAAAACCTATCTTGGAGACGAAATTACGACTAATGCTTCAGTCTTGGAAGTCAAAGAAATAACAACACTTGACATCGAGATTGAAGACGGATTTTCTATCGTCATAGGGCAGACAGGAAATTCAAACATATTCTTGCATAATTCCGGAAATGTAGAGTTGCTTATCGAACTAACTATGGGTACTCTGCCGGAAGGTTGGTCCGGTGGTTTTCTTTCTGGAAATGCATTCTCTATGGATATGAATAGGGATTCTGTTATTACTGTGGGGATGGAGTTGCCAGCAGGCACCCCTTCAGGTGAAATAATAGAAAAGGTACCTGTAATTATAGAGTCCACATCCTCAAGAACGTTATCCAAACAAGTGGTTACAGTTGAAATTGGCGTTACTGTCCTCCCGTCTGTTTGGCTAGAAATCGAAGAAATCCCTGACAACATCCCAGAATTGCAGGGGATTCCTGAGGATGAGCAAGTAGAATTTTCCTTGGAAGTCTTCAATTCTGGAAATAAGAATTCTGGAGTGTCAATTGAATCCATAACCCCCGAGGGATGGACGGTATTAATTGAGCCAAGTACTATCGACAATATAGATATTGGCGAATCATTCACAGTCTCTTTCAAAATCTCTCCACGTAAATCTTCTGAGGATGGTCTTAAGGAAATCTTAATTTATGCCAACTCAACAATAGGGGAAAACCTCGCCTTCTCTACTAATTCAACTATTCAGATTCAGATTAGTAAGTCAGAATCCTCTAATGAAGGGGGAATTTCAGGCATTTTGAGCTCTTTGGGTTTACCTCCTTGGAGTTTAGCAGTATTGTTCTTATTCGCCATAGCAGGTATAGTTTCCCTGGGGGTAAGAGCGAGAAATGAGTTCAGCCCTCTAGACTCGAATCAGGAGCTAATTCCTCGTGGCTCTGCTCTTCAAGCTGGTTCTCAAGAGGAAAGAAGGGCAGCGGCTCTCGATACTTCCACTACGGGAGACGTGGTGACTGGAGACGTCTCAGACTCTGAGATTGAAGAAATGTTACAATCCTCTATTCCTACTCTGCCTACCCACCAAGTTCCAGAGGGTGCCCTCCCTCTTCCCTTGACAGGATTGCCCGATGGATGGACTATGGAACAGTGGGTAGCCTATGGCCATATTTGGTGGGAACAAAACGGGCCTTAGAGCGGTTCTTTTTTCTCCTAGTGCTTCGACGGATGATTATGTTTGGATCTATTGTGCTATTTGGGCCTCCTGGAGCTGGTAAGGGTACTCAAGCCTCAGCAATTGTAGAACTAACCGGTAAACCTCAGATTTCGACTGGTGATATGTTAAGATCCGCCCTTTCTGAAGGAACGAAATTAGGTTTAGCGGCCAAATCTTACATGGAGTCTGGAAAACTGGTCCCAGATCAAGTTATTATCGGCCTAATAAACGAAAGATTGGAGATGGACGATGCGTCGAATGGAGTATTGTTCGATGGTTTTCCTAGGACTATCCCGCAAGCAGAAGCTCTCGAAGAAATAACAGAAGTTTCTGCAGTAATATCAATTAGCGTACCAGACGAGGAAATAGTTAGTAGAATAGTAGGCAGAAGGATGGATTCTGAGACTGGAGAGATTTATCACGTTACCTTCAAGCCCGCACCCGAAGATATTCGACACAGGCTGGTTCAGAGGAAGGATGATACCGAGGAAACTGTGAGAAGCAGACTTGAAGCTTACCACGAACAGACGAAGCCATTGGGGCATTGGTATCTAGACAAGGGTCTTCTAATTCAAATAGATGGTTCTGGACCAATCGAACAAGTTGAACAAAGGGTAAAATCAGCTATTGAAAATCTCTGAGGTATTACAATGGTTCCCAGAGGAAGGAGTTCCATTAAAAGTAGGATAAATCGTAGGGATGGGGCCAAATTAGCGATGGCGAATCTTTCTAGTTCCTTCGAAGCGGGCTTATCGAACGGCTCAACAATTCCCGATAGCGCCGCGAGGCACATTTTATTACTCGGAAAAAAGCATGGAATTAGACCCATTTCCAAGATTAGAAGATTGATTTGCAGAACATGCAAGAAGTCTATGATTCCCGGAAGAACTTCAAGGGTCAGGATCACTTCAAAAAGAATTACTACTACTTGTTTGAGATGCGAGAGGGTGAATAGAGAGGGACCAAGTTTTGGATGTGAAGTAAATGAATAATGAGGTCCCAAAAGAAATCTCTAATATGGCCAAGAGTCATAATCTTGAAATTACAATGAGAGTGGGCAAGGATGGCATAACAGAATCTCTCCTGTCCGAGCTAATTGCCCAGCTAAAAAGGAGGGATTTAGTAAAGGTCAAGGCCAACAAGGGAATTATATCAAATAGGGAAAATAGAAAGGAGATCTTCTCACAAATTGCACATAGGGCGGGTTCGACTATAGTTTTCCAGAGGGGCAATATTGCGGTGTTCTGGAGGACCAGCCTCTAGTAGTCTTCATATGTATATCTCGGAGGGGTTGGAGAATGATGGAGGCCACGCGTCCGAGAGGCTATTGGGTAGTCCCAATTCTTAGCATGCTATTGCTGACACTTTTCCTTCCTTCGGTGTTGGCCGCATCAACCAGCTCTGGAGTTTGGGAACCTCC
>JAYZLO010000058.1:0-12396 GCA_036154175.1 Thermoplasmatota archaeon | reverse complement strand
ACCTTCATGCCGTATAAGAACGTGACGAGAGGTGACTGGCATGACTTTCTTTCAGTACACTAGTCGGCACCGAAGAACTCACGCAGCACTGGATGCATCTCCATGGCCTGCTCCTTCTGAATCTGTTCATATGTTCTGAGAATTATACCTACGGCTAGGAGGAGTCCGGTTCCAGTAGCATTTCCGACTGTCCCCAACAAGTCTGCTCCAGCGGCCAAAAGTCCTACGAAAGCTCCTGAGAAAAGAGTAACGGGAGGTATGTATCTTTCCAGGATTCTCTCCAGAACAACTGGATTCTTGCGGAAGCCAGGAATCTGCATGCCAGTTCTCTCGATCTGCTTAGCGACATCCTTTGCACCCATGTTTGTGGTCTCTATCCAGAACTTGGCGAAAACAGTGGATCCTGCGGTCATAAAGAAGACATAGACGAACACATGAGTCATGATCTGCCACAGAGAGTGTCCATGGGCGTCACCAGACTGATTTAGAAGTGGGATCAGCCAGTCGCCAACGCCATTCACCATAGAGCTGTACCACGCAAAACCATCGTGAGGAGTTGTAGCTCCCTCGTAGTATGAACCGAACCACTCGGACTGGCTCCAAGCCCCATTTGACCCTAGTATTGGGACTGTGGAAAGTGTCGGGTGGCTGTGGAAGAGTAGAGTGAACATGTTGACGTTTGCCAGAAGCGCTGCCATCAGTATGACTGGGATGTTGCTGGCGTAAACCAGCCTTATTGGGTATTGGCCACGATGCCCCCTCACCTTTCCGTGGGTTAGCGGCAACTCAAGTTTACTAGATTCTGCGTAAGCTACCACAAGGAAAACGATGATTGAAGATATCAGAGCAACGATTGGATTGGCGTGTTCCAGAAGCATCATCTCAAAGCCGTTCTGAGATACTAGTTCTGAGTTACTTGCAGTCCTGAGAGTGTAGAAAATCATTGGAAGGGTCCCTGAAGGAGGGTTATCGAAAGACATAGGCGATCCTTCTACGGTCGGGAGGGGTGAGAGCGTTCCGACGAAAGTCGACTGAGCGACCCCCGCAGCGATGAAAAGTGAAATTCCGCTTCCAATCCCCCATTTGCTTACAAGCTCATCAAGCAGGAAAACAAGTAGAGACCCGAGGAATAGCTGGGAAACGATCACGGCACCTGCCCAACCCTCGCCGTAATCGAGAATCAGAGAGGGAGATGGATCTAGGAATCCGTAAACCTGAGGAATAGATTCGATTGGGATCATTATGAGAACCAGGATCTTCTGCACGCCTTGGTAAAGTTGCTTAACGGCGGAATCCTGTAGGTCCAATTGTATGATTTTTGCTCCCGAGAACAGCTGCATGATGATGGAGCCGGTTACTATTGGCCCTATGCCCAGATGCATGATGGAACCGGAAGCGCCGGCCATGATTGCTCTGAAGGACGAGAATACGTCGAGAGTCGTGTCTGATAGTCCGTAAATCATTACGTTCGTCATCATGAAGTATATGATAAGGACGAGAGTTGTTGTCCACAGCTTCTGGTTAAACCTGACATGGCCCTCGGGCTTAGAAATGCTGGGATAGACATCAACAAGCCTCTTCAAACCGTATAGCCTACTTCCGCCGTCTCCTGTGTATAATAAGCAAGAAAGGGCCAGACCCGTGGCTAATCCGAAGAGGACTATCCCGACCATCAAAAATCCGAATGCAGCTTTGTCTACCCAACCCCAGTAGGCAAACGAGAGTACAATGGCTAGCCAAGCATATGCCTTGGCATATTTTCCTATCACTGGGATTTTTGCTACGGACTCAGGAAGGTCGGTCATTGTTCCCCACATTATGAATGCCATGTAGGGTAAGGAGAATGCCAGGAGGATCAGTGCTCGTGTCTGGTCTTCCCCGCCTGCTGCCAAATCGTCTTTGACCCAGTAATACAGAGCGCCCCAGTAGATGGCGCACATTGCTGCTACTCCGAACCAATTAGGGCTCTTGTTCACCATATTCTAGCCTCCAATAGGGAGAAGCTACTCCTCTTCCCACTCACCCCAATCCTCGCCATCATCGGTCTCGACCGTGCCTCCTGCTGCCTCTATCTTCTCGATAGCTCTCGAGCTCGCTTCCTTGACTGTGACAGTAAGTGGCCGGTCGATTTTTCCTCGGCCTAACAGTTTGTCGAATCCCAATTCCGTGAGGTTAATCGATTTTCCATCGGCTAATTCAGAAACTTCACCCAGGTTGATTGAGGAATTTACCACCCTGAGCCCTGGATGACGGTTGAATCCGTGCATGCCCCAATGCCCTGGCATGTACTTCAGACGAGTCATCACCCTGTGTTTATTGAGGCCCGCGTTTCCTCTCCCCCCTCTCTTGCCAGCGCCTCTTCCTGCCTTCTTGCCTCGTCCATGATAGCGGCTTCTTCCGCGGAATTTGTTCGTCCTTGATACCATCTTAAAAAACTCCTAGAGCATCCTTGATGCGAGATCCCCGATGTTTTCTCCTCGGAAGCCCAATGCCCCCCCTACTGAATAGGCTCTCTTGATCCCCCCCCAGCCCTTTGAACCCCTTGGAGGATGAAGTCTGAATACCGGCTTCATACCCTCTACATCCTTAGTTGTTGCTTGATCGGAGGCAATTGCCTTGGAAAGATCTTTGATGGATTTGTGAGCGCTGAATTCTTTTACTTCGGAATCTGTTACAGGCCTGTCACCTGCCATCCTGCCCCTTTCTGTGATGAGGGTGGAGATTGTTGCCTCGCCGACATCCCCCCAAGTGACATAGTCCTTGACCTTCTGGAGCATACCCTCGTAGGGAGGGGTCTGAGGGAGAAGCACTGCATGATTCACTCTGGTAAGGTTTAGCATGGCCATAGTGTCTCGAATTTTCTTGGTGACTCCTCTGTCACTCCTTACCCTAATCACAAGGTATGTCATGAGTTTCGCCTCCCTGTAGTGATGTGCAATCGTTGGCGGACCTCTTCGTTGATTTTTGCCCTGCTCAATTCCTCCAGTGCGTTGTAGGTAGCCCTAGCGAAGTTGATCGTAGATCTCGTCTGTCCGGATGATCGCGACCACACATCTTCAACTCCGGCTAATTTTAGGACTCTGCGACCATAGTCGCCGATTACTAGCCCTTTCCCAGAGGGCGCTGGTAAGAGAGTAATCCGTGTGGAACCAGACCTTCCAGTTGCCTTGAAGGGGATACTATTTCCTGGTCCTTCTGCTGATTCCCAAGATCCATTGCCCCTGAAGACTGGGATAAGCTTCAATTTAGCTTGGGAAATTGCCTTCTGGATTGTACTAGCAACCTCCTTTCCCTTACAGACGGACAGGCCCACATATCCGTCCCCGTTTCCTACAGCGCAGAGTACATTGAATCTGACTCTCCTCCCTGAGTCAGTCATCCTCTGAATCATATTCACACTTAGAACGTCATCCTCTATGTCTGGAAGAAGAGCATCAACAATCTCGACTTCGCGGATTGGGTAGCCGGTAGCTAAGGCCTGCTCATAGGTCAACACCTCACCACTCATTACCATCCTCCCTAGTCTGGTCCTGGGAGTCCAGGATCTGAGTGCAGCGAGCGGGTCCGGACCCCTCCTTCTTGGGCCGTCTTCGGAGTTCTCCTCCGGAGAGAGGGCCATTGCCAAACCTGGTGCAATTTGCGGCGATTCTTCCACTTGCTGCTCCTCCGTCATCACTTCGCCCCCTCTATCGACTTCTTGGTTGCTTCCACTGCCTTGGCCAATCCTTCGTCAATATGCTCGCCAATAATTCTACCTTCAGAAGGAAGAACGCCCTCGGAGTGGGGAATTTCTAGACCAGCTTCGATCATCCCCTTGAGGGCAGCATAGGCCCTGCTCCCGCTAGATGAGGCAGCGAGCCCGATATCCAAGATTGCCTTAGAATGGCCTGAGGAAATGGCGGATTTAGCTAGTGCGAATCCTGCCAGATAGCATGCAGGTATCGATTTCCTAGAGAGGTTTGAAGGCCATTTGTGCTTATCGACAAGAGTCTTTCCATTAATCGATGAGACCACTTTGTCACCCTCGGGCTCATAGATCACCAGCTGGCATGTCACTTGGGTGTTTGATACCCTGACTACTGCCCTAGGGAGGCCTCCGCGTAGCATTCTAGACCTTCTATGGTAGTCAGTCTCGGCGTTCCTTCTACGCTTGAACCTAAGTCTCTGATTCCTACCCTTTGCCATCATTCATCAACTCCCGATATGGATTCTTCTGCGCCCAGGTTACTTCTCAGATGTGAAATCGACCTGTATGAGCCCCCTTTGGCCTTGAGGTAATAGTGCCTGTACTGTGATGGGGTAATCGCACCCTGTTCCCTTAGATCTTTGAGTACTCTCCTCTGGGCCCTAATCTTTGACATCCATCTTTGCTTACGTGGACTCCGAGAATTTGCACTCCCGCTTCTCGATCCATGTCCCTTTCTCCTACCCTTTGACTTCTGGAAGGCAGATTTTCTAGCTCTAGAACGGCTAGTTCCCCTCACTGGCTTGGCCTGAATAATTCCATCTTCTATTAGAGCACGGACATCGTCCTTCTGAACTGCATCTGCCACTTCGCTGAGATAATCTGGGTTTACCCAAATTCTGTGGATTCCTACTACTCTTCCCTCTTTACGCGAGAATATCTCTGAGGCCATTCTCTTTTGGTTTGTGATAATCATCAGAGATCACCCTTCCTGTTTATGTGACGCCTGTTTAGAATCCTTAGTCCCAATTCATCGGCTCGTTCGTGAATCCTGGATCTTTTCCTATTCCCTACGCTAGCTCCAATTCTTATTGCTTGCCTTTCAGGGTCCAATCCATCCAATTGCTCTGACTTGTGAATCATCACCTCTCGGAAACCAGAAGGATGCAGGTCCCTAGCTGATGCTACCTTCCCATAGCCAACTCTGGCCATTGGTGATCTGTATTTCCTGTTTTTCCTCATCTTTGAGTCATTTCCCTTTGGCTTGCGATAGCCAGTCTTAGACAGTCTCCTGTACCTGAACCACTCCTGTCTTCTGAATGATGGTTGCTTCTTACTCTGCTCTGACCTGAGCTGTAGTGCAGATTTGGTCTCTTCGTCTAGAACTGGTTTCTGCCTAGCAGTGTGAATTTCATCCCATTCTTCGAAGTCGCCTTCTTCGTAGAATTCGTCTTCTTCATCTTGGACCTCGCCTTCTTGGAGGTCTTCATCTTCTGTGGTGTTTTCCACTATTTCGTTATCGTCGGAACTCTCATCCCTCGTTTCATTGGAGTCCGCATCCACTAACCTAGATATCAGATCCGCCTTCTTTCCAGAGACCGGAAGGCCTCTCTCTTTGAGCAAATCCTTCAATTCCGCAACTGTATTGTCCTCATATGCCATTCCTATGCCCCCTTGGATGTGATGTAGATTCCGTCTTGGAAAACTCTAGGATCTCTCTTCTTTACCTTGCAAGCACGCTCAATATTAGCAGCGGTCTGCCCTACCTTCTCCCTATCTGCGCCAGTGACGATTACATCGGTCTTATTCTCGATCTTTACTTCTACTTCCGAAGGCGACCATGGAAGCTTTGCGACCCTTGGGACCTTCTCGCCTAGCATGTTCGTGATTGTGAATTTGTTCCCTTCTACCTTTAGCGTCATTGGGAAGTGACTGAACACCGCCTTCAATCTGTATTCGAATCCATCTTCTATTCCCTTAACCATGTTTCTGAGATGCGCGGCCCAGGTCCCAGCAATTGCCTTCTCTGACCTCCTGGGCAGATTACAGTAGACCTGTAGTCCATCATTTGACTCCCTTACTGAGACTCTGTTGTGCTTGAATTCTCTAGAAAGCGAGTTCCCATCCTTGGAGAGCGTGACTACGCTGCCTTCAAGGTTTGCATTGAGACCATCCGGTAATGAAATCTCATGTGAAATTTTAGCTACTTTTGGCATCCTTAATCCCCCTCAGAAAACATATGCGAGTAGCCTTCCGCCGACTCTCTCCTTCTTCGCCTCGAAGTGATCCATCACTCCTTGATTAGTGGTCAATATTAGCAGACCGAAGTCTCTAGCTGGAAGGTATCGCGATTCCCACTTGTCGAAGTCGGACCTTTTGACTGAGTGTCTAGGCTTGATTACTCCGCACTTGTTTATTGCGCCGATAAGGGAAACTCTGTATGAACCACCTCTGCCATCATCCGTCTTCTCGAACTCGCCCAAGTACCCCGAGCTTTGCATTATCGAAAGCATGCTTCCGAGAAGTTTGCTGGCAGGCCTTATAGTGACCTCGTACTTTCCTGCGCTCTCTGCGTTGTATATCGTCGTAAATGCGTCGTTAATTGGGTCAAACTGCATCTTTTATCACCTCATGAGTATTTCTTGAATCCTATGTCTGGAGCGACGTCTCTGAAGCACTGCCTACAGAGTCTGAGGCCGTGTCTGCGGATCATGCCTCTCTTTCGTCCGCATCTTCTGCATCCTAGGCTTCTGCCTATTCTTTCTCCGTGATCGCGTGCCATTTCTACTCCTCCACTATGTTTAATTCGAACTTCTTAGCAAACCATTCTCTGGATTCCTCTCTCCCGACTCTATGGGTTCGAGAAATCTTTGATTTTCTCCTTCTTCGTCTGGATACTCTATGTCCTGGCCTCTCAAGGACTACGTTAACGTCCATCCCGAAAATTCCTATGTCTGGATCGTATTTCTGGTCCGGGAAGTCTGTGTAGTCGGATATTCCGAAAGAAAGGTTCCCCTGGGAGTCGAAGTTGTATGAAGGAAGCGTGTGGTCTCTGACCCAGAACGCATCTTTGAGGAAGGATTCGGCCTTGTCTCTGTTCCTAATCGTGACCTTGCAACCTATCGGTGCTCCCTTTCGTGTGCCTAAATCTCTGTTTGTCTTGGTAGAGATTGTTCTGGAAGGTGTCATTCCTGTTAATACCTCTAGTACTTTCTCTGCGAGTTGCAGTCTGCGGCCGCCTTCCCCCACTCCGATGTTTACTGTAACCTTAGTGATGGCGGGGGAAAGCATCGGATTGGAAATCTCGGTCATGACTCTGCCCCCAGTGGGATATCAGTTTCCTTATTGATGATGAAAACGTAATCGGTGATAGTGCCGAAATTATGGAAAGTTGTCTCGTTGGGCTTAGAAGATCTCTTGATTTCCTGAGACTCGATTGTTGCGGTCTCACCAATGTGGCTTCCTCCGGTAAGATAGGCTAAGGCGCCCTTCTTCATCTCCATATGGGAAGAAACCTTCTGGTCAGGAAGTGAAATGACTAGTGAGTCTCCAGTTTTGTAGGTGGAGGCTTCATCTAGCAAGATATTCCTGCCATCATGCAAATGAATCTGCGTAATGCCGCCCTTTACTGTGGACTTGCCAACTACCCTGCAAATCTTGCTTGATGCCGCTTTCTTTGCTATTGGCCTATACCTTAGCTTGCCGTTTGTATCAAGAATGCAACGGAAGTTTTCATCGCCTATGGTCAGGACATCCATTAGGCCAACTGCTCTGGCCCTGTCCGTCTCTATTGTGCCATCCACCATTACTTGTCTTGAGTGTAGAATCCTCTTTGCCTCCCTCATGTTGTGTGCAACTCCAAGAACGTCCCTCAGGATGATTCCTAGCGGCATACACATCTCCAGTGGGTGTCCACTGGGATTCGGCTTCTGAGCCCAAATATCGGTCTTCCTGGTGAGGGGCCAAGTTCTCGGCATAACTAGCCTTTTGTGGTGACTTCTGCTCATTTGTTACCACCTCCAGATGACCTGTCTACAATTTTCTTGATTCTCACTGGGTCTCCTTCGTACAATTTTGTTACCACTACATTTGACGGGTCTACAGGAACTGCTTCCTCCTTGCCGTCAGCAGTAGATTGAGAAAGGCCGTCGACGAAAATGTGACCTCCCTTCGTGTCAATCGAAGAGACCTTCGCTTTAACGCCCGATCTGCCTCGAGACTGTCCTAGCCTTTTTCCTCTGGTGTCTGCTTTGATACTGTTGGGGTGGCTGAAGTCACCCCTAGTTACTTCAATTTCGTCTCCGACCCTTATTGTTACGGATCGAACATTTCGCAAATCTGGATCATCGGATAAGAGGCGTGCTCGCATTCGCTTTCTCTTGATATGGATCGGAGCTTCTCTCTGGGAAGTTCTCTGTTTTCCTGCTTTCTTACTTGCCATAAATTTCACCTCAAACTATTTGCTTAGCCGTAGCTGCTATTCTTGGCCACCTCTCGGCTGCCTCTCTACTAACTGGACCCTTGATATCGGAACCTTGAACGTCACCTCTTTCATTCGTGATGACGCAGGCGTTGTCTTCGAATTGGACCCATGTACCGTCGACCCTCCTAAAGGGTCTTGATTGTCTAACGATTATTGCATTGTATATCTGGCGTCTAGTCTCAGGGGTCCCCCTCCTTACTGTGACTCGGATCATGTCACCAACTCCGGCAGAGGGGTATCTCCTTGCTACTCCTCCCTTATTCAGGACAGTGATGAGTTGTACTACCTTCGCGCCGGTGTTGTCTACACAATCCAGCCTGGCCTGGGTGGGAAGTCCAGATGTGACTCTTCCGGGGATTCCCTTCAATTTGCTCCCCCCTTCTCTATGACGCAGAACTTTACTGTCTTGGATAGAGGCCTGCACTCCATAATCCGGACACTATCACCTAGGGCTAGCTCGCCTATGCAACTAGGAAGATGGGCCGAATAGCGCCTTGTCCTCTTTTCATATCTCTCGAATTTTTTCATATATCTGGTAGTCTGTCTTTCGACAACTATGGTGTCTTTCATACCACTAGATGCCACGGTTCCGCTGATTATTTGACCCCTGACCCTCAAAGATCCGTAGAATGGGCAGTTTTCACTTCCATCCCACTCCCCTTCTGGCTTGATTACATCGACTCCGATATCTCTCATCTCATTGCCTCCTGTATCTCTTTCCAATCCTATCTTCAGCCCTTTGGCCAACAAGTGAGCCGTCGATTACCTCGTTTCCGATTCTGAAAATTATTGTATTCTTGGCTAGCGTTTTTTCTCCGTTGCAAGTTTCAATCTTGACTGTCCGCTTTGTTTCGTCCAACACTATTCCCGCTAATCCGACCAGAGAGGGATCTGAAGAGTCAATGACATCTATAGTCTTGGAAATCCAAGGTAGATTGATCATATTAGGCATTTATCGGACCTCCACTTGATATCCGTTCTGCTCCAGAACCTTAGCCGCCTTCTTCTTGTGATCACCTTGGAGTTCTATTGTCCGTCCCTTAACCGTGCCTCCACTAGCACATGCACCCTTCAGTATCTTGGCTAACTGGCCGATATCTATGGCAGTGTCTTCAATTCCTTCAACCATTGTGACCATCTTACCATATCTCCTTCTTACTACCGAAATCACTGCCTTCTGTTGCTCCTTGGCTATCTCCTGACAAATACATAGTTCATCTGGCAGACCACATAGGTTGCAAATACCCGCCAAATCACTCCTCCTTTTCCTGGTTCAGCTTAGTTAGAAGCCTAGCTATGCTCCTTCGTGTCTGCTTGTATGCTCCTGAGTTTGATGCAGAGCCCCCCAGTGCCTGTTGGGATCTTAGCTGAAGCATCTCATCCCTGAGTTCATCCAAAGTTAGCTCACGCTGCTCTTGGCTCATCTCATCAATTTCCTTAGAGCTAACGTGCGACATCTCACTCCTCCTCCTTTGCGGCCTTCTTCTCTAATGCCTCTTCGAGATTAAGGGGGACGAAACCCGATGCCTGAACTAGCTCAGGCAGTCCTGATTCGCTTCTTTCCTGTATTGAAATCTCATGAGGGAGCTTGGTTCCTGGCCTCATTATTCTAACTGTACAGCCTATTGTCCCAAGTTTCTTCACTGCGGTTGAGAATCCTACATCCATAAGCTGCAGAGCGGTTTCTCCGCAGTATTTGATATGGCCCTTCTGGAATTTCTCTACGCGATGCCTTGCTCCTGTGATCTTGCCGCTGAGGATGACTATGCATCCTCTTGCACCAGCATCCATGATGTTCTGGACAGTACTATGCCCTGCTCTACGGAAGAACCAGCCTCTCTCAAGTGAGCTAGCAAGTCTGCTTGCCATCACTTGGGCGTTCGTTCTCGATTCTTCTATTTCCTCGACCTCGAGTTGTGGATTAGTGAGGTTAAAGTCTTCCTGGAGCCGTCTCTGAAGGTCATGTATGACTTTCCCACGTCTGCCAATCACCCGTCCAACCTGTTCTGCCTTGAGAGTAACCTTTGTTCCCTCTGGGGTTCTATTAAAAGTTAGGCCCCCAAAACCTGCACTTTCAGTCTCTTTCAGGAGGTATTCCCTTACCAACTGTCTCTCGACATTCCGGTTGATCATTTTTTGAATGGTATTCTCCTTCATGTCTTCACCTCAGAACTCCTCTTCATCGATTTCCAATTCTGATTCTTCGTCGAAGTATTCGAGAAAAATCTCCAAGTTGACTTGGTAGTGATTACTGGGGGTTGCCCTACCCTGTGCTCTCGGCCTCCAGTTTGTTGCCACTTGCCCCCTATGGGCAGCTACGTGGGTAATCACCATATCTTCTGCATCTATGTCATCGAACCTCTGTCTAGCATTATCCATAGCACTGTTTATCAGTTTGATGAATTCCAAGGAGGCTTTTTTGGGGAACTTTCCGGGACCCATCTTGCCCTTTCTATGGCCTGCCATGGTATTTCCCCCTCTACCTTTCCTTGATCTTCTCTGATAGGGTATAGCGCTCTTCTTTTCGACAACCTCTTCCAGATATTCCCGTGCATCCTCTGCATTCATTCCACGGATTGCCTTGGCGATATGATAGCAGTGCTTATGATGGCAGTCTAAGTTGACTGCTCTTGCTGTTACTAGGTTGGAACCTTCTAGGAGCTGACTGTAACCGCTCTGTGCCTTTCCTTGTCTCCTGCTCATTTAATTCACCTCATTTTAGCGCCACGTGCTGAGAAGATCTGGTAGCACCTACACCCGGTCCGGTGTGGGTAACAGACTTCCTAGTCTTTGCAAACTCCCCTAATGAATGTCCGATCATAGGTGGAATAATCTCTAGATTCACGAATTTCTGGCCGTCATGGACGCCTATTGTGGAGCCAACCATCTCAGGTAGAATGTACATTCCCCTGCAATGTGTCCTTATTGTCTTTCCATTGCTATTCCTAATCCTATCTAGGAGTTTTTCGCATTCTTCGTCGAGACCCCTGGCTAGAGATCTCTTGACACGAGATGGCATCAGAGTAGCTATTGAAACTGCATCGGGATCTTCCTCGGGAGGATAAAGGGGGATTTCTGATAATTCCTCCATTGAATATCCCCTCCACTTGAATTCCTTTTTCCTCCTCTCCGAGATCTTCGATCGCCTCTTCCTAGCCTGTCTTCTGGCCATCTTCGCCGACCTGAACATTTTCTTCTTCCTAGCCATCTAATCTACTCCTTCTTCGACCTTCCTCTTCCAGTCCTTCTCGGTGCAATGTTGCCGACCTTCTTTCCTGGCGGGGCATGTCTGCTGACCGAGTTCGGCCCATGGACTGCTTGGTGGTTTCCACCACCATGAGGGTGATCTACTGGATTCATGGCAACGCCGCTCACAGTTGGATACAGCTTGCCTCTTGCTTTGGCCCTGTGATGGGCTGCTCCGGCCTTCAGGAGTGGCTTTTCAGTACGTCCATGACCTCCTAGAACGCCGATTGTAGCTCTGCATTTTGCAGGGAGGTCCTTTGTTCTGCCACTAGGGAGTTGAATCCTGACGTAATCGCCCATCCTTGTATCTATCATTGCTGAGTTGCCACCAGAACGAGCTATTTTCCCACCGTCGCCAGGGCGGAGTTCCACATTGCAAATCTGAGTTCCCTCTGCTATCTGGTCTAGAGTTGTAACGTTTCCCGGCCTGAGAGCGACCTTGTCTCCGAAGGCTATGGTCTGTCCTACTGCGATTCCCTCAGGTGCGCCTACATGGGCAGTTAATCCATCTTCGAATTTGACCTTGGCAAGTGGGGCGGTGTGGGCTGCACTGTGGACCAAATCCACCACCTCTGCAATCTCGCCGCTCACGCGCGGTAAACGGTTGGCAGCAGGGAACCTGTGGCTTGAAACTCTATTTTTGGGGCTCGAACCCCTGCGCTGTGAACGTGTCCTCTTGCCCATAATAAAACCCCTCAGAATGCTCCCAACTTGAGAGCTGCCTCCTCAGCATCATAACCATCTTCCAAACGAATGCTAGCGTGCTTGCCTGTCCTGTTAATCTTGACATTTACTTTGGCGACCTTGACTTCCAGAAGGGCCTCAATCGCTTCCTTAATGTCTTTCTTGGTAGACTCCCTACGAACAATGAATTCTATTCTGTTGTTATTCTCCAAATATCCGCCTTCAGGATCAGAAATTCTCCTGGCCTCGAGAGTTTTCTCGGTAATCCAAGGCATTATGATTACGTCGTAGGGGTCCA
>JAYZLO010000057.1:0-11557 GCA_036154175.1 Thermoplasmatota archaeon | reverse complement strand
AGACGGTGAATGTCGCGTCCTTGCCGTTCAGCATCGTTACGGTCATGCCGTCGGTCACGGCAGAGGACTGGACTGAGCCCGAGTAGACGTGGTAGGTGAGGATGTCAGCGAGTGTTGCGTTCTCCTCTTCCGTGTCGAAGGTCGCCAGGTCGATGCCGGCAGCTGCGAAGGCCGCGTCGGTGGGTGCGAAGACCGTGAAAGGTCCGGGACCCTGCAACGTGGTTACCAGGTCAGCATGATGTAGTGCGGCGACGAGGGAATCATGCACTCCTGTCGCCTGAGCGTTCGTGGGTATATCATCAGATTCTTCAGCCGCGACGATTGGGGTAATGGACATTGCCGCGATTGCGAACGTCACGTAAAACCCGACAATCAGTGGCATGATCATCTTAGTGTTCAACATGATGTCAGGCTTGTCTATCCATTAATGAAAGAGTGTATCAAATCTATATTTTTACCTATATACTTGTGTATTCCCGTTGGATTTTAAGGAATAAAACGTACTAAGACATTATCAGATTGTACCTGTGGAGTCCTTCTGGCTCCTTCGAGATTACTTCCCGGATCACTGTTATGTCGCTTCCCTCCGGATAGCGGGCCTGAAGGGCCCCCTCAATGATTCCGTCGTCGAGTGCCCATATTGGAAGCCCTCCACCTTCGGGAAGTTCTGCAAACTGCACTTTGATATGGAATTCTGGCTCGAGGTCGTAGCTGAGTGTGCCCATGCCAGCATGCTCCCACCAGTCCATCATCTCATTGAGGAAGTCGATTTCCTGCTCCACACCCCTCAGGCTGAATGATAGCTCCTGACCTACTCTGTTCCCAACCTGCCTCATTAGCGAGGTTATGTCTATTCCGAAAGCCTCTAGGCTGCCAATTCCCCCTTGATTGAGTTTCTTTCTGGCATCACTTATCTCGAGACCTGATGCCATGAAGGCTTCGAGGTTGAAAGGAGTATCATCCTCGGGTAGCTCTGCCTCGATCATTAGGACGTCTCTTATCTTTTCTAGGAAGGATCCCTCATTGAGTGTCAACCTTAGTGGATCAGTTATCTTCTCTTCTGTATACCTCTTTGAGGCGGTCTCAAAGGGTATAGCCTCCTCCCAAATAGCCTCAATCAGATTCCGCTGACTTTCAGCGAACTGGCTTGACTCAATCACCAATGCCGCATCGTTCTTGCCCTTTCCTACTGGGTTCTCATCCGAGCTGAGGTATTGGATTACCTCGCTGGTGTCTTTGAGGACGCCCTGGGCGTCCAAGTCATCAGAATGCCTCACCTCGATTGAACCGTGGATGTCCCTGTAGAACCTAATTGTTCTCCGGTCCAGCTGGGCTAGAATCCTGACTCTGACTCCCCTTTCCGCTGCATTGTTTATGGATTGGATGGTATTACCTCTGAATATGGGCAATATTCCGAACTTTCCGAGTATCAGGACTATGTCTTCTTCCGCATTCTCAGCCATTTTCTCGAGCCTGTTGAGGATCCTGACTCTCTCCTTCAGTATGGTGAACTTTGGATTCTCCAGGTCCTGTGTATCTTCTTGAACAAAATTAGACTTGTCAATGGATGACTGGATCTCGTTGAAGCTCCTCTCTATTCTACTGAGTTGTCCTCGACGTATGTCTATCAAGTGCTCCACGGCTTTATCTATTCTGGGACAGGAGAACCGCATCGGCCTGTCTGCAATTACCGAAACAAGGCCTATGTCCTGGAGTTCCTCGAGGGATTTGTATGCCTCCAGTCTTGTCGTTCCCAGTTCTTTTGCCACCTCACTTGCTCTCATGTTGGACTTTCCAGATAGTGCCCCAATTACTGCAATTTCTCTCTCTGCCAGGCCGGAGTCGCTGAGTATCTGATTCCAGTCCATCTTCAATTCACCCCTGACTCCGAGAGAGCCGAAATTATCTGAGCCACGTGCTTCCTAGGTCTGAACAGCCAGTCGTAAACATGTTTTACAGTGTTGTCTGGGCCCAGGACGAAAGAAGACTTCGCTGGGAAGATTCCGAGATGAACAGGGACTCCAAACTGATTCGCTATTTCCCTATCTGGATCTGATAGTAGGGAGAAGGGTAGGTTGAGTTCCTTCTTGAATTCCCTATGCTGTTCCACTGAGTCTTGACTAATCCCAATTACTTCAACAGGAGGCGACAGGGATCTGAAGAGCTCGTACTGTTCTTTGAAGTTCAGACACCCCCTTTTGCAAGTTGGTGATCCGCTCTTGGCGTAGAAGAATACTATCTTCCACTGCCCATCGAGATCGCTGAGGCGAAACTTCTCATCCTCGCTGGTGAGTAGCTCGAAGTCCTCTACTTTTTCTCCGAGTTGAATCGTCATCTAATTTTTCCTCCCGCCACCTATCGTTTTGAATATTGCAGTTCTATCCCAGATTGAGGATATGGCCCATTCTCTCATTCTTGGTTCTTAGATAGTCGATGTTCTCTGTGGAAATTCCGCTTATGTGTGGGAGTCGGAAGTTGACCTTAATGCCATTCTCCCGCAATCCCCTCACTTTCAAGGGGTTGTTTGTCATCATCCTCACGGATTTGACGCCGGCTTCCTTCAGCATCCTAGCAGCGATACCGTAAGTCCTCGCATCTGCTGGTAGCCCGAGAGCTAGGTTTGCGTCGAGGGTGTCATACCCAATGTCCTGAAGTGCGTAGGCTTGGATTTTGGAGTGTAGGCCTATGCCTCTACCCTCTTGTCTGAGATAAACGACGGCCCCGCATCCTTCCTCTTGGATCATCTTCAGTGAGGCTTGTAACTGGGGGCCGCAGTCACACTTCATCGACCCGAAAGCATCACCCGTCAAACACTCAGAATGAATCCTAATCAGGAGTGATTCCGCTTTCTCTAATTCGCCTACGTATACGAGGCAGTGCTCGAGTCCGTCGTCATCGACTGTTACTCTAATCCTGAAGTTCCCGCTCTCGGTTGGTAGGAATGCATCGGCGTCAATATCTGTTGGTTCTTCCGGCAATCTCACTTGCATTGTCATATTATAAGGTGCGTCGGTCTACTTATGAATTGATGTTTATCGAATGTCAAGAATATTCTAGGAGTTAGTTTGGATTTTTTTTGTTCTGGGATTCAAACCATAGGATGCGCCAAAGGCAATGAACATCCAATAGATTCCAGGACGTATTTCGAAGAACCTCACAGGGTATTCCAATATCGGTAACCCTGCATAAATAGTGTAGGTTATCAAGTCCATAAGTATCAGAGCGAACACGAAATATTTCAGGTTCCTATGGGCTTTCTTCCCTCTATCCCTAATCTCGGGTGAGTCCAACTTAAGGTTCCTAGAT
Organism: Thermoplasmatota archaeon; assembly: GCA_036154175.1. GTDB lineage: Archaea > Thermoplasmatota > Poseidoniia > Poseidoniales > Thalassarchaeaceae > UBA36. The sequence continues at coordinate 8,251 of JAYZLO010000057.1, read as the reverse complement.
ACCAACAGGTTGCTTCCGGAAAGGAAAGTGGCAAAGAATACCAAGGGGGTTACGTCCCAGAGTGCCCAAGCTAGCATATTTAGAGGCGGATTCACAGACGCCGTAGACGTTGAATCCAACTCTACAAGCCAGGCGTATGTGTCCGGCCAAGCTAGGATTGCGTCGATGCTCCAGAATAGTGCGGCGAACCCATTCGAACCATCCCACCACCAGTCGCCGAAGAGGAAAGTGAAGAGGTAGATCCCGATGGCCGATGCCTTCTGCTTGGAATATTGGGTCCATTCAGTTGGTCCTTTTTCCAATCCTGCATCTCCTTCCTGTCCGAACTCATGCTCCTGTGGTTCTGTAACCCCCTCATCGCCGGTTATCTGAATGGGCTGGGGAGCTTCGGTATCGCCTTGACCGGCCTCATCGGTAGTGATCTCCCACCATTTCTCTGGATTTTGGGCCATGTTTTCATTTTTTGAGATTTAATTCCCCGGATTAACTTGTCCCCGGAACACGGACGGTTTTCAGTCATCGATCTCAACCAGTGATGACCCCATGTCCACCCTATCTCCCTCTGAGAAATAGACCCTGGATATCTCCCCATTTTTCGAAGCTAGTACCTTGTGCTCCATCTTCATTGCCTCTAGCGTCATCAAGTGCTGACCCTCACGCACCCTCTGGCCCTCATTGACCACGACTTGTAGTACTGTACCCGGCATTGGGGCCTTCAGACTACCCTCGTTGACCGATGTCTTCCTTCCCTGCTCATGAAAGAGCACCTCGTGTATCCTCCCTTCGAAGTGGACCCACCAGGTGTCGCCAGTCCTAGCCACATAGGCCTGCTTGTCCTGGCCACCAACCTTGATGGTGACCATTCCAGGCTTGCCCGAATCCAGAATAATTGTGTCGGGGACATCGACCGGCTCTCCATCCCTCGTCACAGAGGTCAGGGATACCGAGCCATCTCCTTCCAGCAGTGAGGTTCGATACCTCTCGTTCTCTTCAGGGAAGCTCCATTCCATAGCATCACCTCAGGGGAATGTCCTCCCTAGAGTTCTGTACGGGTCCCCTTTGTGTCCCGTGTGAGGGTCAGTAGCATCAGAGGCATCACCATGCTGTCTGTCTATCCCCAGCCTCTTAGCTGAGGAGGCAAGGGACAATAGCGTGATTCGGTCGGGCTCGGGACCTAGGAGCTCGCTGGGATCTGTTGAGTCGAGGAAGTCCGTGTCAATAGTCCCGCTGATGAATGAGTGGTGAGCAAGAGAGTTCCGCAGGAAGTCTATGTTCGTCCTCACGCCGAGCACTACGAAGGAGGACAGTGCGTTGTCCATCCTCCTGATTGCCGACTCCCTATCGGGAGCATGGACTACCAGCTTCGCCAGCATTGGGTCGAACTCTATAGTCACGGAGTCACCTTCTCTGGCACCTGAGTCGACCCTGATCCCAGGTCCGGAGGGAGGTCGCCAGACTGCTAGAGTGCCCGTCGAGGGTAGAAATCCACTTTTCGGGTCCTCCGCGTAAATTCTCGCCTCGATGGAGTGGCCGTTCTGCATCACATCCTCCTGCGATATTCCAAGTGGTAGTCCGGCAGCGACCTCAAACTGTTTCTGGACAAGGTCGATACCCGTAGTCATCTCCGTCACCGGGTGCTCAACCTGTATTCTGGTGTTCATCTCGAGGAAATAGAACTCCCCATTGCTGGCCAATAGGAATTCCACAGTCCCGGCACCGACGTATCCCACCGACCTTGCTGCGGTTACTGCGGCCTTCCCCATTTCATCCCTTATCCTGCTGTCTACCGCAGGTGATGGTGCCTCCTCAATCACCTTCTGGTACCTCCTCTGAAGGGAGCAGTCCCTCTCATTCAGGTGTATTGAGGTCCCCATTGTGTCGCAAAGCACCTGGATTTCGACGTGCCTAGCTCGCTTCAGTAGCCGCTCTATGTATACGGTTCCATCTCCGAATGCGGCTGATGCCTCCCTTGCTGCGGCCTCGAACTCCGTACGGAGATTCTTAGGGACCGAGACAGACCTCATTCCCTTCCCCCCTCCCCCGGCACTGGCCTTGATCAGTAGGGGGTAGCCGACCTTAGCTGCAGCGCTTGCGAGAGCGCCCAAGTGGTCTGCTCCATCCTCACTCGGAATCTGCTCCCCTGGAATTACTGGTACGCCAGACCGTAACATTAGCGATCTCGCCGAGATCTTGTCGCCCATAGTCTCTATCGATTCAGCAGGAGGGCCTATCCATCGAATACCCGATGATTCGACTTCTCTGGCAAAGTCTGCCCTCTCGGATAGGAACCCATATCCGGGATGAATTGCGTCGGCTCCGGTTGATCTCGCTGCCTCGATTATCGCGGATCCGTTCAGGTATGTCTCCTCCAAGCTATCACCCTCAAGGAAGAAGGACTCGTCGGACATCTCCACGTGGAGTGAGTTCGAGTCTGAGGAGGAGAATACCGCAACTGAGGATAAGCCGGCCTCTCTTGCGGCCCGGATGACTCTCACGGCAATCTCGCCTCTATTGGCGACTAGGACCTTTGAGAAAGGGCTTGAAGCCTCCGCCATCCAGCTCGGTGGCATGTTCATTCGTCCTTTTCCCGGTCCAGCCAGTCTGGATCCCGGCCTTCCAGGAAGGACGAGAGGCCCTCCTGTCCCTCGCGTGAACCTCTCATCTTGCTTGTTACGTCCAGAGTCCATGACCTCAGAGAGTCGTCATCTCCTTGCCACATATCCAGCTCCGCTACCATTCTTTTTGCCGAGGTCACAGCAAGTGGCCCTGAAGACATTGCCTCGGAGATTACTTTGGAAATGGATCCCTCCATGGCATCTGCAGACTCTGCTACCTCATCCACGAATCCGACTCTCAGAGCCTCCTCAGCATCGATCCTGGAGGCTAGCATAGCAAGTCTTCGGAAGCCGGCGCTTCCCAGTCTCCTGTGAACGTAGGGGCCGATAACAGCGGCCGAGATGCCTAGCTTTGCCTCGGAGAGGGCGATCTTGCTCCTGGGCTCCGCGATTACGTGGTCCGAGCATGCTACTAATCCAGCTCCACCCCCTAGAGCCACGCCCTGCACTTTCGCAATGGTGAAGCATGGGTGAGACCATAGGCCATGGAATAGCCTGTCCAGACGCTCTGAGTCCCTTCTGTTCTCCTCTGGGGTCTTGCTCCCACCATCTCGCATCATGTTGATGTCGGCTCCAGCGCAGAAGTGCTTGCCATCCGATCTTATTACCAAGACCCGGATGTTTGGTTCACCCCCCTCTGATAGGAGTTCCCCTGTGGATCCCACTGACCTCTCAGAGGTCCATTCCAGCAATTCGATCAACTCAGAGATAATCTGATCGTTTAGAGCATTGAAGGTCTCAGTCCTCTGAAGTGTGATATTGGCGACCGCCCCATTCACTTCTAGTCTGCAAAGTTCGGTGTTCGGGATTTTCTCTGCTGTCATCTGGTCACATCCTGAACACGCCGTAGCGCGTTTCCGGCATCGGGGCGTTGAGGCTCGCGGAAATAGATAGCCCAAGCACGTCTCTGGTGTCCCTTGGATCTATGACCCCATCGTCCCATAGCCTAGCTGAAGAGTAGTATGGGCTGCTCTCACGCTCGTACTTAGCACGTATCTCCTCCGGATCCTCGTTTCCTACTGCCGATAGGACGCTAGCTGCCTGCTCGCCCCCCATGACACTAATCCTGGCGTTTGGCCACATGAATAGGAACCTCGGATCATATGCTCTTCCGCACATCCCGTAGTTCCCTGCTCCATGGGAGCCACCTATGATTACGGTAAACTTGGGGACAGGGACGCAGGAAACTGCAGTGACGAGCTTTGCACCGTCCTTGGCTATTCCACCGGATTCAGCCTCCCTGCCGACCATGAAGCCCGTGATGTTCTGCAGGAAGACCAGTGGGATCCCCCTCTGGCCGCAGAGCTCCACGAAGTGAGCCCCCTTCATGGAAGACTCGGAGAAGAGTATTCCATTGTTGGCTACTATGCCCACGGGATAGCCGTGAATCCTCGCGAAGCCGCAGACTAGTGTGTTTCCGTATCTACTCTTGAACTCGTGGAACCTGGATCCATCCACCACCCTCGAGATTACCTCCCTAACGTCGTAGGGCGTCCTGTTGTCTAAGGGGATTATGCCCATCAACTCATCTACATCGTATGCTGGTGGCTCTGGATTAGTTGAGTCTAGCCTATGCTTTGGAGGTACGTTGAGGTTCTCAACTACGTTTCTGACAGTTCTGAGAGCCTCTTCCTCGTCCTCGGCAAAGTGATCAGCAACACCAGACTTTGCTGTGTGGACTTCTGCCCCTCCGAGGTCCTGGGCAGATACCTCCTCGCCTGTCGCTGCCTTGACCAGAGGCGGCCCTGCTAGGAAGATGGTGCCGTTACCCTTCACTATAATCGACTCATCTGACATAGCTGGGATGTAGGCCCCACCTGCCGTGCAAGAGCCTAAGACAGCTGCTACCTGTGGGATTCCCTTGCTGGAGAGGATGGCCTGATTGCGGAAAATCCTGCCGAAATGAAGCTTGTCTGGGAAAACCTCATCCTGCATTGGCAGGAAAGCCCCTCCAGAGTCGACTAGGTATATACAAGGGAGGTTATTCTCCTCGGCTATCTCCTGCGCCCTGATGTGCTTCTTTACCGTCATCGGATAGTATGAGCCGCCCTTCACCGTAGCGTCGTTGGCCACGAACATACATTCCTTCCCGTGTACGACGCCGATACCTGTTACAATCCCCGCCGATCGGGCTCGACCGTCATAGAGTCCGTCGGCAGCTAGAGCTGAAGTCTCTAGAAAGGGTGATCCGGGATCACAGACTTCGGCAATCCTCTCTCTGGGGAGTAGCTTTCCTCTGTCCCTGTGTCTCTGGAAGTGCGGCTCATCGCCGGCGAGTCTGACTGAGTCTAGTTTCGACTTCAGATCCTCTGCGAGAGAGTGGTTCCTCTCACTTCTTTCCGAGAAGTCAGAGCTCCCCGTGTCGACCCCGCTAGGCAGCCTCTCCATGTCCCTCGCTCACCGAGAGAGCAGGCGAGACTTCAATGAATGGGCGTGAGGCCTCTATTGGTACGGTTATACTCCGAGCGTTAGCCTGCCCACATCCCTGAGTCCAGGAGCCATTCCAACCACGAGCATAGCTAGGCCAATGAGTAGCCTAAGGTGCCTCTCCCTGCTCTCGAAGTTAAGATTGTAGAATACGTAGTATATCATCCCGGCAAGGGCCACTTTCACTATTGCGAATAGCCATACCCCCTCATCGAGGAGGCCATGGGTTATGCCTGCCTTCTCATTGACCCAAACCCCTGCGTCGATGACTCTTTGGGAGACCACATGCTTCTCTCCCAAACCGGGAAATCCGTCAATTCCTATCCAAGTGGCGAGACCATCCATCACCTGACCGGCTACAGCAAGGAAAACGATCGGTTGCGCCATCACAGCTCTGGCCCTCAGAGGCTCGATTATTTCCTTGTCAGGGTATTTCGAGTTCCTGTAGTCATCGTCGGAGAATCCAGGTGAAAGCACTCCTGCTACAATTCCCTTTGAAGCGAGCTCCTGGGCCGCTTCCTTTCCGTAAGAATACATCCAGTATGAAATCACAACAGGGACGCCGATCACTACCACGAGTGGCCAGACGCGGTCTAATTCTGGTGGGTCGTAAATTGCATAGGATGCGAGGGCCCCGAAGAAAATCAGAGATCCCCCCACCCCAGTCAGGTAAACCATTCTCTGAACGTTAGAAAATGCGCCTTCCATCCAGCTTGAACCCCATGCGAAGGCTACTGCGACGAGTAGGGATGTTGCCATGGGCCACAGAGGGATCTCAGATCCGGATTTGCCTGAGATGGAGGAGGCGTAAAGGACAAACTGCATCATGATGAGTCCTGTAGCAACTATCTCCAAGTCGCTTTTCTTATGGGTCCCTTCCCTCTCTGCTCTGTCCAGTGATAGGCCCATGGCCCCCGCGAGGATTACCCAAGCAGCTGCCTGGAAATGTATCCCAGGGCTGACGAAGTAAGGAGCGAGCCCCGCTCCGAACATCTCAGCGTCCTCTGCTACTTCTCCGAATGCTGCCCATGTGACGAACGGAAGGAGTGCGAGGATACTGGAATCGCTAGGATCTATCCCGATCCCTCTGAGCCAGGCAGAAAGGGACAGGACGAACAATCCCAGAACAACCGCATAGGTCAGAGTATTGACGGGATTGTACCCGGAGTCGCCCGTTGACTCGCCCCTAATCGGATCGATGAAGTACTCAAAAAGGCCGTCTGAGAGGGGATTATCTACCTCGGCCCAATCCAGTCCCAGACCCAAGAGGATCAGTAGGAAAACTGTGATGAGCGCGTTAGTGGCCCATCTCTCGTAGTCATGAGGCTCGTCCAAGGGGTTGTTCACAGACAAACGAAAGGAGTGCCGCGCTTATGCGTGACGGTCTCTCACTCCTCCTCGAAAGTCACACTCTCGCCCTCTTCTAGTACGATAGAAGCCCTCATTCTGGCCTCTTGGAAACCGGGGACCATGTTCTCGAAAGAGTCCGACTGCACGGAGCTCTTGTCTCTGAATGTCTCTAGATTCTTTGAACGAAGCCTCTGCCTCCTCTTGTCCTGCTCCAGTCCAAACAGGACGGTGCCGTGCTCCGAGCCCCCGAGAATCCCCTCTATTGCAGGAGTGGCCAATGAGAGTCCGTCATTATCCCCGATAACAGAAACAGTAGATCCGTATACTGCAATCTCGCAAGATGACATCTCCTCTAATAGTGTCCTGATTCTCCCGTTGGTACCTATTAGCCTGCTCCTCATTCTTCTCGTCTGGTTTGGCTGTCGGCCCACCCACTCCCTGATGTCATAAATTCTCAGGAAAACATCGTCGTCGGCCAGTTGTATCGCACGCTCGGGGGAGAAGCCTCTCGCTATTGCTGTGATTACGTCCGGAGCTTTCATCCTCCTGACAGGGTCTGGTTCATCCTCCCAATAGATTGAGACGTCGCCGGTCTGGGAGTCGATGGTTAGCTTTCCTCCCAAAGCCCTCTCCATCCTCTTCTTGGTCTTGCCCGACTTTCCTATGAGCACAGCTATTCGATCCTTGGGGACCCTGCTCAGGTGCTCCATGGTAATTCGAAGCGGTAGTGCCGCTTTAATCCGCGCTTGTCAGGTTTGGCACGGGCCCGTCCAGGACCCGTACTAGGCTATCAGCGACCGTGGCATCACCACCTTGGCGCCCGTACCACTCCGTCAGCCTAGTCACGTCCCTGACCAGGAACTCCCTGGCACTGGGGTGCCTAGTGGTTACGGCCTGCCCCGCATCGATTACCCATGGAGAACCCTCGTGCCAAAGGACGTTGTACTCGCTGAAGTCCGCATGTACTAGGTCGCACTCTTGCCAGATGACCGCTGCCATCTCGAGTAGATCCTGATAGACTTCAGACGGATTTTCCACCCTAACGTCCTTCAGCCTAGGGCTAGCCGACTCCTCGTCTCCAATGAATTGCATGACTAGGACGTTCTTCAGGTTCATTAGTGGTTCTGGGACCCTCAGGCCGCTCTTCCTCATCCTCTTCAGATTCCTGAACTCCTTCCTGACCCAAATGTTCACCAGCTCTCTGTGTCTACGGGAAAGACCGGAGAATCTCGGATCGCCGTCTATATACTTGGAAAGCCCCTTGAATACCGCGTTAGTAGTGTGAAAAATCTTCACGGCCAGTGAGCCTCCTAAGCTAGAAGTGGCATGGAATACATGAGCTTCCTTACCCCTGGCAATGGGGTAGTCGATGGTCTCTATCTCACCCTGCTGCATCAGCTTGTGGAGGGCAAGCAGAGTGGACCGGTCGAAGACCTGATCGAAAACCCTCCTGTCTACCCATTCGAACCTCCCCTTGCCCATGACTCCCTGAAGGGAGTACTCGATATCCTCGAACATTCTCTTGTACTTGGGCTCGGAGATCCACTCGTGCTTGCGCTCGGACTTCATCATCATATCCGGGTCTGGCTCATCCCAGTCCTCTTCAGATGTCATCCTCTCACCCGAAGAAGGAGTCAATATCGTCTTCCTCGTCGTCAGCGGGCGCCGGGGTCTCTTCCTCCTCTGGCCCCTCATCTGCCTCTTGGTCATTAATTACCGGCTCCTCCTCAATTATCGCCTCCGGAACCTCCCTTTCCTCGATTTCGCTGTCTCTTTTCATCCCGAATAGGTCGACTATCTCCGGTAGTACACCCTTCCTGGACAAGTACAGAGATTGCGTCTTGGTGTACCTCATGCAG
>JAYZLO010000056.1:0-4091 GCA_036154175.1 Thermoplasmatota archaeon | reverse complement strand
AAGGGGGTGATTCACGTCGGCCTATCTAACCTCAGGAAAGACTTCGAACAGAGAGAGGGGGGCGCTTTGCAGTTGACTGACGTATCGGGAAGATGGATTTTCGAGGTCAAACCAGAACTTTCCTCATTCTTGCCCGAGACATTCAGAGCCGATATCCCCCAGAGACTTCTTCCAGCCGCGGCCCTAATTGCTTACCATCAGCCCATGCAACAGTCCCAGTTGAAGGATATGCTGGGCCAGAAGGCGTACGATCACGTACGCGACCTAGCATCCATGGGGCTAATTGACAGAAGAAGGGAAGGGCTCACTAGGAGACTTACGACGACCAGAAGATTCGCAGAATACTTTGGTTGCCCAGAAGTAGAATTCAGAAAAGTACGACTATGGTTTAGGTCCGAAGCGGAAAAGATGGGCCTCACAAGTGCTCAGCTTGCCGCCTCCCTCGCTCCCGATGAGCAAATGACAATTTCAGAATTCTCAGACGACTCAGTTCAGGGAGTCGAAGCAGGCATGGGCGACTAACTCACCATTCTTCGAGATAGTCCATCGAAAACTAAGGCCATCTCTAGTAATATCAACATCGGTCCACCGACTAGGAATAGCGATAGTGGGTCTGGTGGAGAAATTAGTGCACCGATGAAGAGTGCTGCAAACCAGATCAATCCGCGATTTTCCACAATCAAGCTCTTGTCAATTACCCGACTCCTTAGCATCACAAAAACAACAACAGGAACTTGGAAACCAACTAACGAAGAAAAGTATAGGCCCGTAACAAAGCCAACCCATGACTGTAGTTGCCAAGTGGATTGAAGTCCGGATGAAGCCGAATCCTCTGCTAGATAGTCGAGAAGGAAAGGGATCAGAATTTCATGCGCGTATGCTAGGCCCAATAATCCTAGAATTATTATCATGATTATCGATACAATGACCCTAGAAAAGGACTCATTATTTATCGAAGATTGACCATCCAACCCTCTGCTACCAACCCAACTCAAATCCAAAATTACGGCGCCGACTGTGATCCCAATTGCAATTTGTGATGCAATTCGTAGTTGAAGAAGAATTACTTCCAGAGGCTGCAGAATAATCAATTCCACGCCCTCTGGGACAAATCCGTCTGCCTCCAATAACCACTCTATTATCATCTCTGCTGCTGGATAGCCAGCAAAGAAGCCTAAGGCGAAAATTGAGAAGTAAAACCTCCTTCTGTAATCTAAATGTGTAATTATTCCTTTCAGTTTTTCACCTCCGAGGTCATTCAAAGGACTGCCTTCCACGACTCACGATAGGCATCTCCTTGGTGAATACATCGATTCATCATGCCTTCTTCAGAATCACCGTGAGCAAATCTCCATCCTTTAGGGGATGGTCCAATCCAACTCTTTGCCAATCAAACTTAGCACTTGGCCCCTTTACCCTAGCATATCTGAACTTTCTCAAGAAGTCACGGTGTAATTTTGCACATACGTCCCTAACTGTTGAGGTATCCTTGACGATGAGCGGCTCAACCAAATCAGCCTCTTGTCCTTGAGGCTTCAAGAATATGGACATGAATCCCAGATTATCGAAAATGAAGTCCTTCATTTCCTCAATGCCCTCGCCAGTCTTAGCTGAGACATTTAGCACAGGCCAACCATCAGGAAGCTCCTCATATGACCTTTCTAAGTCCTTCTTGTTAGCTAGATCAATCTTGTTTACTACCACAACTGCCCTATTGTAGATTCTATTTCCAGCTAATGTATCTACAATATGATCATCAGTAACGTCCGTCCTGAGGGTTACTGTCGCTGAAACAATCCCAAAGCTTCTGATAATTGCCTGTATTTCCTCATCCTCAAGATTCGTTTGCTCCAGTGTAGACCTGACTTCTATTCCACCTCTTCTAGTCCTAGAAATGAAAACCTGGGGAGGCTCCTGATTCAACCTCATTCCTGACTTCCATAGTTCGTTATCAAGAACTTGGAAATGAGATTTTTGGAAAGGGTCGAGAACGTAAAGTACCATGTCAGAACCGCGAATTACATTCAGGATCTCCTTCCCCCTGCCCTTTCCCTCCGATGCTCCTTTGATAAGGCCGGGAAGATCGAGTATCTGGATCTTGGCACCTCTATGATCCATCACCCCCGGTATACAAGTTAGCGTAGTGAATGCGAAATTTCCCGCCTCGGACTCAACCTCAGTAAGCTGAGAAATCAGACTGGACTTGCCCACGCTAGGAAATCCAACAAGTGCAACCGAGGCATCACCCGATTTCTTCACTTCGAAGCCTTGGGCTCCACCACTAGCTCTAGAGTGTGCCTGGGCCTTCTCCTTCTTGTGCCTAAGAGCAGCGATTTTCGCCTTTAGTTTTCCAATATGACCTTGCGTAGCCTTGTTGTACTTGGTCTTGGAAATCTCATCTTCCAACGACTTGATTTGCTCTTCTATCGTCGCCATTCCACTACTCCCCCCGCTGTACCAACTATTCTTCTTGGCTAAGCCTCACATTCTTGAATCCGGTGGCAAGTTTACTCCAGAATTCTACAAGCGAGGGTATTTGGACATCTTCGGAACATGGGTTGCATGGCCGACGTAATCCTGTATCTCGTTGACCGGAGTCGGTTCGACCGAATTATGGCCATGAGAGTCGAGGAGATAACGTCTGGAATGGAAAGTTCAGAGATGAGGGGGCTCAGACCAAAACAAGACGCAAGATTTCACAGAGATTTCGATGTAGATCTAGAGGGCGATATATTAGAGGCGATTGATTCATTCGATGATTTTGACCCGAAGGTCAGAGCTCTTGACCTCACTGACAATGCATCATCAGATCTGTTTTTGTCTCTGGCAAAATGGTGTTCATCTTCTCAATGGAGGTGCTGGGAAGCACGGCTTTTTCTGTATGTGGAACCTTCTCTGTCCAATACGGCTAGCAAAGCTCTCGATTTTACCTCTCCTTTGATTTGGAAAGAATTTTCAGATAAATTATCTGGGACAGACAGATCAAGTTTTTCTGAGTCAGTAGTACTTGATTGGATGTCGAGAAGGGAAGAAATGGGTGAAACTATGGAGCCTTCTGAGGACCCTATGATACTCCCAACAATGAATTCTCATCGCAGTCTAAGCGAGTCACTTTTCTTGTTCATTCAGGAGTACAGAAAACAAGACCTTCACCTACTAGTCGGGAAAGAATATCTGGATAGCGGGGAATGGAATCTCGGTGGCTCGCCAATTTCTGAGATAAATGAGGTGCTAAATGTCTGAGCTACCACTTGAACCATTGCCCCCACGAAATCCATTAGGTCCAGGGGTAGTAGTGCTGGGTAGGTTTCAACCTCTCCACAAAGGTCACGCAAACATGATTATCGCAGCAGAAAGTTGGCGTTCCTCGAACTCTAAAGATCAACCTCTGATAATTGCAATCGGTTCTTCGAATCAACCCCAATCTATTCGCAATCCTTGGACTTATCAAGAGAGGATCCTAATGCTCGAAATCTGGCTAAATTCTGTCGGAATTGAAGCTGCGCTCGTGCCGATTCCAGATTTGGAAGACCCTCCAAACTGGGTTGCCCATGCTGAGAAATACCATGGGGTTTCTGGAACTCTTTTCACATCGGATGCTAAATCTGCTGAACTCTACGGGTCATCCGGTTGGGAAGTAATCCAAAGCGAATTGGAGAATCGTGAGAAATTTCAGGGTTGGAGGGTTAGGGCCACTGCACAAATGATGTCGACTATAGGTGACTTGGAGGCTGTAAGGTCTGTCTTAGCATCATCAGTCCCAAAAGAAGTCGTCTCCTTCTTGATTGACAACGACTCTATTCGAAGACTCGCATTCATGGGTGAAGGGGGAGAGCCAGTAGGTTAGGCTCAATCCATATCGAAATCATCAAACTCCTCGAACTCGTCCTCTGTCAGCTCCTCAATCTCCTCGTTGGCCTCTTCGATTTCTTCACCCAACTCTGATGAAACTATTTCTCCAGCATCTCCTACATCCCCCTCGTCCAGCCCGAGGTCGATATCTTCGTCTTCGTCAGCATCCCCCTCGTCCAGCCCGAGGTCGATATCTTCGTCTTCGTCAGCATCCCCCTCGTCCAGCCCGAGGTCGAGAT
>JAYZLO010000055.1:0-10460 GCA_036154175.1 Thermoplasmatota archaeon | reverse complement strand
GGGAGCATGGAGTTCCGAGGTGCAATAATGCACAATGGCGTCTATGGTTCCTTCGGACTAGATGGTGATTCAGGAGACATAGAGAATGCCTGTGAGGGATATCTGGAGGGTTATTACGCCGGACCTGCAGCGTATATGAGTGGCGATAATCTAGCATGGCTCGGTTCCGACTACTGGGAGGAGAGACACTTCCTTTCCCATGCTCTCGATGTTTATGAGGGCTCGATTTACATCATCCACGGGATGCAGGACTGGAACGTAGACCCTCACATGGCCTTCCCCGTACATCAGATGTCTATCGATGCAGGCTTCGAAGTCAAGGGCCTATACGGCCAGTGGGGCCATGATTATCCAGACCGAGTTAGCGGCCACTCCGGACTTTCAAGCGGGAGGGGTGCGGAGGCATACCCCTACACCCTAAGATGGGATTGGGCAGATGACCTTCTTGAGTGGTTTGACTACTACCTGCGCGATATTGGCCCGCAACCTAGGCTTATTGCCGAGATACAGGACAACATGGGTGGCTGGCGGGTCGAGAATACGTATCCCCCCGATGATCTCGAGTGGATGATGATATCGATGGAGGAGTGCGATATAATACTAGGCGGGTCAACAGTCACCTCTAGTAGCCAAACTGTAATCCAGTGCCCTGCGTTCGAACAGGAGACTCGAATCGTTGGCACCCCTACATTCCATGTAGAGGCTCAGATAGGCCTCCTCTCTACCTCTGGACATCTTTTCGTCGAGATGGTACGTACTTCAGATGAGATGCACCTCGGGCATGCGGTGATGGACCTGCGTTTCCACGCCGGTGGAAGAGAGGGGCAGACGCTACTACCAGGAAGTACTGTGATTGCCAAGATGGAGTTCTTTGGCATGGACGTCGTGGTTCCTGCAGGAGACGGAGTAACGCTCCTCATTTCGCAAACAGGGGAGGATTACGTTCCCAGCCCAGTATCGACCCAACCAGTCTCAATTTCTCTAGATTCCATGAGCGTCTTGGGACTTTCGACTGTGAACAGGAGTTGCATGGACCTATTCTTGCCACCAATGCAGGACCCTTACCCATTCTGCGAAGTAACCTCCAGCTAGGGCTCACCGATACAGGCAACTATAATGATGAACTCACGCACTCATCAGTATTGCCTTGATTGGACGAGCCAGTAAGGAAAGCTAACTCACCCCAATATTCCACTCATGGGGTTATCTCTGAGCATTGATGTCCTGCTGAAGATCACAAATAAGATGATTAAAAGGAAGAAAAATATTCTCACCGCGTTCACTATCGGCCTTACATCCATGAGATCGGCATGACATCTCCCTCTAAGAATCCTCTATCAATTTCCGGGCCTTTCTTTAATTCCAAAAAATAACGACAATTGAAATGATTGACGGGAAGACTACGGGCATGCTCGACAACTCAGACTTACCAGTGCATCTCGAAGAGAGGTGTATCTTTCGCTCCCAGATTATCGATAAACCACCGTTCGTAATTCACTGGATGCGTACTGCAATCAGGTTGGAGGAGAGCCCCACATTCGATACTGCCCGACATCTAGCGAACTCTCTTGGGGTCCCTCTTCTCGTATACCACGGCATAGATGAGAGATACCCGTACGCATCATACAGGCATCACAGATTTCTGCTGGAGGGGGCGGCAGATGTGGCAGACATGGCGGAATCTATCGGGGTCGATCATATTGTGCACGTTTCGAGGGAGGGTCTCAGAGGACCATATCTTCTCGAATTAGCGAAGCAATCTGGGTTAGTGATCACTGACATGGCCGATCTCCAACCGTGGAAATATTGGACCGAGAAGGTTAGCCAATACTGCTGCCTGGTTGAGGTTGACTCACACTGCGTTCTACCGAGACCTGTTTATGGCAAATCGAAAGACAGGCCATTCAGATTCAGAGATGCAACAAAGGATGAGATGCTTGCACGCTTGACAAGAAACTGGCCGCTTGTGAGGCACAAGCCTCTGAGGATGCCAGAATCATGGCAACCTCCCTTCGAACCTGTAGACGTCCGATTCGAGATATCAAAGGATGGCGGAGTAGAACTACTCTCCAAGTGCGACATCGATCCCACTGTCGTAGCTGTAACCGATGTCAGAGGGGGCACATCACATGCGATAGAACGCTGGGAAAATTGGTGTAAGTCGGGAATCAGAAGCTACCATACCAAAAGGAATAACGCGGCAATAATCGACGGAGTCAGTGGGATGTCCCCATGGATCCACTATGGTATGATTTCTGTAATGAGGATAGTAAGGGACGCTGCATCCATCGGGGGGAAGGGAGCAGAGAAGTTCCTCGATGAGATGCTTGTCTTCAGAGAGCACGCCCAACATCATGCTCATGCGATCAGAAATCCAGAAGAGTGGTCCAACATCCCTGGTTGGGCCATCGAATCATGGAATAGAAGAAGACTACAAATCTCAGAAAAATTACCCATTGAGCTGGAGAGGGGACGCTCAGGGGACCTCCTATGGGATTCAGCCCAAACAGGGCTGCTAAGACACGGTTCCATGCACAATAACGTTAGGATGACCTGGGGCAAGGCATTCGCAGGCTGGAGGGAGGATCCTGAGGAAGCAATGCGCTTAGCATTGGAAATGAACGACAGATTCGCCCTAGACGGCAGAGACCCCAGCTCGATAGCCGGTGTCCAATGGTGCTTCGGACTCTTCGACAGAGCGTTCGGTCCTCCAGATCCGGTGATGGGTAAGATCCGAAAAAGGCCTACAGCTAGTCATGCGAGCCGAATTGACATGCAATCGTACCTCGAAATAACAAATAGAGCTACAGCAGGAGGGGCACTGGAAATAGGCATTGTCGGCGGGGGACTTTCGGGAATGTTTGCCGCGAGGCTGCTCTCCGATTTGGGGCACAATGTTACGATTTGGGACAAGGGGTCCAATCTAGGTGGAAGGCTAACAGGCTGGGAGACTGACAGAAGGGCCTTACTGAATTTGGGAGCAAGATCTCTAGATTCAATACCAGAATGGATGAACAGATACAGCATCGAATGGGAGTCCATCGGGCTGGTCAAGCGCGAGGGTAAATCTCTGGTCCCAATACTGCCGCTGCCAGAGTTGTTGACCCACTTGTCGGAAGGGTCAGCGGTCCATCAAGGACACAGGGTATGTAATGTGGAACTCCTGGAAGACGGGATTATGGTGACATCGGAGCACAACGACGAAAGCTACTCTTCTAGATTCGATAGAGTAATTGTGGCAGTACCAATGGAGCAGGCAGCTGAAATTGGAAAGCAAATAGACTTAGAGATCGAGGGACTGAGCTCGCCATGCATAGTCGCTTGGGGCCCCTGTGAAACACCATTAGAGCACTCCCCAAAAGGTTTCAATATTCACAAGGTGGACGAAATAACCACACTCGTAGAGGTTTCACCAGAAATCAGCCATCGGATGATCGACCTTGACAATGATTCATTGACAAAAAAAATCACCGAAAAGATAGGCCTCACCGACGAGGGCTGGAAATCACATAAGTGGCGCTATAGCAGAGCATCCTCGGGCCCAGGCTCTGTGATATCCAGAGATGGAGTCTCATTCATCGGTGATGCGTTCGGGAATGAGATAGGATCCGCCGGAGCAGCGCTCGACTCTGCAGCGAGAGCAGTATCAAACATGCATCTGTCTATCATGGGTCAAGAGTTTGAGCGAAAGCCTGTACAATCTTCCCTATCCGATTGGTAAACGGGAATAGTCAGTAAATCAATGAGGCTTGCAACCCGGTCTGGAAACACGTCTTCATAATGTATAACTCTACTAAAAAAACACGCCTTCATAATGTATAATTCCACAATAAAAACGCGCCTTGATAATGTACATGTCGATGCGTGATTTTATGATTAGATACATATTAACGATGGTTGGATCATACGCTGGACCTCTGTTCAACGTGTTGGACTTCCTTCGAGACAGATTGCCGTTTTAGGCAGCAAAGGGCCAAGTTACCACGAGGCCCCTTTGCCCGGACCTGTGCTGGGGAGAACGCCATCTCTTTTTTGCACGCTACAGGTAAGCATACCGTTGTGAGGCGAGTTTAGACTACGGGGATATAATGGACCACCAAGACAGCTCCATTGGACACTGGAGTGGTAAGGAACCTTTGGGAAATGGAATTCTCTATTACTGGAAGTCCAGCCATGGAGAGCTGTTACGGACGTAGAATGAGGTGACGCGCGCAGACATGCAAAAACAAGAATGCGAGACCATCATTCCGTGCAACTCCTCACAGAAAGGACATGCAAAATCAACTGGAACAGGATAGCATTGAACAGCCGACTCGGTTCCTGGCCCACTCAGGCCGCTTTCTGAACCACTTGTCGTGATACCCAATCTGTTCGTCGTACGGATTCTTGAGCATCTCGTACAGCTCTATAGCCACAGAGTAGTCCCCCTTTTCTGCCGCATCTATCGCCAATTGGGCCATCCAGTTCCTAATCACGAATTTGGGATTGGCTCGGAGCATCGCAACCCTGTCAGGGCTTCCTGCCACTCGGTCCCACCACCTAGCCAGCCATGTGTTCCATTGTTTCGATGGGATCTCCCCCTCGTCATAGAAGGCAGGCAACAGGGCTTCCACATTTGGCCCTTCAATGGCTGATAGCATCCTGAAAAGGATCGTCATGTCGGTCTCAGTCAGCTGCAGATTGGTTGTAAGGTCAGTGACTAGCTCACCGTCTTCCTCCTCAAATTCTCCAAGCCCAAGCTTCTCCGCCCACAACACTCTACTGTGTCTTTTGTAGGATTCGTAGTATGAGTCGAGGACCCCGTTGAGCCTCGTTGTGTCCTCCATCAGCGGGGAGATGGCTTCTATGAGGCGAGAACTGTTCCAAGCCCCGATCTGTGCCTGCTGTCCGTACCTGTACCTCCTTGTTCTGGCATCAGTCGTATTTGGTGTCCAGTCCGGATCAAAACCCTCCAACCAACCGTACGGACCATAGTCAATGGTAAGTCCGTGGATGGACATGTTGTCGGTGTTCAAGACGCCATGTACGAATCCGACGCGCATCCAGTGGGCGATGGTCTCTGCCGTCCTCTGGACAACCTCCCTCAGCCATTCGACAAGCCCTTCGTCAGTGTCCGAGGAGTGCTCTGGGAAGTGCCGTCTGATTGTGTTTTCAACCAGTATACGCAAGGTCGCCACATCCCCAGACATGGCGTGGATCTCGAAGCTACCGAAGCGGATGAAGCTCTCAGCCACTCTGCAGACTATCGCTCCAGGCTCGGGTGCAGGCCTCCCGTCGTACATAACGTCCCGGACAACTTTTTCACCAGTGGTCACTAGGGAAAGCGCTCGTGTTGTGGGCACTCCGAGATGATGCATCGCCTCACTGCAAAGGAACTCTCTGATTGAGGAACGCAGTACAGCCCTACCATCGGCGAAACGGGAGTATGGCGTTCTCCCCGATCCCTTAAGCTGTAGCTCGAGGAGTCCGTTACCGGTGTCCACCTCACCGAGGGTAATCGCTCTACCATCCCCTAGCTGTCCTGCCCAGTTTCCGAACTGGTGCCCCCCATACCTCTGGGCGTATGTATCCATGCCTTCAACCAATTCATTCCCACCGAGAATCTCTGGCTCCGCTAATTCTAGTCCAAGCTCGTTGGCAGTCTCATTTGACCACATCCTAAGTATCGGATTCGGCATGGGCTCAGGACAAACTCTCGACCAGCACGCTGCAGGTACCTGCCTAGGCCCACCTCCAATCTCTTTGTCTCCAGGGGTCTCATTTAGGAACTGGCTTTTCCATCTCAATGAGCTCAACGACCTCTGATCCACGGGGTTGTGTTAAACATGGCCCAATTGAAGTTGTGCATGCTGAATTGGCTAAGCCTTTTTGGAGATAATTCAGTTTCCGGAGAGGTCATGCAGTTGAAAGGAGTTGACAGAATTCTAATATTAGGGCATCACCTTATGATATATGGAAACCAGTGAGATACTTTCACAGTCCAAGGAAATCCATCAATGGATAGTAGAAAAAAGAAGAACGATCCACCGTCATCCCGAACTGATGTATGAGGAGTTCGAGACAAGCCGACTCGTTCAGAATACTTTGAAAGAGTTAGAAATCTCATATGAAAAAGACATAGCCATAACAGGTGTTGTCGGGTCCATTGGGAATGGAAATGGTCCGTGTATTGCACTAAGGGCGGACATGGATGCCTTACCAATTCATGAAGAAGCAGATGTCGACTTTAGGAGTGAAATCGATGGCAAAATGCATGCCTGCGGCCATGACTGCCACACTGCAATGCTTCTAGGAGCAGCGAAAGTCTTGAAACAAAACGAACACACCATCGAAGGTACGATCAAACTTATTTTTCAACCCGCAGAAGAGGGCGGGGCAGGAGGGAAAATGATGAGAGAACAGGGTGTTCTGGAAAATCCCGAAGTGGAGCAAATTTTTGGTTTGCACGTCACTGATAAATTGCCTGTTGGAGCTCTGGCATCAAGAGAAGGCACACTTCTTGCGGCCACGTCATCAATCAAAATTTTAGTTAGAGGTAATGGGGGTCATGCAGCAATGCCTCACCTCACTGTAGACCCGGTAGTCACAGGGGCGAAGATAGTTGTCGAACTTCAAACATTAATTTCTCGTGAGCTAGATCCCTTGGAATCAGGAGTAATCAGCATCACCATGGCAAATGCGGGAACAGCAACTAATGTGATACCACCTACAATGGAGTTGCAAGGTACAATAAGATCACTGACGAGCGAAGGCATTCATGAACTACAGAAAAGAGTCAAAGAGGTTGCTCAATCGATAGCGTCCGCAAATAGATGCGATGCAGAAGTTACTTTCCCGGGGAATGATTTCCCCCCCACTGTAAACGATGCCGATTGTTGGAAGCTGAGTAGGTCTGCAGCAGAAGACATTCTTGGAGAGGGGGGAGTCGCAGAAATGGGGCCGATAATGGGTGGGGAAGATTTCTCATACTACACTCAAGTAATCCCTGGATGTTTTTCTTTCATCGGCGTCGGGAACCCGGAAATCGAAGCATATGGCGTTCATCACCCTAAGTTCAAAGTTGATGAAGATGCCCTATCTTTGGGTACTGCCATTCATGTCAATACCGCATTCAATGCATTGAAGAGCTCAACTTAATTCCTGAGAATCTTACGCCCTATTGAAAGATATGGAAAAGGAGAGCAATCGGACTCCTTTTCTGAAGACTTCAGTGTTTAAATAATCCATAAAGAAAGGTCTCAGGCTGAGATTGATTTTCGATTCGGTGTTATTCACCTTCTTGGTCTTAATCGCAATAAAGGCCGGTTTTTAGGTTAGTAATCGCTCTAGTGAGTTAGTCAGTGTGAAATAAGATGCCCTATCTTTGCGCTTCGTGACTAAAGATAAGCAGTTTGCAGTTGGCGTCATCGGAGTGGGCAACATGGGTGCCGCTCTGGTTCGTGGTATCATCGATCGAGAGACCGAGACGGCTAATGCGGTCATCATATGTGATCTGGATAAGGTCCTGGTTGATCGTCTGTGCGGAGATCTCGGAGTCGTGGATGGAGAAAATGCCGCTAAAGTGGCTGCGTCTGCTGAACTCGTCGTCCTAGCAGCGAAGCCCCAGGACCTGCCAATTCTGCTGGATGACATCTCTGCCTCGATCAATGCCGATCAGACAGTTATGAGTATCGCAGCAGGAGTAACCACCAAATCGATAGAGAAGAGACTCAGAAGCAAGACCTCTGTTATTCGTGTGATGCCCAACCTACCTGCCCTAGTAGGGGAAGCAGTAAGCGTATTCTGTGGTGGCTCACACGCCTCCGATTCGGACTTTGAGAGAGTGGAAGCGGTACTGGGTGCGGTAGGGGTATCCTTCGAGGTGCCAGAAGAGCTGATGGACCCGGTCACGGCCCTAAGCGGAACAGGGCCCGCATACATATTCCACACGATGGAGGCTATGATTCGCAGCGGGGTAGAGATGGGGATGCCCCCGGAGATGGCCCAACGACTGGTCTTACAGACCGTCTTCGGCGCTGCTCAGCTTGCAATGGACTCTGATCTCGATCCAACGGCCCTCAGAGAGGCGGTAACATCCCGGGGCGGTACAACCGATGCCGCAATCTCATATCTCGAGGAGCACAATTACACGCATCTCGTAGTTGAAGCCATCCTAGCAGCGATGGACCGCTCAAAGGACCTAGGTCGCGAGTACCCTTCATAGCAAATACAGTAAACTGAGCTTGAGAACACCTGGCAATTCCAGAAAGATTGTAAATTACACCAATAACGATATATTATGCTGGAGTTCCTTTTTTTCTACCCTAGTTTTAGGAGATTTGTCGGATTCTTCTTAATCTCATTTTGGGTCGTTTTTTGTATTTTTGGAATATTCCGACTTTTAGACAACCCCAGACCAGAAGAAGTGGACTTCTTTCGAGAATTATGGAAATATCCCGCTCTTTCTGCCATGTTTGGACTGATCTTGTTTATTACCGGCGCCCCACAGAGTAAAGAGTCATCAATTGATGACGGAATAGCTCCTCAGCACACTTCATCTGAACGGGAGGGCAGATCACAGGAGAAAGGCGATGATGGCCCAAATTGGTGGGAATTCGGATCCGAACCACTTTGATGCCATCTGTGTACCAGTTTAAGACCAAAACTAGTGATTATATCCCGTTCCCAGATAGGCTTAACATGCGAAGCGTCGTAGAAATCGTCCCTACCCATATAGTCCGCGAAGGTGGTGGCTTCAAGGTTCGTCGACCGTTCAATATGGGTAAAGTACTGAGCCCGTTTCTACTAATTGACGAGATGGGGCCGGTAGAATATGGCCCCGGTGAAGCAGTCGGAGCACCATGGCACCCTCACAGAGGATTCGAGACGGTCACTTACCTCATCGACGGGAGGATGAGGCACGAGGATAGTGAGGGAAACACCGGGGAGTTGAACCCGGGGGATGTTCAGTGGATGACCGCTGGGCGCGGTATCATACACTGTGAAGAGCCGCATGATGAATTCTTCAGGACTGGGGGGAAGACTCATGGATTTCAAATCTGGGTGAACCTTCCCGCTGCGAACAAAATGATGGAACCTAGGTATCAAGAAGTTCCCGAATCTGAATCCCCCACTATCAAACAAGAGGGAGTATGGGCACGTGTAATTGCTGGCGAATGCTTGGGCGAATCTTCCAACATCGATACTGTAATTCCAATCACACTAATCCACGTCAAGATGGAGAAAGGCGCCAAGCTAGTACAAAAAATTGAATCAGATCTGAATGGGATGATTTATGTCTTCGACGGTGGGATTCTAATTGAAAACAAGATGAGTGTCAGAACCAGGCCACTCCCCTTTGGCCTCGGTACCAGGCAATCGATTCAGAATGGGGAGTTGGCAATACTATCCGAAGGAGAAGAGATCACCATTCAATGCACTTCCCAATCCGAGTTCCTAATTCTAGCTGGACCCGAATTGAACGAGCCAGTGGAGAGGTACGGACCATTCGTGATGAACACCAGAGAAGAGATCCACCAAGCATTTTCAGATTTTCAAAACGGAACATTCGCGAGTTAACACGACTTGAGAAATCGAACCTACTTCACAGAGTAGAGGGAATCTGATTAGGCCAGGACTGTCTGCGAACAGCCTTCACCTTTCCCTAACCTTATCGGAGATGTTTCCAAGAATCACCAAACCCCCGAATCCTCCCACAATTAGGCATGTCGCTGGAAATATCGTCTTAGCCAAGGGCCCGTAAGGCTCCACTAGGTAGCTTCCGATTAAGAGCCCAATTATTCCGGTAACGAACGGTATGGTATGAAAAGGCCATGACAAATTATCAGCGTATCTGTCCTGCACGAGTCTCACTCACGGGTGATTTTGCAAAAAAACGACATCATGATTCTAGAGAGATCGCTACCACTGACACAGGACCGGGGCTGTTGGTTCTCTCGGCAACAGCCTCCACATCAATACCGCAAGTTTGGCTATCATCTGGGAACTTCGCCTTTCCGTAGTAATAGGCAGCTATGCAGGAGTAGAGATGTGCTCCTGTGATTGCGGACATCAGTAGCTGTTCTACCAATGACGTCGTGGTGGTCCAGGTGCCGAACAGTGCGGAGGTAAGGCCCAATGTTGTCGACACCAACGAGGCGACTACTGCAATGTGCATCGACAGGGCATTGAGCTCAGGCCTCCTTACAGAAACGATTCCGGCAAACAAGAGAAGACCTCCGAAGAGCGTTGGAAATAGGGCAGTAAGGTAGTCAGTGTGAACGAAGAAAACTAGACCTAGAGACACCATCAATGCTCCAGTCAAAACCGTCAGTTGAGGTATAGTCAGTCCTAATATGTTGTATCTTTGCATGTTGGTTTGGATTTCCATTCACTATATTATACCCTGTTTTGCAACATCCTCACTTTGCAATCTACAACAGCTCGTGACCATCATTCTCGAGACTCTGCTCTCACGCATG
>JAYZLO010000054.1:0-14268 GCA_036154175.1 Thermoplasmatota archaeon | reverse complement strand
AGGAAGGACTTTTCCTGCTGGTGTACTACATCTATTGCCATCCCAATTAGAACCGGTGGTGCCAAGTCCCACATCCTGTTCATAATTGAGCAAATAGAAGCCAGTACTATTGTCCCTCTATGGTGGCTCATCTGAGTAGCTAGTCTAGAAAGGGGGTGCCTGTGCTTGGACATGATTCTCGCTTGCACTGAGTGGTTTCAATGCTACCTCCGAAATGATTCAGCTTTTTTCCTTCTCACCAATGACTATCAGAGTTCCGCCCCATTCATCATTCTCACCTGCAATGAGGTGCTCAACATTTCTCAAACCAGCTTTCTGAAATCCCTCGATCCATGCACCGGTTGAAAGTGAGGTCATGTGTACTCCGAGTTTTTCAGGCCAGTCAATACTTTGTTCATTCTCGAGATAGTGGTCAATACCAACTACCAAACAACCTCCAGGCTTGAGCCAGTTTTCAATTATTAAGTCGAGAAAGGAAAAGGGCATATCTAGGTAGTATAGGAATTCCATACTGATTACCAAGTCAAATTTCTCTTGTGGCGTCCAATTGGGAAGAGAACCTAGAAAATATTTGCCTTCAGGATCGATTAATCGAGCCTTTCTAATCATTGACTCCGAGCCATCAACGCCACAAGAGAAAGAACATTCAGGAAGATTTGCCAGTCTACGGACCGCCCAACCATTTCCACATCCCACATCGATTGACTTGAATGGGTTATTGATCCTATTAATCGCGGCACTTATCATCACTTCGACGCTATGAGAGTGGCCTAACTCCATACCCTCGTCTTTTCCGATATCAGCCCAATTGCTGAAAAGTTCAACTGCTGAAAGTCCTGTCATAATTGTCAATTATCCGAGAGCTTATCCGATACTATTCTTCCGCTATCCATCCTGATTACACGAGATGCGAAGCGTGCTAGACTTTCATCGTGTGAAACCATGATAGTAGTCATTTCCTCTGCTACGCACGCTTGCATCAATACTTCCATAACTTTGTTAGAAGTCTCAGAATCCAAGTTCCCCGTCAGCTCATCTCCGAGTAGTAATTTCGGACTTTTAGCGAGACTTCGGGCTATTGCAACTCTTTGCTGTTGCCCGCCACTAATCTCTGCTGGAAACCTATCCCTTTCGTCTTCAAGACCTACTAATCTCAGCAGTTCCAAGGCTCTATCCTTGTCCCTTCTACCTGATACTTCCTGTATTAGTAAAATATTCTCCAAGACAGTCAAATCCTGAAGAAGATTGAAAAATTGGAAAACATAACCAATATTTTCTCGTCTAAATGTCGTCATATTCTCTGATTTATCCCTCGGTACTGGACTGCCCTCAAAGGAATATTCCCCGCCTGTTGGGCTATCTAGTGCCGCTAGACAGTTCAGAAGAGTTGTTTTTCCTGAACCTGATGGGCCCAATAGGAGTATCTGATCCCCTTTTTCGACGCTAAGATTGATTCCGTCAAGTGCCTTGACGGTCCCCGAAGCCATGTCATAGTAGCGGGAGAGATTGTCCAGCTGCAGCATGATAAAATTCGAGAGTATGTAGCAATTAAATCTACTTGGCGAATTATCTAGTTTCTATCACTGTGTGGTGATTATTGCAAAGTTCATCGAACTGATTTAAGCCTCTGCAATTTACAATAAGCTGGATGCCCTTTCCAGTTTCCTTTCTTGCTTCAACCTTGTGAGGAGAACTTTCGCCACACGCGGGGCACCTGAGCATGATTATGTCCCCGGCCCTCTTAATTAGTCGCCTTTCCCTATCCTTGACTCTCTGCTTTTTCATCCCCTTCTCCCGGCCATAGAATTTCACATATGCCTGAATAATGATGCTAAAAAGTGCGATAACTATTGAAAATTTTAATTCGATCTCTGCTGTTGAAGTGGGGAAGGATTTTGTCTGGACAATTGAAACCCCATTTCCCATCAAAGCCCCTGAAAATAAACCAGACATGATTATTGGTAGGATTTGCCTTAGATGCATTCTAAACAACAAAGTTAGGAAAGTTGTGGAAACCAAAATAAAGCTGGAGAAGAGTGAATGTGAGATCTCTGGTATTACTGGAATCTGTGCAACGATTTCTTGCAGATCTATATCACGCTCATACTTCAGATACTCGTACCCCAGAACCACCCCCATAGGAGGTCCAAGAACCACCATATAGTTCTCAGCCACCCTGGGGAGAATGTATCCTACGAAAGCGCCAAACAGCACACAAAACCACATTATCCCTGTTGGGGGAATCAGTTCTGTAAGGTCGGGGAAAGATACGAGCAACTTCGCTAGGAAGTAGCCCAAAAGAGCTCCTACAAAGGCGAAGGCTCTGTAGATTCGAAGACCCCTTCTTGGAATGAACCCGGGCCTAATTGTTGCCGATAGTGCATCGCCAATAACCCCCGAATTCTTTGATTTGGATGACTTTGCAAGATTTTGTACGGCCTTGCCGCCATAGCTAGGCTCCCAGAAAAGATAGATTCCTAGACAAACCATAGTGGCCCCAATTGCGGTCTCCACGAAACCACGAGAAGAATGTGGGTTATTACAGGTCCGGGAATGAAAATTACGGTCAAACTTGATTCATGGATCCTAGTGCCGGGCCCGTGGGGAATCCAAGATTCGTTGTTGAATCGCCGGGTAATTTGATTGATATATTATCCATAATTCATCCAAAATCCAAGAAAAACAATCTTCGTAGGATGATCGATAGGGGCCGTATTCTTGTTGATGGGGTGAGGGCAAGAAGAGCCAAAGAAGAAATCCCGATTGGGGCTAACGTAGAAATTCTTTCCAAAGAGGAGGGAGAGCAGAAAGGAAATTCTATGGATGGAATGCTTCAAAGTCCAGAAGTACTATTCGAAGACGAAAAGGTGATTGTGGTGGATAAACCCGCTGGCCTTCTCACCGTGGCAACCCCTAGGGGAGAGCCTGATACGATGTTTGATAGAGTTTCGAAGTGGTTATCCAAGAAGCGTCGAGATAGGACATTCCTCGTACATAGATTGGATAGAGAAACTTCGGGATGCCTTATTTTGGCAAAGAGTAAAGAGGTCAGAGTTTTTTTGCAAAAACAATTCAAAAATCGCTCAGTTGAAAGAATATACCATGCAGTAGTTTTCGGAAACCCAACGAATGAATCAGGAGTTTCAACAACTAGAATTTTGGAGACTCGAGACAAGAGGGTTCGCTTGGTAGATGATGGAAGAAGAGCTGGCAAAGAAGCGATTACCAACTGGAAAGTTGAGCAAAAATTTGCAGTCAACAGCCTAATGCGTATAAAAATCGAAACGGGGAGAAGAGCTCAAATCAGGCTACATATGAGTGAAATGGGGCATCCAGTGGTTGGAGATACTCGCTATGGCAGGGGGAAGGCCAGTGTTAACAGACTATGTTTGCATGCATCATCAATAGGATTTATGCATCCTGATGGATCCAGAATTCGAGTTAAAAGTGAGATTCCCCCAAAACTATTTTCCGAGTTGAAGAGGAAGTCGTTGTAAATTAGTCACTGAGCATATTTTTCTCTATTTGTTCTTTTTTTAGACAGCATTTATTCATAGACACCCCTATGGGTAAGTGATGAAAGACGCCAGCGGCCAGGAGATTGTTGATTCGATTGGTGGGAAGGATTTGAACTCTGACGGAGACGTGATAAATCTCGCAATTGCCGGAAGTAGTAGATTCTATGACTTCGAAGTTTTCGAAAGGGAAATTGAAAAATGGATTTCAAAGACTGGTTTTCCAGATATGATAGTAGTTGGCGGTGCTAGTGGGGTCGACTATATGGCGGAACGATGGGCAGACAATAATTTGGTACCTATTGCCATATTCTCCGAGGAGTGGGACGATCCTCGTCGTAGCCTGATTGACAGGAATCGTGCTGAGGCGCCAAATAGCCTTACTGAAAAGATTCTGAGGAGTGCAACACATATTTTGGCTATGCCATCACCCACTAGCAAATGGACAAGAATAGTAATAGAAGGGGCAGAAAAAATCGGGATTCCGACCAATGTTGTCGAACTTGAATAGCCTAGTTCCTCAATATCAATCTATAATTCTGCCTTCCATTCCGCCTGCAACCTCAATTATCTGGCCAGTGATGTGTCCTGAGATTTTTCCTGAAGAAAGGACTACGACAGCGCGTGCAACATCTACTGGTTTGGCGAGTTTCTTTAGCGCCATTGTTGATACTGCCTTTGCGATTATCCCATCATCCAGTCCTATTTCGGCCTTCTTATCTGTCAGAGTCCAACCTGGGGCCACTGCGTTGACCCTTACTGAACCTAATCCTGAGATTTCATTTTTTATAGAGAGTAAGAGTCCAGAAGTTATAGCCCCTTTTGCCGCGGCATAGTCAGAATGGCCCGCTTCACCGTAAATTCCAGCAGTAGAACCAACAAAAACTAGAGATCCGTAACCACAATTTTTTGCATGAGATAGATATGACCTAGCAGTGTTTGCGGATATTCCCAGATTGCTTGTTAGTGTAGAGTTCCAACGTTTTTCGTCAATCTCCCAAATAGGTTTATTTTCAGACGGATAGTATCCGGAATTGGCTACGCAAGTATCCAAACTTCCCATTTCTAGGATGCAGTTTTTGATCAAGTCATTAGCTTCAGAGGGGACTCTGAGATCAGCTTTGATAGCTATACCGCCAATTTCTCCTGCCAGTTTCTCCGCTTCTCTTTCGGATCTGTGATAGTGCACTACAACCTCGGCACCATCTGCTGCAAAGGCTCTACAAATAGCTTGACCAATCCCCCCTGCGCCCCCAGTAACGAGGACGACGGTCCCTTCAAGTCCAGTTTCCATGAAACCTCTGATTAGTTCGCACTAATAATTTGAATACATGCAGTTCCTCCGGGGAACGAATCATATGTCCAAAGTAAATCTGCGAGAAAAACTATCTATGTTCTCAGAAAAATGGTCTCCCAAAGTTATTGCAGAGATGAATGACTATCAATTCAAATTAGTGAAGATTGAAGGAGATTTCATTTGGCATGATCACTCAGAGACGGACGAAGTTTTCATTGTTCTAGAAGGGAGGATGGAGATTGAGTTCGAAGACAAGGTCGTTGAATTAAACGAGGGAGAGATGTACGTAGTTCCAAAGGGGGTTAGGCATAAGCCATCCTCCGAGTTTGAGTGTAAAATTATGCTAGTGGAACCTAGGGGCGTCATTAACACTGGTGATGCTGATAGCAATCTAAGGGCCCCAAACGATGAGTGGGTTTAGTTTGAAAAAATCACTCTTCTTGGGAGACTGACTTCATTTGGGAATGAGCGATTTCCTTTGCCTCGTCCACATCGACTCCATGCCTAACAATGAGATGTCTGATTAGCAAATGGCCCTCCAGTTTACCATCGCACAAAGGGCACTCAACAATTATGGAATTCTTAGCTGAAGCTGTTTGTAGGGATGAGGGGGCAATGGGCCTCCTGACTAAAGCTGCAAAGAATGCTATGATGAATACTATTCCAGCACATCCAAGGCCGGTAAAAACCGGAGAAGGTTGAGATTTCTGTTCCAACTCTATGTCGGCGTTCTTGGTAACTGAGTCAGAATATTCGGATCCATTGGTATCGATAATATGTACGAAAGTCTCCCCTAATAGGATGAGTAGGATCTCAGCACCATCATATGTGTCGTCAATCTCTATTGTAAGATAAAATGTCCCATCCTTGGCAGTTTCCTGTGAGATTCCCCGGAATGGATGGCAGTCATACTCAAATTCCGCACACTCTATGGTAATATCCTCTAGTTCAACTGGTGGTCCATTGGAAAAGACTGCAGTTCCAGATATGTTGTAATCGAAGGCCTCAGATTCTGCGGCATTACATAGTGAGTTTATCGAAAGTAATGTTGTGGCCACTATGATTATCGCATATCTCACGTCCTCTCGAGGATATCCAATCTTATGAAATGGTTTCAGAATCGTTTTCTTCTTTCCATGCGTGCTCCTTCAGAAGATCGAGGGAGACCACCTGTAGGGACTCTTCGTGTGTTGCTTCCAGAATTACTGGACAAGCCACCCCCGAATCAGCGGCATCCTTCCATGTCCTTGCGCAGACGCACCATTTGTCCCCATGGACCAGACCTGGGAAGCTAAACTGGGGTGCTGGAGAAATCAGATCGTTGCCTCTCGATCTAGCGAATTCCAAGAACTGTTTTGTCACTATGCAGCAAACTGTGTGAAGGCCAGAATCTGTTCGGTCCGTGTTACAGCAGCCATCCCTGAACCACCCGGTTAACGGATCCTCTGAGCAAGTTTGTAGGTTCGTTCCGAGAACGTTGAACGACGGTAGCATCACTGATCACCTCCATCGGTCCAAGCGTTTGCCCAAAGATCGAATATCCGGATATCAAATGTTTCCGCGGAGTTTGTCCTTACCGAGAATGAGTCCGGGTAAGAGAGGAGGCCGTCGAGTCCAGAGTCCTGCCATTCTAATTCCCACCAAGTACCGTCGACTGAAGTAGTGTTACTCGTTAGGTTATCTAGCATTAGTTCCGCGACAGACGAGTTATCCATAAACACGTGCATCTCGATCTCCGACAGGTTGACTTCGTAGATCATTGCCTCTGGCACGGGTCCGGAAACTTCTGTGATGCCATCTTCGGTTAGTTGGAATTGTGGCAAAGGAATGAACGGCACAGCGGCCCTTTCGAATGTGGGATTTGGAAGTAGGCCGGCTTCGAACCACATGCCCTCGAGTGTCCCATTTCGAAGTAGTTCGTAGTAAGGTATGTCAATTTCCTCGTAAAAGACTAGCCTGTAAAGTATGTCAGTAGTCTCCTTGAAGACCTCTATTGCAACAATGTTAGGAGGGAATCCAGAGGTTGCTACATAAGCCTGGATTAATTCTCCACTGATCATTTTGCTAGTACCACCCACTTGATAAAGTTCTGAGACATCACCTGTAACCGTCCAAGACTGACCCTCGAATTGGGATAGATCGTAGGAGAACGGGGGCCAGACTCCATCGGGTTCCTGCTGCGAGAGCCGCTGTATCTCAACAAAGGGATCTTCGTATTCTGGAATCATGTCTCTGCCACGTTTCATAGATAGCATATTTGAGTCTGAGATATATATCTCCGATAGGCCATCGTAGATCTGGTATCCGGCCACGAGGTTACCTCCTATCTTGAGCGTATGAGAGACGTAACGTATTCCTAGATCATCGGACCTCTCTATTGCCCAGGAATTAACCACATTTACCCCATCGATCGTTGAGCTTTGTTCTGCCTCTACTCTGAAGAAACCGGGGTTCTGAGCAGCTAGTGAATAACCATCTAAGGGATTTTGCTCGGATATCATCCTAGCAAACTCCCCGCCCCTCATTGGGAAGCAAGAGTCATTCACCTCTTGATCACACCCGGTGTGGCTTTGCTCGTTACTAAGAGAAATACATCCTGAAAGTGGCGTAGTAAACAGTATCAACGAGATCAATATTGCACTTTTCACTAAAGCTGGGTCCCAAGATTGTGATTTAGTGGTTGCGTTGCTCCTATATGTCAGTCATTATGGCGGTTGAACAGGGGCGATCCTGGATGCATGAGGAAATACTGGTAGTTTACAAAAAGAACTTCGAGGAAGTCCATGATAGATCGCTAGACAAAATAAGGCAGGTGATGGATGAACTTGTAGCTGAGAGGGGGATTGACGTGGGATACACAGCAAGAGAAACAGTACGCAGAGCAGACTTCTCTGGGCCGGATCTTGTGATCGTCCTTGGAGGTGATGGGACCCTGACATCTATAGCTCATTCAGTGGATGATATTACTCCAGTTATGGGCGTGAACAGCCATCCACGAAGCGAGAGCGATGATGGATCATACGGATTCTTCATGGGGAGTGATCCCCATACATTCTCCGAGGATGTTAGGAGTGCTCTTGACGGAGGGAGCATAGTCAATGTACTTCCACGCCTTCAGGCCGAGATAGAAACGACTAGTGGGAATATAGTTAGATGCGACCCTGCGTTGAACGATTTACTAGTTGCTAACACACACCAGTATCAGCCCTCAAAGTACAGACTGCAGAGGGAAGAAATAGATTCTATGCAATACTCCTCTGGGTGTCTTTTCTCGACTTTCCTCGGACAAGGAGCGTGGTTTAGGCATGTAGCTAACATTGAAGGGGAGGCCTTTCCATTCGAAGAGATAGACGACCACTACTTGTTCGTGGCGAGGGATCTGCCAAGGGAGTCGAGATCCGATGACGGTTCCTACTGGGAGTGGACAAGCGAGCAAACCATAATCACTAGCGATATGCACAGGGGGTATGTCGTAAGCGATGGGTGGGACGAGACTCACTTCACCAGGGGAGCCACATTGACAGTGGGGATTGACGGGCCCAAGCTTAGGCTTCTTACATTCAGGAATGAGATCATTACTAGGGTTTCCAGATGGCTAGCCTGAACTAGAGTATCTGCTCGAGGAATCTCTTGGTCCTCTCCCTCTTCGGGTTTGTGAAGAATATTTCTGGGGTTTCCTCCTCCACAAGCTCGCCCTCATCGAATAATATGCAACGATCGGCGACCTCCTTGGCGAAGCCCATCTCATGCGTCACCACGATCATCGTAATGTCCCTACTTGCAAGATCAATCATTACCTCCAGGACTTCCTTTATCATCTCGGGGTCCAGAGCAGATGTGGGCTCGTCGAACAGCATTATCTTCGGATCCATGGCCAGGGCACGGGCGATCGCAACCCTCTGTTGCTGCCCCCCTGAGAGTCCGCTTGGGTACTTGTTCGCCTGCTCCGGTATTCCCACCCTCTCAAGCAGTTCCATGGCCCTCTTCTCAGCGCTGCTCTTGTCGATTCCCTTGACCCTCATCGGTGCGAGGGTGATATTCTCCATTATTGTGAGGTGGGGGAAGAGCTCGAACTGCTGGAAAACGAATCCGACTTCGGATCTTATGAGTTTAAGATCTGCTACGCTTGTATCATCGTCCAAGGTGACCCCATCGACCTTGATAGTGCCACTGGCATGAGGCTGAAGTCTGTTCAGTGTTCTTATGAAGGTTGATTTTCCAGACCCAGAAGGACCAAGGATGACGATTATCTCCCCCCTTCTAACTTTGATATCGATGCCCTTGAGGGCCCAGAAATCTCCGAAGTTTACTTTGACTCCCTCGGCCTCTATAATGACCTCGTCAGATGATGTCCAGTAATCGCTCATGTCGCCTCTCCACCCCCTTCTACTCCTAGCCCGAGGGACTGCTCGACCTTAAGTGAAATCCTTGAAAGGGCCAATGCGACAACCCAGAATAGCAGGGCGGAGAAAATCAGCGGTTCAAGGTAGTCATCTCCGAAGTTTATGTCTGTGGCAGGGAGTACCTTGGAGATTGCGAATAGATCCAGTACGCCCAATAGATAGACCAATGTCGTGTCTTTCCAAAGGCCGATGAATATGCTGACTATGGCCGGCAGGGTAGTCCTGATTGCCGACGGCAGTTCAACGAACAGTTTGATCTGGGTTGGACTGAGGCCTAATGCCGTGGCAGCCTCGACTTGGCCCCTAGGTACATTCTGCAAACCCCCTCTCAGAACCTCGGCGATGTAACATGCTCCGAATATCGAGAAGGCCATTATGGTTCGGACAACCACGTCGGCATCGAAGATTGGGGAGATGACATCCGGGAGGATGAAGAGTGCGATGAAAAGCCAAGCTACCATCGGTCCCGATCTGACGAGTTCGATGATCATTGTTGCTGGGAGGCTGAAGAAGAGGATTTCGCTCCGCCTCCCGAAGGCTAGGAGTACGGACATCCCGAAGCCTAGAACCAATGTGGCGGCTATAAGGATGAGATTAACGAAAAAGCCGCCCCACAGGAAGGGTGCTATTCCTACTTCCATCCACCCATTGTCCACTATTGACTTTGGGGGGTCAAGGAGAATTATCGCTATGAAGAAGGTGATTACGCTTGCTAAGGCTATGTAGGATCTGAGTCTGTTGACTAGGTACTCCTCTGAGCGGAGCGTGTATCTCCTAGTAGCCAGGAAGACTGAGGCACCCAGTGCTGCAGTCAGGGTAAGCCTCAGCATTACATTGTCGGGATTGAAGTAAAGGTATGTTGGATACCAAACATAGAACATCGAGATAGCCCAAACCATCCCGAGTTTGACTAGGAAGTCCCTCGTGGTCTGTTGTGTGGTCCCGAATGCTGCGCTTATGATTGATACGGACAGTATCAGGCTTGGCCAAAGGCGCCATGTCTCGTTTGTGTAATCCGAGTTGACTACTCCCGTGTTCATGTGGATCCCGAGGAATAGTGTCGATCTATTGGCGAAGATCACATCCCATTCGGCTCCAATTATTGTGAAGTAGGAGGCGGCGGATACGAGGATGTAAGTCGCCCATGCGACTACCAGCCCTAATAGTGCTGTGCTCCTTGACCTCATGAAGGTGCCTTTGAGGGCGATCGAGAGGGTGGTGGACCATGCGAAGAAAGACATTGAGGCAGTAATCAGGCAATGCAGGATATTCCTCCACTCGGAGACATCAAGGTACATCTTGTCCATCTCGGAGAGGTACGCGTTGACTGCGATTATCAGCGAGGCCAGTAGTATAGCAACCGAGAACTGGTTCCTGTTATCCTCATTGACCCATCTGGCAGGCTTTCCGGACACCTCCTCGTCGAATTTATGGTGCCAGTACAGTGCCCTAGCGGCGAAATTGTCAGAACTCTCTTTTTCCGAAATCATATCTGAACCCTCGTTATCCTTCTGTTGTACATGTTCATTAGTGCGGAAATTATCAGGCTACCTACCTGATAGGTGAGTAGGATGAGTATGAATGTAGGTACTGCCTTGCCGATCTTATTCACGATCACGAGATTGATGTAGAATACATCGTTGTAGGCTACAATCATGGCCAGGCTGGAGTTCTTCCAGACGTTCATGTACTGGTTGTTCAGGGCTGGCACCATGCTCCTGAGTGCTTGTGGCATGATTACCAGCCTCAGTCTCTGGAGTGGGGTTAGGCCGAGCGCGATACCGGCCTCTATCTGCCCCCTTGGGAGGGACTGTATGCTCCCTCTGACAATCTCGGCTACTATCGCGCTTGTGTAAATTGTCAGTCCTGCGACTATGGCCAAGAACGGGAGCGTGATCTCGAATCCATCCTGCATCACCCAGCTTCCAGGTGAGTCTGGGATCCTCTTCCACATCGTGGGGATATCGAATCCCCCGTAGAGGAGCATGCCAGCAGAGATTGCAAATGCTGAGATCCAGATCCTGAAGCGAGATTTGATTCCTCTATCTGAGTCGTCAAAGCCTTCCCTGTCCAGGTAAGTTGTGTATGCCTTCACCATCAATAGCCAGGATAGTGCTACCGTCAGCATTACCGGGTCTGGCTTGGGGATGATTATCCCTTGGTTGCTTATCCAGATTGCCTCTGCGATGTTGACCTCCTTCTCGATTATCGGTATTGTGTTCCCTAGGGTTATCGAAGTACCGAAGAGGAGCAAAGCAAGAGGCATGTTCCTGAATATCTCGACGTATACCGTTCCGAACCCGGACGTAAGCTTGTGGTTGGAGAGTCTCATGACTCCCACGACTATTCCTATCAGCGTGCATAGGACGATGCTGATCAATACTGCTCTGACAGCGTTAACCACCCCTGCCCAATGGAACTCCCACCTATCTCCCCTGGTTAGATTGACTTGGTTGGGCCAGTTGGTGATGCTGAAACCTGCAATGTCATCCATGAAGTCCCAAGTTATGTCCCATGTGGCATCGGTGCGTAGGAGGAGCATTATCCTGAATGTCAAGAATAAGACGAGAGGGAGTGCTATTAGGAAGGCCAGAGAAGATTGTCTTTTGTACACGATGGATGGCTTGTCGGATTCCCTGGAGATTTGGGCGGACCACCCAATTATGAGTAGCAGTAGCAGAAATGAGAATGTAGTGTCCTGTTCTCTAGATATGATGGGGAAGAACGACCCCACCATTGCTAAGTTGATCAATATGAAGAAGAATGCCAGAATCGCGAATAGCGATGTCCCTACGCGCTTCCATGATTCCCCCCACATCCTAGGGGCATCCTTTGGGTTGCGCAATGATTTCAGGACTAGTAGTGAGAGGTCCTTCATCTCATCCTGAATCAAGAGCATTCCAGTCAGTACTGATCCCCCCAATATCAGGAAAGGCCTCTGCGTCCTTGGCGAGAGGTAGATGTTGTCTGCCAACCAGAGGAAGAATAGGAATCCCATGAAGGCGATGACCGTCGTTATGTAAGACTCGTATTCACGCGCATTCCTAATTGTTCGAGGGGAGATCTCATTCTGTATTAGGACGAATGAGACCAGGCATATGCCCCCGATTATCATAACTTGATCCCCTATGGGATAGTATGCTGGGCTGTCCGTGCCGCCAATCGGGACATTCAGGGAGACCTGCTGGGCCGTCTCGAACGAGAGCCCCATGAAGAAAGAGAGGTACTGCCAGAGGACGTATATGACTGGGAGATAGACCAGGATTCTCCTAGCAGACCTCTTTGGGTTACTGATCACCTGGCTGAAAAATGTTTGAAGGTAACCGTTGATAGTGTTTCTCTCGGTTTTCTTCTTCTCTTCCGTGCTCGCACCTGTGTCTCTCTCTTTTCTTCTTCCGATAATCTGGCCATCTGATATTTCACTTGCTTCTGGGAGGGTTTCAGCCGGAGCTTGGGTTTGCTCATTCTCGGTCCCTTGAGTATCCATCGTAACACTCAGCGCTTTGCATGATATGGTTATGTTTGGCCCCGGGGGAGTAACCCCCCCGGGGTTTTCGTCGTTCCGTCTATGTGCTTTCTATAACCGAAATCACTTGATCGGTGGAGCGTACTGCAGTCCACCCTCAGAGACGAGGGCGTTCTTGGTACCAGCTCTGTCGATCAGACAGCCGGTCATAGCGGCAGAGCCACTGGTTCCGTCGTAGCTACCGTCGCAGAATGCGTCGTCGTACGCCTCTCCGTAGTTCCCTACGGCTGCTAGTACATCCTGGACCCAGGTGTCACTGAGTGGGTTGGCCTCAGTTCCAAGGGAAAGGGATGTAGCCGTGTTCAGCAGAGTGTTGTGCTGGGCGTTACCATCAGCTGCTGCTGCGGCTGTTGCCATTGCAGCGTAGTTTGCGGAGGTTATACCGTACTCCTCTGCTGTCACCATGGCGTACCATACCCATGCGACTACGTCGTTCCAGTCGTCGTCGTTGTCACGGGTGGCTGCTCCAAGGGGCTCCTTGGATAGGGTCTCGGATGCGATCCAGGTCCCTGCGCTTAGCGAGTTGCCGGAGTTGTCCTCAGCATCTAGTAGGTACTTCCGGGCAGCTACTGCCGACATGTCGCCAGTGAATGCCTCGCACTCGCCGGACTTGATCTTCTCGACTGCCTCGCTCTCGAACTCAACGTTCACAGGAACGAACTCAATGTTGTTCAAAGAGAAGTAGTCCTGTAGGTTGCCCTCTGTGGTCGTTCCGGTTCCGACGCAGATCTTCACTCCGTCCAGTCCTGCGACAGATCCACCGGCAGAGGCCTTACTGAAGGCGGACTCTGCAACTAGGACTCCCTGTCCGTCGTAGAAGTTGATCCCGGCGAAGTCAGCGTTCAGTCCGGCGTCACGGCTGGTGGTCCAGGTCGTGGTGCGGATCAGAACGTCCATCTGTGCAGGATCTGCGAGCTTCTCGAATCGGGTGCTAGCCTGGGTAGCGTCCACATAGGTGACCGTTACACCGATTGCAGCTGCGATTGCCTCGCAGTAAGCGACGTCAAGACCTGATCTCTCACCAGAGGCAGGATCGACGTAGCCCATTCCGAACTGGCTTGTCTTCACTCCACATAGAAGCGACCCGCGCTCCTTGATCACGTCCAGGGTGCTAACGAGTTGTGTGTCAGCAACACCCTGCGCGTATCCTTCGTCGCGGGCAGCGTCGACGTCTTCTTGCGTGACATCGTCTCCCGCACAGCCCGCAAGGGCTGCAGTCATCATTAACAGCATCATTGTTGTAGCGATTAGTCGCTGCATGTGTGCAGTGACGAGATATAGTATGTATATACCTTCGCCTTAAAACGTAGGATAACTCGATTTGGAGACGTTTTACGATGCGTATTTCCGAGAAGGTGGGAGACGGGGTGGCAAGCCACCCCGGCCCCCGGTTTCCGAGTTTTCTTAGGAGGTGATCCATCTGCAGGTTCCCCTACAGATACCTTGTTACGACTTAACCCTCCTTGTCGAAGGCAGGCTCGAATACCCCATGGTTAAGGCAGCCTCACCCACCCCCAACTAAGATGG
>JAYZLO010000053.1:0-13088 GCA_036154175.1 Thermoplasmatota archaeon | reverse complement strand
TTATGGCGGCTTCTACACTTACTATTCTGAAGATGCATTCATTTGGATGGGCGGGGATGTCACAGGACAACTCATGGAAAGCCGGTTTGCGGAATATGGCAAGGTCGGGAATGATTATCTTCCCAATCACTACAATTCATCGATCACACCAATCACACAAATGCAATGTAATCAGGCGAACCAAATCAGTGGAATATTGATGGGTGCCGGGGCATCAACATCCGCCGAATCCTTGACAACCAAATTGGCAAATTATTCGACAACTGGACTACGTTCCTGTGATTCAAACGGTGACTTACTTGTCGATGTTCCTGTTGGACGGATGCCGGCCACACTTATGGTCAAGGCCAATGGAGCTGCTGAACAATGTATCTCACAAATTGGAGGTTTGTCGATGGCTCAGGTACGGTGGATGCTATCAGGTGCCTCAACCTCTGATCTGATTAACACTGGCTTCCATCCAGGGATGATTTTGACCTCGGTTGCGCCTAGTGACGATGGTGATAGCATCATCGAGTGGGGTGATTTACATGCATCTTGCGGTGACGAGCCCATTCATTTCTACCATCGATGGGAAAATCCCAAGCAGTGGCATGTATGCAGGATCTCGGTTTGTCCTACGATATAGTCAACATTAACGGTGGAGCCGTCGGCCTCGGACACCCTCTTGCTGCAACCGGCACCAGACTAGTTCTGACGCTGTCTCACCAGCTCAAAGATTCAGGCTCTAGGTATGGTGTTGCTTCCGCTTGTATCGGCGGTGGGCAAGGGATCGCGGTAGTGATTGAGTCTATCTGATATGCGTGAACCGATATCCGGAGGGATTATCAAAAAAAGGCCCTTGATAGTAATATGTCAACCGTTGCGGGAGGGGGGCATGCGAACCAAAAACGCAGCCTTGCGAAGACATTAGTCTGGCGGTGTCTTGCCACTACTGACACTATAATCATCTCGAGGATGATTACAGGCAGTTGGACCGAGGGTCTCGCAATTGGAATGATTGAAGTCTTCACGAAAATGCTGCTGTATTACTTCCATGAGAGGGCCTGGAGCAGATCCGATTGGGGCTTAGGGGAAGTTGATGGGAAAGAGGGCAAATTGCCAGGTGAAGGCCATGCTAACAGGAAGCGTAGCGTGGCAAAGACGTTCCTATGGAGAGGAATTGCCACTACTGACACTATAATTATCTCCAGGATGATAACAGGTAGCTGGACAGAAGGCTTGTCGATTGGAATAATTGAGGTTTTCACAAAGATGATTCTCTACTACCTCCATGAGAGGGCTTGGAGTTCTACGGACTGGGGTCTGGATGATCCGGACGCCCCAGATGTCAGTCCAGCGCACTGAGACTCTCTGGCCATTCAAAAGTCGGCTCGGCGAGAAAAAAAACCCATACAAATTGCAATTATGCTGTGAACTGATACCGTGCATGTTATTTGCTCATTGACCAGACCAATGTTCTATGGCGATGGGAATGTATACTAGAGAACGCGTCCTTGCAAAGACATTTGCTTGGAGGATTATTGCAACATTAACAGGGGCAGCAGTTGCGGGACTCCTGACAGGGGAGATAGAAACGGCTGGGTGGTTCATCGTGATCGAATTCCCTTTGAAGATGGGATTCTATTACTTCCATGAGAGGGCTTGGGAAGCCGTTGAGTGGGGGGTCGCGGAAGATATGCCAGTAGTGTGATATTTGACACAGCCGCCGCTCAGAGTAAATCTCAGAATGAACTCTATCAGACGAACAAGTAAATCATGATAAGGCTGAAGAAAATCATTGCAACTGATGATAAGGCTCCTATTGCGAATATTCTGGTACCTTCCCTCCCTATCCCCTCCATAGAGAGAAAAAAACCAATGGAGGCCATTATTGGTGCTAAACTGAACTTAGCGAGTCCTGACAACTGTTCTGAGTGTTCCTCCGGTATTAACCAAGTTGCAAGAATCGCCGCCAGAATGAATCCAGGCAGGAAGTAAGGCATTTTAGACAGGGGATTTTTCCAGTAACCCTCTCTTGCGGGTCTTCCTCCTATCAAGGCACATAATGGGATTACTAAGACCAGCAATCCAACCCTCGAGAGCTTAACTGTAGTTGCCATGATCATCCCCTCCTCACCGATCGCTTCCCCAGCCGAAATAGCTTGTGGGACGGCGTGGATTGTTGACCCAGCCCAGATCCCGGCACTCGTCTCTTCCAATCCTAGTATCGTGGAAAATACCGGTATGGCGATGAATGTTATAACTCCGAGAATGTTAATAGTTGCGAGAATAAGAGCGAGAAAGTTCTGTCTTATTCCCAAAGGGGAGGAAACGGAGACAACCGCGCTATTGCCACATATTGCGCCTCCACAACCCACAGCCAATGACAATTCAGTTGTAATGCCAAGTAACCTCCCGATTAGAACACTAGAAACAAGGCAAAAAAATGCTGACGTGATTCCAATCATTAGGCCTATTCTGCCTTCTCCATCACCGAAAAGTAAAGTTAGATCGAGTCCGAAGCCCAAGCAAATTATTGTGATTGGTAGTATTTTCTTTATTACCCAATCACCACCACTCTGGATCCCCGTAAAGAATTGAGCACAAACCCCCCCAAGGATGAACGCTGTTGTTCCTGAACCCAAACTGAATATGTCACTAGATTGTAGCCAACCATCTATCAGGTAAGCCATTATTCCCAAAAATAAGCAAAGCATAATTCCTCTATCCAAATCTCCCTTCTGTGAGTGCATACCTGAAGTCTCACTCATATTTTCACCTCACAATCAACCGATTAGTTGTCCCAATATCGCACCACCTGCTAGCCATGCTCCAACCATAGAGCCGACATTGCCCAGCGCGGTAACTAGCAGTACCTTGCCTACTCTATTTTTCCAGAATAAAGAGGTCTCATCTAGCTTAAGGAAATCTTGCGCGTCCTTACCCGTCGGGGAGTCTACCTTCAATTGGGTGTACCCTGCAAACCAACCGGCTGCCAAGGTTGGATTCAGGGATGTAATTGGAGAGGCCAAAGCGCCAACCAAGATAGATAGTGGGTGCCCCCTTGCAATAAGTATCCCCAATCCCGCCACCAAGGCATTGAAAATAAGCCAAGTCTGGGCAGTTTGCTTAAGCTCGTTAATTTCCCCATTATAGGCCATCCATCCGACGGCCCCAAGTAGAAAGACAGGAATCGCTGCCATGATGATCTTCGGCCATATTGACTTGGCTGGCTCCTCCGCCAGCTCTGCTAGCCTCGAGGTAGTCTCTATTGCCGGCTCGCCAAGATTATTTACAACACCACTGAGATGGCCCGCCCCAATTACGGCTAGTATCTTCCCCTTACCACGGATTTGCTGAATTCTACCAGCTAGGAATGTATCTCTCTCATCGATAAGTACCTCTCCCGCTCTGGGTGCTACCTCTCTAGCCTCCTCCATCATGCTACTAAGTAGGTCAGAGTCCCGAAGGACTTCTTCTATGGGGGCACTGTCTTCTTCCTCTTCCCAAAGGAGAGCATTGAGAATCCTCCATTTCTCGAAAAAACCCATCTTCCTCCATGCCCTCCTTAGTGTTATGACGACGTCCCTATCGATCATTTCGACCGGGATATCAGCATCCTCTGCAGCATTAACCGCTGCCAGAAGCTCCGCCCCTGGCTTTTCTCCGGACGATAGCCCCATCTTTCTTTGCTGGGCTGCAAGTGCGGATTGTAGGAGAATCATTGCCGATCGACCCTCTTTGATAATTTTGAGAAGGTCATCTGAGTCAAGTGTCTCAGGTTCTATCAACGCAGCCATCCTTGAAGGACACAATTCTACCGCGACTAGTTCAGGCTTCCATTCTTTGATCTGATTACGAACCAGTTCCACCGACTCACTACTGATGTGTGCAGTCCCCAAAATCCTCAGACTCTCATCAACTTCTACGATATTGCCGTCAATCATCAAATCACCTAACTGCCTTCATTGATGCGAATAAGTCCGAGTGATCAGCAACATCGTGGACCCTGATTATGTCAACCTGTTTCAAAGGAGAAGTTGCAGCTACACCAAGTGTCCCAGCAAGCCTTTCTTCACTATCATTTCTTCCAAGAAGGTCCTTGAAAATACTCTTTCTGCTTACTCCCCACATCAGGTGCATACTATCATCTGGAACTATCTCCCTTCCAGATGATAGTAATGCAAGGTTGTGTTCCAGTGTCTTCCCGAAACCGATTCCCGGATCCGCTACGATTTGGCTTGGTTTTACTCCCTCATCGATTAATAAACCCGTAACCTCCGTTAAGTATTCCTTCACCTCTCCAACAACATCGTTGTATCTGGGTTTATCCTGCATGTTCTCGGGCAAACCTTGCATATGCATTATGCAAACAGGGCAGCCATAATCAGAAATCACACTTAACATTCCCGGATCACTCAACGCCGAGACGTCATTAACCATGTCCGCTCCCGATTTCAGAGCCTGGTGTGCAACCTCCGATCTCCTAGTGTCGATCGAGATGCAGATATCCGGAAGTTCTCGCCTAATGTCCCTTATTGCAGGTATTACCCTGTCTAACTCATCTTCTAACGTAACAGGGCTCGATCCGGGCCTGGTTGACTCTCCCCCGATATCAATCCAATCCGCACCTTCAGATGCCATCTCAGTCGCTGTTTGTACTGCATGACTACTGTTTTTGGACCTCGAACGGGGGTGGAATGAGTCTGGAGTGACGTTCACTACTCCCATTATCCGCGGAAAACCGTCTTCTCGGCGATTTAGCATGGGTCCCCAGTCGGCCATATGTTACTCGCAAACGACGATTGCTTTATGATGTGACGGAGGGGCAATAGGTTGATGGTTCTGGGAGATGATGTTTCGTTAGACACCTCCGAGACACAAAACAACACCGATTCAATCGAACCTCATGATCCTGAAACACTGTTCATCCTCGACTCTATAATTCAGAGACTCAAACCTAGGGATGCACACCATGTTAGGGATATGATCACCGAGAGGGCTAGAACATCTGGAGCACTCTTCATATCAAGTGCTCTTTGGTGGTGGATAGCTATTAGTGAGGGTTCCAAGCAAGTGAACGACTCGGAAATACCACAATCTACACTCGGCTCATTTGAGTTTGGAACAGTGAGCATAATCATCCCATCTCTGGTAATTATTGCCACTCTTTTTACCGGAATAGGTAGGGAAAGGGGCAATGCCACTATGAATCTAATTGGGGGCGGTCTTGGGGTTCTGGCAGCATTCTATATTCTTGAGCCGGTATTGATGCACTTTGGAGAATTAGAGGGGGACGCTCTTTTCGCGACTGGTAGGGTTTTAGTCCTTGCAATAATGGTCGGCTTTGCATCCCTTATGATGTTCGATGCCCTCCTCCTACAATGGGTAAGGGCTAGTATGCTCCACATGGGGGTCGAAGCGTTCCCATCCACAGGGTCAGAGAGCCCGGAGGGTCATGCTGATGAAGACCCCCCTTACTCGTGAGATATGGATAACGGGGGCATGCCTAGGATTTCTGTCCTTAGGCTAGGTCACAGAATAGAGAGAGATAAGCGAATAACTTCGCACTTGGGACTAACTGCTAGAGCATTTGGTGCCGATGACATAATACTATCTGGAGATTGGGATCCTTCTCCATTGGATACTTGGGAGTCCGTTACAAAAAGGTTCGGTGGAAATTTTGGAAGTAGTTTCGAAAAAAGTCCCATTTCTTGGCTCAGAAAAGCCTCAAAATCAGGATCGAATACTATCATACATCTTACGATGTACGGAGAGCCTTGGAGAGAGTCCATCAAATCAATTTCTCATGAGAAACCAAT
Organism: Thermoplasmatota archaeon; assembly: GCA_036154175.1. GTDB lineage: Archaea > Thermoplasmatota > Poseidoniia > Poseidoniales > Thalassarchaeaceae > UBA36. Next base: position 7,284 of record JAYZLO010000053.1, on the reverse strand, counting down.
AATTATAGTCGTTGGTGGGACAAAAGTTTCCGGTCAGGTTTACGATCTTGCAGATCACAATATTTCAATTGGTAACCAACCACATTCCGAGGTAGCAGCCTTAGCGATATTTCTTGAAAGTTGGTTAGGGCCAATCGATGAATATTCTAGGTTCACTAGCCCCAAATTAAGAGTAATTCCTTCTGCCGATGGCAAGACCGTAATCAATGATGAAGAAGAGTGAATTTGTAACCAATCCGCCCCATCATCTCTGTCAACCATTAAGAATCGTACTTGAGCAGCTTTGCTGATGCCGACGACAGAAGGGCACGAGGGCTTCTGTCCGGGAGCTGAAATTGCCGGGGTGGAAGATCCCCCAACATTTCCCGATGCCGCAGATCCTCTTTTCAATTATTCAGGGTCTGAGCACCCTAGTGGTTCACGGGGGCTGCTACTTCTGGCAGATGGGACTCGTTTTGAGGGGTCTCTATTTGGTTCGGAGCAGATAGCAGAAGGAGAACTTGTGTTCACTACAGGAATGTGCGGATACCAGGAGAGTCTAACCGATCCCTCGTTTGCTGGGCAGGTTCTGACATTTACATACCCCCTTTTGGGTAACTATGGGATTCATCCTGGAGTTTCAGAGTCATCCTCAGTGCATCCTAGAGGGGTAGTTTGCAGGCAGCATATTACATCTCCCGATCATAGAAACTCAATCGGTAGCGTACACGAGTTCTTGGTTGCGCATAACATCCCCGGCATAGAGGGTATCGATACTAGGGCCCTAACAAGAAGGGTAAGGGAGCATGGGACAGTTCTATGTGTTTTTGGACCAGCTGAGAGAGTCAAAGAGATGGAGGTCATACTTGAGGAAATGACTCCTCCGGATACAGAAGACCTAGTCGCAAAGGTAACTTGTGATATGCCTGTACTATTGAACCCAGGTGCTTTGGATGTCTCTGGCAAACCTCTTCCGCGTCTGGCTGCAATAGATTGTGGGGTTAAGTATAACATCCTCAGAGAGTTGTGTTCTAGATTCGAGGTTATTTGGTGTCCAGCTACAATGACTCTTGAGGAGATAATTAGAGACTGGTCTCCTGATGCATTATTCGCCTCTAATGGACCAGGAGACCCAGCTCACCACGGTGCTGCAACTGATGCCAGAAACACCCTAGCAGCAGCCGTACGTCATGGAATGCCAGTTATGGGCATTTGTCTTGGCCATCAACTGATGGGGTTGGCAGCAGGACTAAGGACATACAAGCTCAGATATGGACACAGAGGATCCAATCAACCAGTAATGGATCTGGAGACAGGTAGGGTCCATATTACAAGCCAGAACCATGGTTTTGCCGTAGAAGACCCTGTTCATGGTATGCTTGCACCCCATCCTAGCGGGGTATGTTCAGATCCAACAGAGAATATTCTTGGTGCAGAGTTCAGAGTCAGACATGTCAACTCTAATGACGGTACAGTAGAGGGCCTTGATGTCCTAGATAAACCCGCTTTTACCGTCCAATTCCATCCCGAGGCATGTCCAGGGCCCAATGACGCCTCTCCTCTATTCGATAGATTCCAGAACATTGTCTCTGAGTACTTGGAGGGGATAGGGGGGAAAATAATGAGCAAGGATGGCGGTGCTTAATGCCCCGTCGAGATGATTTGAAGAGGATACTAATCCTTGGAAGCGGCCCTATAAGGATCGGTCAGGCCGCAGAATTCGATTTCTCGGGTTCGCAGGCTTGCCGCGCCCTTCGCTCAGATGGTTACGAAGTGATTCTCGTTAATTCGAATCCAGCTACAATTCAGAACGATCCAGAGATGGCAGACAGAATATACATCGAACCTCTGCTTCCGGAGGTCGTAAAGAGAATAATGGAATCAGAAAAACCTGATGCGCTTTTAGCCGGAATGGGCGGTCAGACCGCTTTGAATATTGCATCGGCCCTTGCGAAGGACGGCTCTCTTGATGAGCTTGGGGTCGAGCTCATTGGCTGCAATCTAGCTGCAATAGATGAAGCCGAGGATAGGGACCTGTTCAAGAAGGTCTGCGAGGAGATTGGACTTCCCGTTTGCAAGGCAATGGCTTGCGACTCTATTGAGGCCGTGATTGATGCCGCAGAGGAACTGGGGTCCTTCCCTCTACTTGTCAGACCAGCCTTCACTCTTGGCGGCCTAGGTGGTGGTACTGCATTCAACATGGGAGAACTTGTTGAGATAGCAAGCCAAGGAATTCTACATTCGGCAATTGGGCAGGTTCTAATTGAAGAGAGCATACTCGGGTGGCAAGAGCATGAGTATGAAGTTATGAGGGATGGTTCTGACAATGCCATTATCGTATGCACTATGGAGAACATAGACCCCATGGGAGTTCACACCGGGGAGTCAATAGTTGTAGCCCCGCAGCAGACTTTGTCTGATAGTGACCACCAGGGGCTCAGAGACGCCGCACTGAAGCTTATCAGAAGACTGAATATAAAAGGAGGGTGTAATGTACAATTTGCAGTAGAGCAATCTACTGGCGAATACAGGGTAATTGAGGTAAATCCTCGTGTTTCTCGATCTTCGGCTTTAGCCTCCAAGGCTACTGGCTATCCAATTGCTAGAATGGCTGCTCTGATCGCAGTAGGATATACTCTGGATGAGCTTCCAAATCCAATTACTGGCGAAGGAACAACAGCAGCTTTCGAACCAACCCTGGACTATTGTGTGGTAAAAATTCCCAGATGGCCATTCGACAAGTTTCGAACTGCAGATAGAAAGATTGGCACTTCGATGAAGTCCACTGGAGAGGTTATGGCGATTGGGCGCTCCTTTGAGGAGGCATGTCTGAAGGCCTGGGCTAGTTTGGAGTATGGTAAACCACATCCCAGGCCGCTGACAATGTCAGACGCCTCAGATGGAGAGACAATGGACGAGAGAGCCGCAGAGCGACTTCCCACTGCTCTTCATGAGGATTGGCTCCGTATCCCTACTGATAGAAGAATGGGGGCGGTCATAGAGTCCTTCAGAAGGGGATATTCAATAGAGGATGTTAGGGACCTTACAGGAGGAATTACCCGTTGGTTCCTACGAAGGTTCGAGAAAATCGCCGCAATAGAGACCGAGATCAGAGCAGCTGGAGAAATGGGCATGAAGCCTGCCGGAATCCCCGAGTCGGAGATGCGCTCTTGGAAAGGAGCCGGATTTACCGACCTCCATATTGCCGATGCTCTCTGCGGCTTCCCTGACTCAGGTTTCAAAAATCTTCCATTGGGGCAGGATGAGGTATCTGTAAGGAGGCGAAGACATGAGCTGCGCATTCATCCAAGATATAGGATGGTCGATTCTTGCGCAGCTGAATTTGCCGCTGTAACTCCATATTACTATTCAACATATGAGGGTGGATCCGGAGATTTAGGTGTGGACTATGTTCCAGGTCTGACATCCTCAAAGCAGAGAATTGCAGTTGTGGGATCGGGGCCGATAAGAATTGGACAAGGCATAGAATTCGACTACGGTTGCGTACATGCTGCCGGCGCAATTCAGGATTTGGGACATGAGGCGATCATAATCAATAACAATCCCGAGACAGTTTCTACCGACTTCGATACTAGCGATCGTCTTTATTTCGATCCACTTACGCTGGAGGCAGTTTCCGAGATTCTTCTAAGAGAGGATGCAAACGGAATCCTTCTACAATTCGGAGGTCAGACAGCAATAAATTTGGCACTCCCATTGGCGAACGAGATCCCACACCTATCCACAATGGGGCTCGATCTTACTATGGAAGGAACCTCTCCAGAATCAGTAGACGAAGCTAGTGATCGCGAGAGGTTCGAAGAGTTCGCACTCAGATGTGGTCTGAGAATGCCAGAAGGAGCTACCGCAACAACACCAGATGGGGTCAGACACGCAGCAAACGAGATTGGCTATCCAGTTTTGGTACGCCCTTCATATGTTTTGGGGGGCCGAGGAATGGAGATTTTAGCGAATTATAAGCAGCTAGAGTCTTACATGAGGGACGCTTACCTCTCTTCAGATAGACCACTCCTCATAGACAAATATCTTGGAAACGCGATGGAGCTAGACGTTGATGCAGTGTGCGATGGTGACGAGGTTCTCATTGGTGCAATAATGGAGCACTTAGAGGAGGCAGGAATCCATTCAGGCGACTCGACTTGCTTTATACCTCCGCAGAATGTGCCGAATGATATAATTGAGCAGGTCGAAGAATGGACTCGTGTGATTGGATTGGAGTTGGGAGTAAGGGGGTGCTACAATATTCAGTTCGCAATTCATGATGAGCTTCTATATGTCCTGGAGGTTAACCCCAGGGGTTCTCGAACATTTCCATTCGTTGCCAAGTCAACCGGGATACCACTTGCTAGGATCGCAGCTCGGGTTGCTCTTGGAGAGAGGCTCTGCGATTTAGATATACCAGAGCCTCAGACCGATGCAGTTTGCGTAAAAGCACCAGTATTTCCATTTATCAAACTAAGGGGATTGGATCCGGCACCCGGCCCTGAGATGAAATCAACAGGAGAGGTAATGGGCTCGCACTCTAGAGCCTCAGCAGCATATCTGAAGGCCAGACTCGCTACAGAAATCCCAGTTCCAACCACTGGTGGAGTATACATTACTGTCAAGGATGAGGACAAGTATTCTATGATTCCTCTCGCAGAAAGCCTACAAAAAATGGGATTCATAATCTATGCCACTAGGGGGACGTCAAGGGTATTGAGATCAGCAGGGGAAATAGACGTTGAAACCTGCTACAGGATTGCCGAAGGTAGATCCCCGGATGCTCTAGATTTGATGCGACAAGGAAAGATACAGCTGATAATCAATACTCCGAGATCCACAGGAGGTGCAGTACTAGACGGTAACATGATGAGGCGTCTAGCTGTTGAACTTAACATCCCCTTTGTTACCACAATGGCTGGAGCAAGGATGGAAGTTGAGGCCGTTAAGGAGGCCTTATTGGGAGTTCCAGAGCCTAGGTTACTAGAAATAAAGTCACTTAATTAGGGTGGCACCAGTTTCAGTTCGAATAATCAAACCATCCTCTATTGAATGCACAGACATAACCGCCTCCCTAGAACCGTCTGGAAAATCCATCACCGAGTGTTCAACTAGGATATTCTCATTCTCGTAGATACATCTAGGGTTATTTATGACGAGTTCAGGATTTGCCATCATATGAGTCAGCATCTCACTAACCTGAGTTTTGTCCATAGTAGTTCCTGATTGATGTCTGACGAATTGGAAATCCTCATGCAGAGCCTCTATGTAGTGTGTTGCGTTTTTTTCTTCTATTGCCTTAATCAGTAGTTCGTAGATTGCCATATCCTCTGGTAAACCTGTCTGAATATGATATTTTTCTTTCTCTAATCACAGTCAAAAAGAGAAATAACAGTACTCCTTTCCATTTCTAAGAGTAGTGCGGAAACCTTCGGACCATGAGTTCTACCAATAAGTGCTAGATAAATGGCCGAATAACCGTCCTTTCTTTGAATTCCAGTACTTTCGCAAGCCTGAGAAATAGCTGTAGATATTCCTTCCTCACTCCATTCGCAATCAGAAAGAAACGAGGAGAGATTAGTGAGAAACAAAACTCCTGATTTCCCCATCGACGATCTTGACTCATCGCTAATCTCGCTTCGAATATCTATGCGCGACTCCTCAGGGAAGTGCGGTCCGTTTATCCATGCCCGCATTCTGGAAAGTCTGATTTTTAGAACAGATCCCGGCTTTCCTTTGATATGACCGGATCTAATCAGGGAAGACCAAACATCTTCATCGGACGACTTGATTTGTGCTAGCATAGATAAATGCCTGAAGGTAACACCACCTACCGATTCTCTGGGGTCAGTACCATTTTTCACCTGACTCAATCTAATTGCACCCGCCTGAGTCTCTTGAGCGACCAGCTGTCGTTTGTTCATTGCTTCCAAAACTGGAGTTGGTGCTGATACCAGCCTCTCGTATTCGTCTGCTGTTTTGAATAGGGAAACTCCCGTATCGAATTCTATATGTCGATTTATCTTGCTTCTAGCGATTATGTACCTAAGTATCTCGGGCGGGACTAGTGAAAGAGCTTCCATTGGACCTATTGTCACTCCCGAAGAGCTCGACATAGGCCCCATTCCCTTCAGTTGGATCCACTCGTAGACAATTTTGTCGGGAGGATCACCACCGAGAATTTTGCAAATCGGGATGCCAGTGTCATAGCTACCTCCTGCAGCTCCGTGATCCTTGCCGGCAGGCTCGCAGGTTATGCCATGTATGATCCATCTCGCCGCCCAATCAATCCTCCAAGGCATCTTCCCTTCTCCCTTCCTGATGTCCGACTTGCCATCCACGCCTTGTTCGTCTGTCCAGTATACATACGGGTTCTCGTAACCTGTAACTATGACTCCGTCCAAGCTACCATCAGACCCAATTGGACTGTAAGGAAACCATTTCTTCGGAAGCTCTCTTCCCGAAATTTCTTGAATAGTACTCCTGATTTCATCTTTATTTTTTATGGCTAGATCAATATATTCCGCGAACTCACCGTTCTCGTAACTCTCGTGATTCATAACTACTTCTGGATTCACTCCAATCTGCTCAAGCGACTCCAGAAAAGGATTGAGGAAGTATTCTGCGTAAGAGATATCGCTACCACTAGGCTTTCCCTCAGAATCTGGTGCGGGGATGTATGCAAGTGGGCATCCAATGTATTCTTCGTATTCATATGAAAGGAAGTCGTATACCCTTCTCAGTGGATCCATTGAATCCACGATGAAAATATACTTTGATTTCATTCCAGCGTTCAAGCATGACCTATGGATCATCTCAGCTGAGAGAATTTCTCTGAGGTGACCTATGTGGAATTCTCCAGAAGGAGTAATCCCAGATGCAGAGACCTGATTTACCCCTCGCTCTTTGAGCTTTTGTGCGGTGTAATCCGCCCAGTGCATATGTCACAACCTCAGACGGTAGCCGCCCTAACAAGTGCTCGGAGAGGAAACCCTCCTACATCATCATCCCACGACTTATTTACCAGAACCATACATAGTTTAACTTCGGCTCCAGCATTAGTCAAATCTTCAGCAATCTTCCTCATCGTTTTGCCCGACGAGTATACGTCATCGATGATCACAACTCTTTTTCCTTCCACTCCTGCATATACCTGAGAAAGATGGCCAGCCACATCTTCGTTTATGCTCCTAACTACTGAAAGCTCTAGGTCTAATATGGAAGAAACCGACTGAGAGAAGGCTATTCCATTGATACTTACGCCAACGATAGTGTCAATTTCTTCACCAACCATTTCTTCAA
>JAYZLO010000052.1:0-6761 GCA_036154175.1 Thermoplasmatota archaeon | reverse complement strand
GTAGTAATTATTCCTGCTTCTACGACCATGTCCATCTGCCTACTCCAGGCTGAGCTTCCGTCATTGTCAACATGGACCTCGAATTGTTGCTCTCCCAGGGAAGAAGTAACTATGTCTATGCCATACTTTTCCTTATTGTCTATAGCCCACTGAGCTCCTTGCATAACATCCTCGATGTCTCCATCGCAGCACCCTAAGATGTTGATGAGATAGGCACCTGGAGCGGCCCCTACATACCTCAATCCTGAGCCGGGATCGGTTTGACCTCCCCCCGAACCGGCAGCTATGCCAGCAACGTGAGTTCCGTGTGTTCCTGAATCATAAGATGTCGACGGGTCCTGCTCTTCATCGGTGAAAACCGCGTCAAAGAATGCTATTATTTTGGGATCACAGTCAGACGGGACTGGTGTTGGTTCCGGATCCAGAGGATTTGGGTCGGGAGGGTCGTCAATACATGTAAACGGGTCGTCATCCATATCATTAAGCCCCTCATGATCTCCTCTAACACCCGTATCCAAGACTGCTATCACCGAGCCAGTACCATCTAGACCGTAGTTTTCCCAGACGGTATTTACTCCCATGTTTGGAACGGCCTGATGCATGTGAGTCTCGGCTAAACCCAAGTCCTCGATCATTACAACACCAGGAAGTGAAAGTATGCCCTCTTGGGAAATTGAGTCTAATGGTGCAGTGGCGGAAACAGTATCTAGATAACCGAATCTAAATGTAACATCTATGCCCATGGCCTCTAACTCTTCTATATCTGAGTCTGTTGGGTGATGATCGTAGTCAATGAAAATCCTGGCACTTCCTTCGGGAGCCCTTCTCCACCAGTCTCTCTGAATTTCATCGGATTGTTGTATCAACCATTCCAGCCTATCGTCAATAGAGTTCGAATCCTTGTCCCTGCTCCATTCAGACCACCAATTCCAGTGAGTCTCGGATTCTACACTTAAAATCCAATCTCCGTCCGCATCGAAGCCACCCCTACTAGATTCATCCAATGAGATAGAAGATGAAGACAGAGGCAGTAGTAAAGTCAACATAACAAGTATTGCCAATGTTGCCCGGCGCCCGGCCATAGATGTCGGGCACAACGTTCATGTTTGAGTATTAGTACTGAAGTATTCATGATTCCAGACGAACGCCTTCGTGTTCAAAATCCCAGTCGATAATACTCCAGTCTGCTTTCTTCAGAGCAAAGATAGTGGATTCTATTCCGGATGGGGTGCACAAAATACCCGCGCAACCTCCTCCTCCTGCGCCCATTGCCTTCCATGCAGCAATTGATCCATTGGCTAGAAGGGGCTCTACCACATGCTTGAATGGTTCATGGATTGATGGGTCAAGCATATCCACTCCAATACAGACAGTTCTGAGGGAATTAACTACCAAATCTCTGCGATCATGCTGTAATCCACTCGCCATTTCTCTAGCTGCACTCCTAATCATATGAAGTCCATTTTTGACATTGGAGTCATTTTCGGCATATCTTTTCCAGACTGGAGCTTGTATTTCTCCAGAAATTCTACTGATTCCTGTATTTGCTAAGATGAAGTGTTTTTTCAGCCAGTTCTTTGAAGATCTCATCGGCTCGAATGGGAGTTGCTCTACAGAATCACCAATAAATAGAAAATGATTGAAACCTCCTAGAGAAGAGGCCCATTGATCTTGTCTTCCACAAAAATCCCCTCCTTTAGACTCTGAGAAGAATGCCTTCTCTGCTAAAAGATATGGTTTACTGATTTCCCCCGGATTTGAAAGAGCCTCCAGTGCTACTTGTAGAGCTGAACTGGTGCCTAAACCAGAGCCTCTTTGAACCGGAAAGCATACTTCGATATCTGATGGTGGATTTAACTCGGCGGAAACCCTGAGGTTAATTGCGAAGTTTACCACTTCACCTCCAAAATCATATGGATATGGACCTACATCTGTCCAACCTCCGGCTAAATCCAAGCGAATAGGGGCTGATGCGGCGGCAGGGTGGTCCATGAGTAACGAGAAGCGACCTGAGACATCATTTTTTCTAGGCGAAAAGTATGTGTTATAATGACCCCTCCAAGAGGCATGGATGCACAGATCTTAGAGGCAATATCGGAGTTTAGATCGGGCAGACCAGTGATGGTTTTCGACTCGGACTACAGAGAGAGGGAGACGGATCTTCTTTGGCCGGCTGTCTCCGCAACGCCTGAAATAATTAGGAAACTAAGGAAAGACTGTGGTGGACTTCTGTTTCTTGCAATAGGAAACGAGGTGGGAGAGTTGTTTGGGCTACCCTGGCTACAAGATATTCATTCCAACCCCAATCTTGTAGAGGAAAATCCAGTTTTGGAACACCTGATTACTAATGACCTGCAATATGACTCTAGATCAGCTTTCACTCTATCTCTAAACCATAGAGAAACTTTCACTGGAATTACAGACAAAGATAGAGCTCTAACAACTCGAAGGTTTGGAAAGCTAGTAGAAGAGTTGCTTGAGGCCAAGGCTACAGGGAGAGAAGCCATGATTGCATTGGGTTCTGAGTTCCGGACTCCGGGCCATATCCCTGTATGTAGGGAATCTCCGGGAGGTTTGTCCTCCAGAAAGGGGCATACTGAATTAGCAGTTTCGATAGCCAGATTAGCAGGAGTAGTCCCCTGTACGATTGGAGCAGAGATGTTGGATCCCAGTGGAGATGGAGCTTTGTCTCTGAAAGACGCTAGGAATTATGCTTCCGTGAATGATATCCCTATCATTACAGGCGAACATATTACTTCTGCTTTTGATGAAAAGGATTAGGCGGGATTGCTAACCGGACTGAACTAAATGGTCCGAGTCATGGCTGTTGGGATTTTCGATCTGCTTCATGCAGGACACTTGCACTATGTTGAACAGGCCAAATCCCTAGGAGATGAGTTGGTGGTTGTGATCGCTCATGATGAAACCGTAAGGATGCAGAAGCATGAGCCGGTCACGGGACAAGAGCTTAGAAGAAGAATGGTTGAAGGGCTTAAGCCAGTGGATATGGCGATGGTAGGAAATCCTCCCGGAATACCAATTTTCGAGATTTTAGAGGAGGTTTCTCCTGACTTGATAGCATTGGGCTACGACCAAAAGCATTCTATCGATGCAATAAGAAAAGGACTGGATGATCATGGATATGGGCATGTGGAGGTTACCAGAGTAGAAGGATTGTCTGATGATCTAGACGGAACTAGAAAAATAATTGCTAGAATTTTGGATCTTTGGCCTGGATCTAAAGGTGGACCATACGAGGAGGACTAGTATGTTCACTGGAATTGTATTGGGAAAGGCCCCAATAATAGACATTACAGATAAGGGGGATGTTACAGCATTCACAGTTGACCTAAGCGGGTTCGATGAGGGTTTGGAAATTGGGGCTAGTGTTTCTCTAGATGGAGTATGTATGACTGTGGTTCAGAGACAGTCTGGAAAAGTAGTATTTGATGCTATAGAAGAGACCTTGGAGAGAACCACTCTATCAGAAAAGAAGATCGGGGACTTCCTAAACGTAGAAAGATCTCTACGGGTAGGTGATGAGTTGGGCGGACATGTCCTATCAGGACACGTAATCTCTAAGGCTGAGATTGTCGAAAAGAAGGACTTAGGCGAAGGAATGGATGTAAGGATCTCAATACCTGAGCAAATCCGTCCATTCATACTGGAAAAGGGCTACATCGGTATCGATGGGATGTCCCTGACTGTTGGTATCTGTGATGGCGAGGGTTTTAGTTTGCATCTTATTCCAGAAACTCTGAGGATTACCACCATTGGGAGTAAAGAAGTGGGTGAAACCGTGAATATCGAGATTGACTCCAGGACCCAAGCAATAGTGGAGACCATGCTGAGAATGGGGGACAGAGCATGAACCTAGGTGTTGTTTGTGGATCGTTTCATCGTGAAGAGGTGGAAAAGATGCTACAATTCGCTACAGAAGAGGCGAATTCCAAGAGTTGGAAAATTACAGAGGTTGCTTGGGTACCTGGTTCGATGGAAGCCCCCCTTGCTCTGGATAGGATGCTGAGCAGGGAGGAAATACAAGGGGCAGTTGTTCTGGGCATTATAGAGCGCGGCGAAACCGATCATGGCTTGGTCATGGGACAATCCGTGACAAGTTCGGTTATTGATCTACAGATTAAGCACAACAAGCCTGTAGGACTCGGAATAATTGGCCCCGGTGCAGCTCCCGAGCACATAGGCCCTAGGCTAGAGCCGCATGCGAGAGCAGCTGTAGGAGCAGTCGTAGCAATGTCCGAATGATTGTATCATTGTCCTGGTAGCCTCATGGATGGGAGATCTGTAGAGGTTGCAGTCTCCATATCATCAACTGTAATGAGAGGAGTAAGCTTTCCATTGAAGACGCCAGAGGCTCCAATATGGAGTGAAAATTTCACAGCCATTGATTCTGGAATGTCGACAATCATGAAGAAATCCATCTCACCATAGGACCAGTAATAGGCCTCAAGAGACCCACCCATTGCCTCCATAATTCTCTCTGCTTCTTCCTTTCTTGCCTTGCCGCCTTCTTGTAACAGGCCTGAGGCACCTTCTCTAGTGTAGTTTCCAGAATACATGTATTTTGGCATGACTTCGGCCTGAGGAATGAATATATTACAATTTTCCATTTGAATTCAGGCTGTTTTCGCTCATATTCGACTGTCAAGATTGAAGAGATGTCTTGCATCTCGAAGATTCATGCGAGACGGGGCCCGTAACGTCATAATTGTTGGTTCGGGCCCTGCGGGCTATACTGCAGGGCTATATGCAGCAAGGGCTCTTCTCGAACCATTGATGTTCGCAGGATATATGTCTGGAGGTCAGCTAATGCTTACTTCTGATGTTGAGAACTTTCCAGGCTACCCCAAAGGAATAGGTGGTCCAGAAATGATGGTCGACATGAGGGAACAAGCAGAGAGATTTGGCCTAGAGGTCCATGATAAGAACGTCGAGAGATTGGACCTTTCCGAGCGCCCCTTCAGAGTATGGGTTGAAGGTGAGGAGTTCAGGTCTGAATCACTGATAATTTGTACTGGTGCTGAGGCAATATGGCTAGGGGCAAAAGGAGAAGAAGATCAGAAAGGACGCGGAATTTCAACCTGTGCAACATGTGATGGGGCCTTCTTCCGAGATGAGGAGATAATAGTAATTGGAGGAGGAGATTCTGCAATGGAAGAAGCTACTTATCTTACAAGATTCGCCAGTAAGGTCACGATTATTCATAGAAGAGATGTATTCAAAGCTTCAAAGGTAATGATTGAAAGAGCGGAGTCTCATCCTAAGATAGAGATAAGAACTTTCAAACAGATCAAAGAATGGTTGTCAGATGAAAATGGCCTCACAGGTGCCATTCTGGAGGATCCGAGAGATGGCTCAGAGGAGTCAATTCGGTGTGCAGGAGCATTCATTGCCATCGGACATAAACCAATTACAGGATTTTTGGAAGGTCAGTTGGAAACTGATGAAGAAGGTTATTTGGTACATATCGAGAACACCATGACTGCAGTTCCAGGAGTTTTTGCTGCAGGAGATGTTGTCGACAAGAGGTATAGACAAGCAATTACGGCGGCTGGCATGGGTTGTCAGGCTGCAATTGATGCAGAAAGATGGTTAGAGGAGCAGCACCAGTGACTAGTGAGCCTTGAAGCAGAATCCCTTGGAGAGAATATGGTCGACAGTTTAAGAAAAGATCAATTGGAAAGATATGCTAGACATCTGGTACTTCCAGGAGTAGGGGAAGAGGGTCAGTCCCTGATACTGGATTCCTCGGTACTAGTAGTTGGGGCTGGAGGCCTGGGCTCTCCTGCACTGATGTATCTAGCTGCTGCTGGGATTGGAAGTATTGGGATAATGGATCATGACATAGTGAGCTCTTCAAACCTTCAAAGGCAGATTATTCACAGCAGCACAACATTGGGCCATTCCAAGGTTAGTTCTGCGGCAAGTTGGATTAGAAATCTTAACAAAGATGTCAATATAGTCGAAATTCCAGAAAAATTGACACAACATAATTCACTGGGAATTTTCGAAGATTTCGATGTTATTATCGACGGAACTGACAATTTCGAAACTCGATACCTTATTAGTGATTCAAGCGAGATTACTGGTAAGCCTTGGGTATTTGGGAGTATTCATCGTTTCGAGGGACAGGTGTCCACGTTTAACGTAGAAAAAGGCCCTAATTACAGAGATCTGTTTCCAGAAACACCTCCTCCGGAATTAGCCCCAAATTGTTCAGAGGCGGGAGTGCTTGGAGTTCTTCCAGGTATAGTAGGCACCATTCAGGCTACGGAAGCTATCAAATTAATTCTAGGAATTGGAGATATACTAAGTGGAAAATTGCTTACAATCGATGCTCTGACCATGAAAATGAAAATCCTTTCGTTTTCTAAGGATAATAACAGAATTAGGGCCAGTAAATTGGATAAAACAACCGAGTCAACTTTCTCAGAGATTCTGCCTGTTGAGTTCTTCGAGAGAAAGGCGAGTGGATGGGAACCATACTTGTTGGATGTGAGAAGATCTCATGAAGAGGCGATTTCCAGTATTTCAGGAACCGACTCAAGAATTATGCATTTGGAAGTTCCTTCCAGATTGAGAGAGTTACCAAAAGAGAAAGAGATTGTAATATATTGTAGAAGCGGCCAGAGGTCGGCATTGGTCGCTAGATTACTGTCTGAGTCGGGTTGGTCTCCGGATAGAGTATTCAACTTAGTAGGGGGAATAAACAGATGGTCAGAAGAGGTAGATCATTCCATTAT
>JAYZLO010000051.1:0-3482 GCA_036154175.1 Thermoplasmatota archaeon | reverse complement strand
GAACTTGATAGCGACGCTCTAGACACCTATTACCAGTCCAAGGTAGAAGTCCCTTCTGATGCGGAGGGACTACTCAGGCTGATGGATATTGGAGGGGGTTTGGAAAGGGAGTTGACACATCCCCTATACAGCGACAAACTCTCGGGAATCGGCCTAGATACCGTTCGATCATGGGTTCACGAACTAGCCGAACAAGGCAGGATAACCAAGATACGATCAACAGGCAACAACCAGAGAGACGGCAAGTGGTTTTCTCAGAGGATGGCCGGAGTTCACGGCACTCTGGGCGTATTGTCAGTTTCCGGCGCCTCAGAAATGGACGATCTACGAGAACTCTACACAGGAGGGCTATCTTTCGAGATAGCATCGGATTTCACCGGTGGAACGCCAGATAGGTGGATGAAGACAGAACTCTCTGATGCAGTAGACTGCCTGCGCCTCAAACTTCTGGATATGCTAGGCTCAGAGGGCCCAAGGACTCTCGATGCGATCTCAGACAGGCTGCCATTCCCTAAGGCACAGGTAGATGCAGCGCTTCAGGAACTCGAGATGAGGAATCTGGTCGCCATCGGATTCTTCACCCAGACTGACGAGGGCGAGTATATTCTCAGATTAGATGAATACAGAATCACTGGAGGCAAACTCAATGTCGTCGACTACAGAACCCTCCAGACGCTCATACATAACAAATCATTTGAGCGTAGACTAGAACCACTGGACGCTATACGAGATCTAGTCTTCGTTCAGAGGAGAGATGAACTCCTCTACAGGGTCAAGGATTACCGATTCAGGGATTGGACCGACATAAAGCACGACAGTGACATCGTAAATGGGCGATTACTCCACAATCGTGTCGGATACACACATCGTAATCAGATACCTCTGCTTCTCGGACTTAGAGCAGAACCATGGCTCGGCCCCATGGAAATGGAACTTCTGGAGAAGATCCCCGAGTCAGGCATAACGAGGGCCAAACTTCTGAAGATGTATCCCTCCGGAAAGGAGAATCAGCACGTACAGAGGACAGTTAAGAGTGCGCTATCGAATCTTGAACGGCAACTTGCCACAGTAAAGAGATACGAGAAGGTACCAAACAGGAAGAGGTCAATATCGTACATCGAGAAGGTCCACGGCGCCGTAGAGCCGATGAGCTTCGAGGATTCCATCCACCTATTGATTGAGAGAATAGGTCCCATAAAGCCGCAGATACTCAGATTCTACGTAAGCAGGCCGGTGGAGGAACTCGCAGAAGCCCTGAGGATACTCGAATCCAGCGGCAGGGTTTCCAAGGTCGTCGCACTACAGCCAGATCCAACCGATTATTACGCCTCTCCAAAAGATGCGGAGAAACTCCTCGCACCCATGAAGGAAGACAGGTCAATGAGAATACTTTCCCAGTCAGATCCTTTCTGTAGCCGTTTCATCCAGGAGGTGCGCCTCGTGCTCAGACAGGGGTGGTACAACCCTGTATTCAAGGGCGTAGACCCAGTTGGTCGGATACTGATGTTCGTGGTCAATGATTACCTGGAGATAAAGGACGTCCACGTGCCTCTCAGCTATCTTGAGGAATTCAAACATGCATTTGGTGAAATGCTCGATAACTATCGGGATCGCCTTGTCGATATCTCGGTACTCCACGCGTTCAACGGGGTACCTGTTCACGATTGTGACGAGAATATCCAGTCGGTACTCGCCGATCTCGGTTTTTCTTCGATGGGCGATGGAGAGCGCTATCTACGTGGAGGAGTGGTCCAACCGAGACCCAGATCAGATGCTTACAGGGCTTTATTCCACCATCAGAACATGCACCAGAAGACGAGATGGGAGAATGAGACCATAGCGCTCGAGAACATAACTGAGCTGAGGGACGACTTTGCACTCAGAGGGAGGTGTGAGATGTATCGTGTAGACCTACAGTCGATGGCCTCTGCACATCAGCTCCATCAGGGCACAAATCTCAGGCATCATCTGATATGGGCGAGATACGCACATTTCCAGCGCCTCCTCACAATACGCAACTCAGAGCCTCCCGAGGAGGACATGGATGTTATACGATTCTTCGACGAACACCACGATGCGGATCTTTTCATGGAGCGCCATGCCCTGAAAAGATCCGAGTTCAGGAAGATAATATCGCCTCTTGTCCGCTCAGGGCACATCGTCCAAGATTACAGAGGCGGATTCAGAACCGTCAAACCTCTGAAGAATGTCGACCTCTGGGATGTGAAGCGGAGATACATCGAAGACCTTGTGGAGAACTATCCCATACTGACTCTGAAGCAAACAGAGAGACTTGCAGGATCTGCATTCTCTGCAGAGGAGATATCCGATGTCATGAGGGGACTCGAAGAAGATGGCGTACTTACCCGAGGATTCCTCGTGGATGATATGCAAGATGTGTGCTGGGGCCGATTGGAACTCTTAGAAAGCGGAAGTAGCGCAGTGAGGACCCGAGACTTGGTGATACCGCCGAGCGATACCCTGATACACTACTTCTCAAGCATCCTCCGTAGTCGATTCGGATACGGCTCAGCATACCTTGTCTTCCACAAAGAAGAGCCCATTGCAGCATTCAAGGCGAACACCAGGGAGGGATTGCTTGAAGTCACTGATTTCGTTGGCGATTCGGATCTTGAACGAGAGGCCCTCAGAGTCATGAAGGAATTCGCATGGGAGCATGACATGCCACTCTCAGGCAAGATATACGAGAGACTACGATCCAGATGAGCCCTTCCTTCGAAACGGCAACTCAAGAATTCTCATTACATGAGCATGGAGTTCAGGAAGAAGTCCGAAGAGCGCTAATGCCATCAAGAACATGGCACCTAGGCTCGCCACCTTTGCAGCATAGCTATGCGCGAATTCGAAGATATCCATCCCTAACCACCGCCAATCCGTGTAGCTCACATGCAACCACACTATCCCCGCGTTTCTGAAAGCATTCAGAACGAATATGGTGGGAACTGCGATGAGCAGGCCACGCGCCTTCCTCTTCCAACTAACATCGGACAATGCAACTATAGCACCAACGAAGACAATCATCGATTGTAATGCCGAGCAAGATAGTATGAACCCGATGCTAACCGGCTGTCCACTGGAGTTTAGCATCGGGAGGTAGAAACCACCTTCTCCAAGAGGTTCAGTTAGGATGACTCTGCTTCCGCTCCAGTCTGAAGTTAATATGTGGCCTCCTTGAGCTAGATCAACCATCATTGGCCCCAGCGAGTACGAACCAGCCCCCGAGGCCTCTAGCCACCAGACTGTGATTGAACCCGTCATTTCTACGAAGCTCATGTTAAGTGCCGGTATGGCATATACGACATAGTAAGGAATGACACTCCAAGCAACTGCTCCCCTGAGCCAAACGAGGGTGGGGTCCAACCGAGAACCCCTCATCTCAACATACGCCAGAACAATACTAGCAGGTAGACAGATCGAGGTCATGATCACAAGGACCGGGTCTTCAATTTCGACATAGTGTT
>JAYZLO010000050.1:0-42891 GCA_036154175.1 Thermoplasmatota archaeon | reverse complement strand
CAATCACCCTTACCAACTGCCAACCAGCGGTCGGAGGGAAGCTACAGGTTCTCATCACCGTCGATGGCGGAGGAGAGACCGAGGCAGAGCTAGAGGTCGTATCGACGACAGTAGGAAAGTCCCTGGTTTGAGACTTACCTGCACACGTGAGGAATTCCCATGGGGCTGCTCGACAGACTTCCATTCGGTGGATCCACCTCTGAAGGTGCCGATCCCGGAATGACTAGCAGACTTGACAAGGTCGCTAGACTGTCGGTAGAACACGTTGACATTCCGACTGAGTTCAGACCCACCGACTTAGAAGCATGGCTATTCGCCCCTGCTGGGACACGTGTCGGCGTCTTAGGCGACCCTCAGGGCGGCGGACAGGGATCGGACCAGATTCCTGAGCTCGTCGACCTGGTCAAGGAGAGGTTCGAGAGGCTGGAGACCGCACTGGACATGATGGAAGCGAATCTGAAGCTCACACAGCAGCAGACGGCAAAACTCGCTGCGGAGTCAATCTCAGCCGGAGCTTCTGCCGCAGCTGGCGGGGGAGCCCAAGACGTAATCCACACTGTGGGGGAAGATGGCGAGGTAACAAGCAAGCCCGTGGAAGGAGCACCTCATGGAGGATCGGCACCCTCTGCGGGAGGAATGCCAGGTGGCCCAAATCTCCTCGACCTCTATGAGGCCCAGTCCTTAGCGGTCAACCCATTCCTCAAGAGTGGTGAGGCCGAAGCACTTCTACAGGGGCCGAAGGTGGATCCGACCAAAATAGCAGCACTCCTACTAGATCACATGAATGGCGCAGATACTGTGAACTTCCTGAAGTCTGCTTCCAAATCAGGAGTCATAACGGCAGCAGAGGAGAAGTCATTGAGCTCAATAGCCGCACTAGCAGAGCCAGGGGAACCCTCGGACGGAGCACCCGCAGTGAACAACCGAACTCTACTGACATTCGCTGCAATGATTGAGGCTTGGAGGGCCCAGGGGACTCCCTAGGGGGGGGATTAGATGGCTGGGTCGAGCGTAGGCACTATGGTGGTGGGAACCGTGTTCATCATGCTCTTTGGCATGGCCACAGTCTCGATGATAGAAAGCATAGACGATTCGATAAGGAACTCCGAGTACAATCTACCGGACCCCGAAGTGACACTAACCTCAGTGACAGATCAGACCGAGTCAACTGGGCCAGCGGAAACCATCTCCCTTGGCGGAGGACTCGGAGAGGACGGGTCTGACTACCCAGACTCCGGATCAGCTTGCACGACTACTGCTGTCGTAGGGACTGGTGTCGGGCTGACTATTGATGTGACGGCCACAGCCGGTGCAGTCACATCAGTAACTATCTCCGATGCCGGAACCGGTTACGCCGAAGGAGATAGAGTCGAAATAACAGGATGTGCAACCGGAACCGGCGCCATAGTTGACATAGACTCAATTCACGAGAAGATTACGATTACGATCCAAAACACGGGCTCTGAAACAGTAGAACTTTCTCACATCCTAATCACGCTATCCGATACAACTGGGGACAATACCCAGGGAAAACCATTCTATTTCACGGATCATTACTCCTCTGGTAATGTATACCTATTTCCCGGGGAGAGCCTCTCTTCAGACCCCTTCACTCTCAATTCAGACTCCCATGGATTCGCTATCGGCGATGATCCGAACAGGGCGTGGCTAGCTATATACGACTACAACAGCGCAATTGCTGTTAATGCATGAGAAGGTGGTGAAATGACAAACGGACCCTCTGAAATGGTAATGCTAAGTGCCGGACTCATTGTTGCAGCGCTTGTCTCCGGAGTACTTCTGGGTGCATGGGAAGACATGAGCGAAGCCATAGATGATCGGGGTGAGCAGAGTTCAGAACTGACCAAGACACGAGCATCAATGGTAAACGACCCGAGCAATATGCAGTGGGACAACGCCGGCAAGACCACGACGATATTCCTCCAGAACTCAGGAGGCACCTTCTTGGACGTAAACACCGTGGGAGTGTTCCTTGCGGGGCATTCTATGACGGTAACATCGGTTGGTAGTCCTACACAGTGGCTACCGGGAGAGATCATCGAATTCAACATCGAGGACCAAACCTCCTCCCCTCATGACTACACTGTGGATACGGACGCCTCACTATCTTTCACTGTAATCTCTGATGCAGAGCAATACGCAGGATCATACACAAACACGGAGGGTGTCAGACTTGTCCCAGCCTAATGTAGACAACTTCGAATTTGGGGTGATTCAGGATAGCCTGGGTCAGAGTATGGGCACTGCAATACCCAATAGGGCTCTAATGCTAGTCTGTGGGGGCATCGGATCCGGAAAGAGCATCATGGGCCAGCGGATGTCATTCGGCTTGACGGCAAACGACGTCAGAGTCGCACTCTACACCACGGAACTAACCACTAGGGGGTGGTTAGAGCAGGTGTCCAGTATCGGATACTACATGGACAAGCGGATCGACGAGGGAAACTTCCACCTAATCTCCAGCTTCGGCGTTATAGCGGAGGAGACAGAAGAGAATGTTGACCTGATGGATATACTAGATGCCCAGCCATCCAAGGATGCAGAGGTAATAGTCATCGATAGAGCCTCAGAGTTGATGCCCGATGAAATTGGGGGAAAAGCCCTCATTTCACAGCTAAGAAAATTCACTTCCGAGGGGAGAACTCTAATCCTCACCATAGACCCAGACGAGATGGATGCGACTATCCTGAGGGATATGAAGAACTCCGCAGAGGTGGTGTTGGATATGATGACATCGGTGGTCGGAGGACAATTAGTCAGGACAGTTGGAGTCACAAGATTCCTGAGGGCAGCCGGGCCAATAACCGAGCGAATAGGATGGAAAGTAATGCCAGAGATGGGTTTCATTGTCGACATTACGGCAGTTGCATGATAGGAGTTGGATTCGGATGGTTACAGAACAAGAAGCCGATGATCGGCCAAAAGAGCCCGAATTCAAGATCGAGCCCGGGGATCTTGGCGGGCTGATGGCAGAATTCCCACATATCCGCGAATGGGTAGAGGACTTTGAGGCCAAGCATGGATCCAGGCCGATATACTACGGACCTCTGGACAGAGATGCGAAGAACGTATCCCCAAGAAATCTGATTTACGCGACTAAACCCCCTTGCTTCGCCCACGTTTACTCGCCTCCAGAAGGAGCTGAGGGCGCAGGAAACACGTTCTGGTACGGTCTTGAGCCAACAATCACAGCCGAAGAGGAGGAGATGAGGGACCTCATTGTTGAGAGGCTGCTCAGAGACGCACCACAGAAAGAGAGATTCGAAAACGATGAGCAATTCATCGAGATGATTCACGAGATGATGGACGCGATGACAACCACCTCTTCACTCTCCATGCTGGCTAACCCTGTAGTCAATCAAGCAAGGGAGCTACTGGGTTTCGGAGAGGCCAAACTAAAGGTTACAGAGGACCAACTATCCAGACTAAAGTACGTAGTCGTAAGAGATTTGGTGAACAACGGACCGTTGGAGACTCTGCTAGCAGATGAGATGCTGGAAGACATACATTCCATAGGAATGAGCCAGATTCACATGGACCACAAGGTTTTCCCAATGCTCACGTCAAACATCGCCTTCAAAGATCAGGAGCTTCTCACCGGATACCTAAGGTCAATGTCAGAGCGTATCGGTAGACCAGTTTCAGACAGCAAGCCTATTGTCGATGGAGCCCTTCTAGATGGTTCAAGGATC
This sequence comes from Thermoplasmatota archaeon, assembly GCA_036154175.1. GTDB lineage: Archaea > Thermoplasmatota > Poseidoniia > Poseidoniales > Thalassarchaeaceae > UBA36. The sequence goes on along the minus strand of JAYZLO010000050.1, from coordinate 39,178 downwards.
AACATAATCTACAGTGACGACGTCTCAATACAAGGATCGTCTTTCACAATAAGAAAGTTCGCCGAGGAGACTATTTCAATCATCCAGCTTATCAAATGGAAGACCCTTTCTGCACAGATGGCAGCATATATTTGGCTGGGATTAGAGAGTGGAATGTCCATGCTGGTCTCTGGAGAGACGGCCTCTGGGAAAACCACCACTCTAAACGCAGTCCTACCTTTCATAGACCATAACGTCAAGATCTACACAGCTGAGGACACGCCTGAAGTGAAGGTAGCACACCCAATCTGGCAAAGACTGATCACACGAGACTCCAAGAACGAGGACTCCAGGGTAGAAATGTTCGATCTTCTCAAAGCTGCCCTTAGATCAAGGCCAAGATACATCATCATAGGGGAGATTAGGGGTGTAGAGGGGGCGATAGCATTCCAAGCCATGCAGACAGGTCACCCAGTTGTTGGGACCTTCCACGCATCAAACATCGTCAAACTAATTCAGAGGTTCACAGGAGACCCAATCAACGTTCCAGCCAGGTTCTTCGATAACCTGAACTTCGCTATCTTCCAAGAGGTGGTGGAAGCCCCGGGAGGCGGAATAGCTCGGAGGATCACTGGTGTTAGCGAGGTTATTGGATTCGATAAGACGGCGGATGGTATTCTGACCAGGAACATGTTCGAGTGGGACCCTGTTGCTGATGTGGTATACTTCAGGGGGATGTTCCAGTCCGATATGCTCGAAAACAAGATTGCCCCGAGGATGGGTTTCAGAAGCAAGAGGGACATCTATGACGAATTGGAACGAAGAACAAACGCCATCCAAGTCATGTGTGATCGCGACCTCACTCACTATGACGACGTCTACGAACTTCTTGATGTATACTACAAGGAAGGTTGGGATAGATTCGCTAGCGCAATAGAGACATGGACGGGAGTAAATCACTAGGTGATTATAAATGGAGAACAAGTTTTCCACGTGGCAGATTGCTAAAATCCGCCTAGGAATGCCCTTCTCACGATATCTGCTACTTTTTTCTCTTCCAGCCACACTAATGGGGCTCGCAGCCGGATTAACGGTCTGGTACCTAGTAAGTTCAGAAACGGGAACTTTGGGGTCATTATTGATAATCTTGGCATTCCCTGCTTTGGGTCTGACTGCTACTTTGGTATATCCCGTAACACAGGTTTCCGCAGAGGCGATCCAGATAGAGCAAGATATGCACATGTTCATGACTAGAATGGGAATTCTCTCTATGGGCGAGTCAGCTGAGAAGGGAATGTTCGACGTTCTGAAGGAGATGGGCGACTATGGGGCCCTAGCCAAAGAGATCCAGGCAATAGAGACCCTGGTTTCAAAATGGCACACAAATCTTCCAGATGCAGCTAGAATTGTCGGAAAACAGAGTCCTTCGGAGATCTGGAGTGATTTCCTAGACAGGATGGCCTTCTCGGTCGAGGTCGGCCAGCCCATTGGGGAGTTTTTCGTGAGTGAGAACGAGACATTTGAACAGGCCTTCACGACTATTTATGATGCTAGGCTAGAGCAGTTGGACACTCTTCGAGAGACGTTCGTTTCCCTCACTACCACTGGACTACTTCTGATGGTGGTATCTGGCCTGCACCTTATCCTATTCCAAGTCGGAGGCGAGGCCGATGACTGGTTAGACATAATCATCAGGTCAAGATGGGTACTTCTGACCGGCGGACTATTCGCATTGCTTCAATTTGGCGCGTGGTACTTGTTCACCCTCGTTATCCCTGACGAGGATCTGTTCGCCAAACACGGATACAACACCCAACAGGCCGTTGAGATCAGAAGGGCTTGGATAATATCTGGTGTTCTAGGGGCTATTATGTTCCTTCTCTTCGCAATTTTCATCGCTTGGTACGGATTTGGTTTCCTGATTGACAATTGGAACTACATAGGCCTACTGATAATCGCAGTTATGATGTCACCACTCATGGCTCCAGCTCTGCTAACTCTACAAGAGGAGGCGAGAGTGAGAAGGAGGGACGAGGCCTTCCCAGAGTTCATTCGAGCTTTCGGTGGGACCGCACAAGCGAGGGCGCAAGAGCCCAGCGCAATGGTCAAGGCGCTATCTGGAATCGACTTCGGGGCATTGGACGATTCAATCATGAATCTAGAGAAGAGGCTTTCAATGAGAATAAACAGCGATTACTCTTGGAACTGGTTCGCTGCAGACAATAACTCGATGATGGTTTCTAGATTCACGAGGGTCTTCATCGAGGGCTCCTCCTCAACCGGTGAAGCTGGTCTGGTCGGAGATCAGGTTTCCCAGAGCACCACTACACTACTAGGACTTAGGCAAAGGAGACAGATATCTGCAAATGTGATGAGGAGCGTTTCATACGGTCTTCTCATCGCAATGATCATCGCTCTGAACATCACGACTTCGATTATCTCAGGTCTTGGTGAAACGATTGCTCAGGTAGCATCTGGCCTCGTTGACAGCTCTGGTGAAGCCGGAACAGCAGCTGCAGGCGTGGACATAGCTCTACCAGTACTAGGCGAGACCACAGGAGTAGACCAGAACATCGCTGTGTTCCAACTCATAGGGTCCTTCTTGATTGTAGTAACCATATTCGCACTTGGCTTGATTACTGCTAGGATTCGTGGCGGCGGAACAACGCTAGTTCTCGGGCAAATGATACAGATGATGTGGTTAGCGGGAATCGCCAATTTCGTCAGTTCATGGATACTTGAGCAGTCCGTGGGACTGTTCCAATCCGCCGCATAGCGACACGAAGGCTTGATGTCAATTGCCCCTAGCCTCAGCAATATATGTCCGCGGACCCATTCCTGTCCACACTTAGGATTTCCATGATTTTCTCGTGTATGTTCATAGCCGCTCGTTCTGACTTCCAGACCCTGTCTGTGAGGGACATGCATTGGAAGATATGGGCTATCCCAGCAACGATCATCCTAGTCTTTGAGACGGCATCAACCAACTCCGGGTTTGCAAATTTATTGACGATATCAGCAATGATCGCCGTGTTCTCAACATGCTTCTACAGAATTCCTGAGCTTCGCAGTTTCAGGGATTGGCAGAGGGAACAAGTCGCTCTCACACTCATATATCTAACTGGCATAGCTGGAATATTCCTCGGGGGCATAGAATACTCCGATACGGATTTTGTCGATCTTATACTCGGAGATGAATCCAAAGAAACAATGCTTTGGTGGGGTTCTTTAGGAGCTATCCTGACTATGGTGCTCTTCCTGGCTGCATGGAAAGCTAGGATAATTCCTGGTGGGGCAGATGTAAAGGCGCTAATCCTAGTCACTCTTTTCTTCCCATCATGGGCATTCATTCCAGAGCAGATGTATTTCTCAGGAGAAAATACATTCCGTATCCCTCCCTCAATGGCGCTTTTCCTATGGGCTGGAGCGTCTTTCATCATAGCTGCCCCGATAATATTCCTTAGCAATGTCGCCAGAGGAGACGTATCAACGGCTCCTGACTTCAAGATGGCATGGCATGCAACAAAGAAGCCTGTTTCTAGAATCAAAGCCGGCCCTTCTTGGATTCTTACTGAAGTTGCAGGAACAGAAGATGAGCCAAGAGTAGTAAACAGGATTCTCCCTTCGAATCCGTCATCTTCTGGTAGCCTCCAAGAGGAACTTGAGAGACTTGAGTCTATGGGGGTGGAAGAGGCTTGGGTAGCCACAAAGCACCCATTTCTAGTCTACCTATTCTTTGCTCTGTTCCCTCTACTGCTATTCGGAGATCCCATGGCATATCTTCTCAAATGAAATCCTCCAGAGTCATAACAGTGACTCTATCGTTATTGAACAGAGAGTCAACACTTGACGACATCCAATCTACCCTATCCTTAGTGTAGCCATCCACTCCGTACTCTTGGATCACTTCTTCTGTGATTTGGATGTATTTTCTAACTGCACCCTCTGATACTGTCAGTACTACATTTCCGCTACACGAGGAATCACCAGCTCCTCCCAATCCACCCGAACTACGTACTGTTTTCTTGATACATTTTCCTGCCAACGGCATTCTTCGATACGACTCACCACACTTTACGCACCTAATCTTCTGTCTGGTGTATGCCATTAGATTACCTCTCATATCAGGGAGAAAGTGTGACTCAATTACTTGCTTTGCAACTCTCTCCACTGCCACCGATCGTAGCACACTTCCTAGCTCCAACTGACTGTCCAATTTGTCCTTCATGGTAACTAGGGTTTTGTAAGAAGAATTACTTGGCCCAGCATCCAACGGTCCAGAGTCATGAGTCCAACCATAGCCTCGAATTTCTCCAATCGTTCCAAGGCGACCCTCAACAATATCCACGATATCACCAATTTCTTTGGGATGAGGTTGGGAAAGAGTTGCCTCATAGAAACCCCTACTATAGTTCCATGAACAATCGACATTTAGAGCCTCTTTGTCGATTTCACTAGCATTTAGCCTAGTTGTCAGAACTAGTGGGGCATCCATCCTACCACCTCTATTTGCAGGGAGAATAGTCTGGGTAAAGTTTAGCAGGCCGTCCATCAGCATCATCACACTATCTTCATCTCCATCGCAATTCCTTCTCTTCGCAGCATGGAAGAGTGGATGTGCGTATCCTGCAGAGGCGTCAGTCCAACCAATTATTCTGCAAGCCACTCCTCCTGAGGTATGTGGTGCGAGCCCAATCGCTATATGTCCAACAATGTCTTGACGGTTCTTGGCCTGATAGAAGGGCTTCATTCCATAGAATCTCTCCAATAAGTCATCAACAAAAGAGCAAGTTGAGAGAAGATGTTTTTCAGCCAAGCTGGAAAGAATAAAGTCTTGAGGTAATAACTCAAGCATCTGCTCGTCACTTGAAAGTAGAGCGCCTCTGATATCATGCGTGTATCCAAGATTAACCAGCTTCTTCCAGGAAGTTCCGATCTCGAAAGGCCGGAAGTGTGTAACAGGCACGTCACTCATATCGAATCTAGAGGTTCCATCTCTGAAAACTGAGACTCCATGTGCGGCTCTCAGAATTCCTTTCTCCAGTGGTTCAGGAGATTGGTCTTCAGAGAATAGCCCCTTTACGGCCTTAATCTTCTCAGGCAGCCTATCGAGACCAAGCCTCCTCCTCTTTGCCTCTAGAACAGAACTCAGATTTACTGAGGTCCTTTCCCCTTTTCTCCTACTGCCCTTCTTCCTAGGAGCGAGGATTGTCCTACCGCCACATTCTGTGTAGCTGCCTTCTTCAATACGATGATGACAGGTAACATGGGGGGTCTGTCGTCCACATTCTTGGCATACCCTAGGTCCAACTACCACCATAATTGTGCCTTTTTTTGCAGCCTCAGATACAAGTCTCTGAGGTCCACCGTATTCTCCAATAGGAAAAATTGAATGGACCAGAGGACTCATTTCTCTAGCACCCGACTTCTCAGGCCTTCCCATTCTGGAACCTATTCTACAGGGCACTGCATCCTCCCATCTGGGTAGGCATGAAGCCCTCCTAACTATCTGGAGTGACCGTTCTACTTCGTAGTCTTCCAATAACGATTTAGCCGCGGCAACTTCCGATTCTGACCCATCCACTTCAACAGAATTAACTTTTGCAAGACTTGTTGAAATCCTATCTACATATTCCGACACTAGCGGCTTAACATCAACCCTAACTCTAATCTTCGACTCTTGAAATTCCAGTCCTAGGCCATCTAGCAAGCTCTCCCAGAATTGAGGTATCACGATATCTCCATCATCATGAATATGACAAATTCCCAAAGTCATCAGAGATGACTTCACTACCCCATGCCTGCTCAATTCGGTCCAACGAGGCCATTCCCCCATAACTGGTGAGCCAATCTCATCAACATCTAAATCCAGTGAGAATGGCCAATCAGCTACAACACCAACAATCCTAAGAGAATCCGAATCAATTTCTCCATAATTCAACAATTTTTCTACTAAATCTGGGATGAATTGCATTGGTAGATCGGACCACCAGAGATTCCATGGAGGAGGTACCGCGGCTCCAAATCTCTCACAAATTTTTTTGATTTGAGGCCAATTCAATTCGAGATCCTTAAGGAAAGAAACCCAATCCCTCATCCTCCAGGATCTCTCCAGCGAATCCTCACCTCCTCGATTAATGGCCCCGTTGAAAGGCATTCCGAGAGGCAAATCTGCTACTGGAATTTCAACAATATCGGAGAAAGCCCGAATCTTTTCTTGACTGTCTATAGAATCAGCAACATCAGCAGCCCACCAGTCAATAGAGTACGAAGATGGAACCAAACTCTTGTTGTTCTCCAGAAATTCGCCAAAGCCAAGTAGTATTTCCCCAGAATCCCAAATCGAATCAAGGTCCCCTTCCACTTCTTTCCACTCCTTCTTTGTTCCAATTTTTCTTAAATCGCCATTCCTCAGTAGAACTGTCGGACCTTCGATTTCTATACAAGGAGTGACGGCGCAGGCCTTTCCCGGACCCTCAATTTTCATCTGAGTGCCTACAGAAAGAAAACCTCCCATTGCTTCCATGGTGACTGGATTTAACCCAGCAGCTGCAAGACCAGTCGCCCTGCTTCTTCCATATCTGAGCCTAAAACCCCCAGGTTCCCTAGGCTCTCCGAAGACCGGCCTTCCTGCGATAACGTCTCCCATGTATCGATCCTCTTTCGGAATTATCCTACTTGCTTTGTCTCCAGTTCCTTCTGAGCCGGAGCTCTTCTGTTTATCTGCGAATCTAGAAATGAAATCCCAACCCGGTACCTTGAGTCTTTCAGTATGGCTCCTAATCTTAGGAGCCTTGAGACAAAGACCCTCCCCGATAACTAACATTACCCCCCCTCTGACTCTGGTCCTGAAAGTTCCATTCTCATTCACTATATTCCTGACTTCCTTGTATCCAGCACATTCCATCCTCTCGGTCTCTTCTCCGTTAATCATAACAGGGCATGCATTGACAATCAACTCGGTCTCTTCTGGAGGTGGCTTGTACTGTAGGTTGGCCCTGTATAGGCCGAACTCTTCCTTGACCCTTTCAACTTCTGGAACAGTGGGGGTGTATCTGCTAACTCCCATTTCACGTCTAAGTATGTCTCCAATGAGAACTCCCATTGCCTGAGCAGTACCTCCAGCTGCTCTTATCGGTCCGCAGAAGTCTATTGAGAGGAACTCTGAACCATCTTCATTATTCAGCAGTCTTACTTCGCCAATCCCATCTAAGGGCGCAACAAGTACCGCTTCTGTTAGTACCGCAAGACCTACTCGAAGTCCCGAATCTATTGCTCTCCGCTTGTCTCCAGTTTTGTTATGCATTTCCTTTGTCACAGAAATTGCAATCATTATTGCTGCAGTCTCTCTATCGTGTGTGAGTAACAGCTCCCTTAGAGGGGACTCAATTCTTAGTGCCGACCCCTCCTTTCTTTCCGGATCAGGATATAGATAAGGATCCTCCAGAAGCTTCTCTGTCCTACTCGCTAAATCAGCTGCTCTGGGGATTTCAATTGTCTCTGCAAAGTCAAGACCCTTTGATTTAGCCTCGCTGGCTATCGTATAAGCCTCCTCTATTCTATTATCGAGCCAGACCTGATAGGCATCTTTCTCTTTGGAAAGTCTGTCAATATCCATTTCTTCTATTCTGGCACCAATTTCCAATGTCCCACCTCCGCATAGTAGACCCTACTCCTGCTAGACCGTCCAAGAACATTCACTGTTTAATTTGACAAATAGTCGTTTTTACAAGGCAATATTCATGCCACTTCCTCCAGCCCGTGAAAGATAGCATGACATCAACATCTGTCGATGAAGCGAGATCGCGTTTGATCGATAAGATCAGACAACTAGCATATCTTTTCTCCGAAGAAGAACACTTTGTACTTGCAAGTGGAAGAAAAAGTAAGCATTTCTTTGACATGAAACCAGTAATGATGGACCCAGAGTGCGCTCATTTGCTTGGAGTGTTAATACACTTTGAGTTAGATAATATCTCAGATATAGATGCAGTGGGGGGCCTCGAACTCGGAGCAGTCCCCCTTACTGGAATATCTATAGCAAAGGCTGGCAGAGGGTCCTCTCTCCGCGGATTTATTGTTAGAAAGGAGCCGAAAGGGAGAGGTGGACGTAAGACCGGAAACCCACCGGGAATAGAAGGTTCAAGCCTTAACAGGGGTGATAGAATTGTTCTCTTGGAAGATGTAACCACCACAGGCGGATCAGCTCTGAAGGCAGCAGATATGCTTTCTGAAATGGGATGTATTGTTGTCGCTTGCATAACAATACTAGATAGAGAAGAAGGAGGGTTAGAAGCTTTTGATAATTCAGGTATACCCCTAATCCCTCTAACACTGAAATCAGAAATTGCGGGATGAGATAATGGGTCAGCACGAAATTGATGCCGAAAAACAACCTTATCATCCAAAAAAACTAGAGAAAAAGGAGTACATTGGGATAGGTGAATTCTTCTCTGTGGACATGCGTTCGGGAATTATTGATGATGTTCAAGAGTTTCCCGAGATGAGAAAACCTTCGTATAAGATTAGAGTTGACTTCGGACCGGTAATTGGTAAGCTCTGGAGCTCAGCGCAGATAACCAACTACTCAAGGGCCAATTTAATTGGCAGGACAGTTGTAGCCGCAATAAATCTGGGTGAAAAGACCCTTCCAACAGGTTTCGTATCGCAGTTCCTAGTTCTCGGGGCACTGGAACCAGATGGTACTGTGAGACTTTTGGAACTTCCAGAAGGTATACTACCAGGATCAACCATAGCTTAGGATGCATACCATATTGAACTCTCAACCACCCATAGCGATTATGACATATGTTAGGATGACTACAAGCGCCGGAGAAATTGACATCAATCTTTACACTGAAGATTGCCCAGAAACCACCGAAAACTTCCTCAGATTAGTAGATGATGGATTTTACGATGGATTACATTTTCATAGAGTAATTAAGGATTTTATGATTCAAGGAGGATGCCCGCATTCTAGTGATCCGCAAAATGGGAGATGCGGAACTGGAGGTCCAGGATGGAAGATTCCATGTGAAAAAGCTGCTTTAGCAAAAAGACATGATAAACCCGGTATTTTCTCAATGGCAAATGCTGGCCCGAATACTGGGGGCTCACAGTTTTTCCTTACTACAGTGCCTACTCCGTGGCTCGACGGACGACATGCGGTTTTTGGAGAGGTTGCCAAGGGTATGGAAGCCGTAAGAGCGATTGAGTCGTCAGACACTCTTCCTGGCGATCGTCCTTCCAATCCGCAGAAAATAATCAAAGTTGAAAGAATATAACACGTTAATAAAATTTATTAATAACTAATTAATAGAAGAAATATGGGCAAGCACCGTGTTGGCGATCGCAGAATAATTACAGTAAGTTTACCAGAGGACTTAGCTAGAAGATTAGATGCTAGAGTTGGTAAGGGAAAAAAATATGGGAGATCAGCAACCATCGCAGGGATGATAGAGAGCTCGATGTCAGGAGCCTCAAAAATTCAAGATCTTAGCCAGAAAAAGGAAACTAGGTCTCCTAAGGGACCTTCTGGTAAAGTGCGCTTAGAAGTTGATACCATGGGAAATATTGAGGTTCCTGCAGAGAGATATTATGGTGCTCAGACTGCTAGGTCACTGATTAATTTCGATATAGGTGAAGATAGAATGCCTAGGCCTGTAATTAGAGCCTTTGGAATATTGAAACAAGCGGCGGCAGAAACAAACGTGGAATTGAAGACGCTAGACAAAAAGATAGGATCTCTAGTCTCCAAGGCATGCGATGAGGTAATCTCAGGAGAGTTAGATGCACATTTCCCTCTGAGAATATGGCAAACAGGATCAGGAACGCAAACAAATATGAATGCTAACGAAGTAATTGCAAATAGGGCAATTGAGATTGCAGGAGGGAAGCTAGGAAGCAAATCACCAGTTCATCCAAATGATCACGTTAATCGGGGTCAGTCAAGTAATGACACCTTTCCAACTGCAATGCACATTGCAGCAGCGGAGGAGATACATCATAGGTTAATTCCCTCAATCGAAAAACTTCGCATTGAGCTATCAAGGAAATCTGAGGAATTCCGTGGAATCGTGAAAATTGGTAGAACACATCTGATGGATGCAGTACCCCTTACCCTTGGTCAGGAATTTGGCGCGTACGTTTCAATGCTTGAATCAAACCAGATTCGTATACAATCGGCAATGTCAGATTTATTTGAGTTGGCTTTGGGCGGTACTGCTGTAGGCACTGGATTAAACACTCATCCAGAATTTGCCAATCTAGTTGCCGATAAAATAGCCAAAAAGACAGACTTGTCCTTTTCAAGCGCAGAAAATAAGTTTGCCCAACTAGCTGCGCATGATGCAATTGTTGCGGCTTCTGGCTCTCTTAATACTCTAGCAGGATCACTGATGAAAATCGCCAATGATATACGATGGCTGGGGTCAGGGCCTCGATGTGGTTTTGGAGAATTAACTCTTCCAGCAAATGAGCCAGGATCCAGTATCATGCCCGGAAAGGTAAATCCAACCCAGTCAGAGGCAATGACAATGGTTTGCTGTCAAGTAATGGGGAATCATATGGCAATTTCTGTTGGAGGGAGCCAAGGAAACTTCGAACTAAATGTGTTCAAGCCAATGATGATTCACAACCTCCTTCATAGCATCAGGCTTCTTTCAGACTCTTGCATTTCGTTTTCTGAAAAGTGTATTTCGGGAATTGAGGCCAATCAAGATAAGATTTCTGAACATTTGGAGAATTCTCTGATGCTTGTTACATCTCTTAATCCTCACATCGGATATGATAATGCAGCCAAAATTGCCAAGCATGCGCATGAAAATGGAATCACTCTTCGCCAGAGTGCGACTCAGTTGGAATTGCTTAACGACGAAGAGTTTGATCTTTGGGTAAGGCCAGAGGAGATGCTTGGACCAAACTAATCAAAAAAACACAACCGCCTGCATAAGAGTCTTGAGCAAATACTCGTTCGAGTGGACGTGGCTACCCAAGTACCACTATCTGAAGAAACTCGTTCTGAACTATTCTCTAAATGTGACGGAATCCGAAGACTAACTTCTTGGCTAGATGGGATAGATAGAAGACCAGGTTTAGATGAATTAGATTCCAGACTCTCAAATCTGGAAATTAATGTTGAAGCTCTTGAGGATTGTATAGGATACTCCCAAGGACAGTATCAGAGGAACGTGATAAAGAAGACAGACCACTACGAGCTTGTAGCAATTTGTTGGAAACCAGGCCAAGATACCCCCATCCATGATCACGTAGGAAGCGACTGCGCCTTTCTCATAGTGTCAGGAGTCTCTACAGAGACAGTTTACGAGGCCAATAAAGAAGGGTTAGCGACCGCGATTTCTCAAAGACGATACCTTCCGGGAGAGGTTTGCGCTGCGGAAGAGCCAGATATTCACAGAGTCTCGAATGATGAAGATTCAAATCTAATCAACTTGCATGTGTATACTCCACCACTGAGTGATTTCAAGATATACTCGCCGGTAGAGTGAGTTAATGCCCGCGTTCTGCAATTAGTTGCATTGCTTGCTGGGCCCACATCATCTTAGCAACTCTCCCCGGTGTAAACTCGAGTGCGTCATTGACTACTTCTGCGGTCACAGGATCCATCTTGGCGATTTGACCGTAAGTGTGTATCCCCAGGACATTCAGCTTCCTTTGGCTAAAATCATCTAATCCTTGAATCCTTGTGAGATCATCAGGCCTCTCATCCTCAGCTTCACCGATTTGAGCCCAATTGACTTGAACAGCCTTTAGACCAACCCTTTCGAGAATCAACTCTTCTCTATCCAAAATATTCGCTTTCAATTTCAAATCCGCCTCAGCAGCCAATCTTTCTGCCTTCATTGCCTCAGTTTCTACGCCCACCAACGCCTCTTCTTTGCCCTTCATCTCACTCTGGATCTTTTCGATATCCTTCTCTACTTCCTCAGCTTTCCTCGCAGTTTCCGTTTTGAATTTGTGACTTTCCTCGATCTCCTGCTCAACCTTCAGTTTCTCAGCTTCCGCCTTCTTAGCTTCCTCCTCAACTCTGGCAATCTCTTTCTGCTTGGCTTTGACTTCCTTCTCGAGAGATTTAGCTGCTTTCATTTCGTCTTTCATCTGGGACTTAACATCCTCAAGGGCCCCTTTTGCTTCTTCGGCCCCTGCCTTGGAAGCCTCTAGAGCTTCCTGCTTCTTTGCCATCGTAGTTTCCATCTTTGCTTCTGCAGCTTCCCTCTTAGCACGGAATTCCTCAAGTTGTTCTTCTGCTTTGGACTTAGCTTTACCGGAAGCCTTGATTTGCTTCTCAGCGACCTTCTTCTCCATTTCTGCCTTCTTTAATTCTGCCTCAGCCTTGGCAGCCGCCTTACCCTCCTTGGCTACCTCTGCACCGAGCTTCTTAGCCTCAGCCATTGCTTCCTTCGCAGCCTTACCTGCTTCCTTAGCAGCTTCACCTTCTTCTTTCGCCTTCTGCTTTAGTTCAGCCTCTCTTTCCTTTAATTCATCAGGAGATAATTTAGATGATGACTTCACTTCCTCTAGTGCCTTCTTGGCCGCTTCAGCCTGCTTTTCAGCTGCTTTCCTTCCTGCTTCAGCCTTTTTCGCTTCAACTTCAGCCTTTGCGACTGCCTTGGCTTCTTTAGCAGCCGCCTTTCCCTTCGCTGCCTGCTCCTTCTTCGCAGCCTTCAATTCCGCCTGAGCAGCTGCAGCGGCTGCTTTCGCCTCAGCTTCCTTTGCTTTCGCCTCAGCTGGATCAGCTTGCTCGACCTTCTTTGACTTCTTCTTAGCCTTGGGCTCAGGCTCAGGCTCAGGCTCCGGCTCCGGCTCCGGCTCCGGCTCCGGCTCCGGCTCCGGCTCCGGCTCCGACTCTGATTTTTTCGAAGTAATCTTACCGTACTTCTTTTGCAAAGCCTTGATCATGGTTTCGTAGTCGCCTTTGAACTTCTTTACTAGCTTAGGAATATTCTCAATCTGCTTAGAACGCTCGGGCTCTTCAAGAAATTGCATATAAGTTGCTTTGGCAAGCTTCGCTGCCTGCTCAGCCGTGATTTCCGTCCCCACGATACTTTGGGAGCAAATCCAACATTTAAGGATTTGACAATTTTAGTATTTTTCTTCATGTAGAACTGTCAAGTTCCAAATCAGATTTGTACTCATCTAGAACCTCTGAGAATATTTGTATATCCGAATCAAAGGTCTCTGGCAATAAAGGACCGAAAGAGAAACGAAAGAACCGAGAATATGGAGTTTCATATGACGGATCTTTCGAGTGAGGTCTTGCCATATCACAATCTGAGGCACTCAATATTGCGGCGCCGCGCTTGAATAACCGTCGGTTTAACTCAGCGCTATTCATTCCGGGGGGTAATTCTAGCCAGTGGTAGAATCCACCATTTCCAGTATAAACTCCAAGACCCATAGCCTCGAATGCCTTGCCATACCTCTCCCTCTGCCAGTTATAGTGTCTTTCAACAGCCTTCCTAGCCCTTTTTACTCGAGCAGGCTCCAATAGCTTCACAGCGTATAGTTGAGAAGGGTGACTAACTCCACCCATTCCGAAGCTTGAGTAGTTTGACATAGTCTCAATATTTTTCTTGCTCGCAACAATCCAACCGATTCTGATTCCAGGACATTGAAGCCCCTTAGTGCATGCTCCAGCAAGGAACACATTGCTATTGTCCAAATCCTGTACGTATTCGATTCCACTGATCGAAGGAGAATGAAACATCTCGTAAGCTTCGTCAAGGAGGATCCCGTTTCCGTCTCTTTCTGCCATCTCTATGAGCTCCCTGAGCTCTTCTCCCGAACGTGTCTGACCAGATGGATTCTGAGGATTCGAAATTACAGGCATCAAACGGGTCTTGGCATTGAGTCCCGATCTGTCGAAGTACTCAGAATTTTTTGGGTGAAAATTATTTTCCTTAGTGAATGGAACGACTTGAAAACTCGTCTTTGTTTGTTCCATAATGTCTAGGTATGCTGGCCACTCAATGTTCCCGATCCTTACTTGTACGTGCTCTTTCAGATAAGCCAGTACAGTATATATTCCAGGCCGTCCTCCAGCAAAAACCATTACATTTTCCGAGGAAACATTGGAGCCATATTGGGAGTTATAGTAATCAGAAATTGCCTTGCGTAATTGCGGATGACCCCATGCCTTGGGATAGAACCTGTCTTCCCAGGTCACCTCAATCCCATCTGGAAGGGGAGGCCCATCAAACATTTCTAATTGCGTAGTAAGCGGGAATCCTTGCGACCAAGGATGAGTGCCTTCAGACCCCATGAAACTCCCGAAGGCATCTCTGAATGCGTAGAGAGTTTCGTAAATCCCCATTGGAGGGCAGTTGTCAGAAAGGAACGAATCAACCTCCATGGACTCATTGCTTTCGATATCTCCAGACGAACCTCTTGGCTCTGACATGGCCCCTCGGTCGCATAACCTACAAATGAGTTTCACCGTCAAACCACTAGAGTAGACTAGTGCGAATGCGAAAAACGGTTATTACACTGAATCAATGTCAGGGGACATGAAAGAAAACCGAGCCGGAAATAGGACGTTGCCGTTCATATTAGCAATATTACTAGTCGGACTATCTTCATCTTATTCGATACATGGAGATAGTCAATCGGAATTGAAACACAACAATGCACAATTCACCTCGGAATCTATGAATTATCCTGGATCCACAATCGGTTCGATATATTCCCAATCAACAATTACTGCGTCATACTCATACACATGCGTAATAATATCTGATAATACGATGAAGTGCTGGGGTCAGAGAGGAGAATCGCCAAGTACCGGTTATCTGGGAGATGGACAGATAAATGGAAATTCATTCACTCCCGCCGAGGTATTGCTTGATGACGAGCAAGGAAACTCTAGTGCCATTGAGACTGCATCTTATGGGCATCACTCTTGCGCGGTAATGGCGGACTATTCATTGAAATGCTGGGGCAACGATTGGAATGGTCAGGTCGGACACAATGTCTCCGGAGGATGGCACTCAACACCATTTCCTACAACAATGCCGAATGGGCTTACCGCAATCCAATCGGCTGCTGGTTTGCATACTTCGTGCGCAATCATGGATGACTATTCTCTTTGGTGTTGGGGGGACAACGATCCCCAAGGACAGGTAGGGATTGGTAACACCAGCCAAGGAAACATCGCAATTCCTCAACAAATTGACCTCCCTCCGAATCGAACAGCTATTTCTGTAGTATATGGGCATGACTACGGGTGTGCGATACTGGATAACGGAGATGGAATGTGCTGGGGGGATAACCAAGGTGCACAGCTCGGCGATGGGACCACCGAAAACAGGTCATCACCTACTCTGATTTCATTGGTTCCTCAGAGTCGACGGTTAGTTGCCATAGACGTTGGTTTCCAGACTACATGTGGGATATTGGATAACGGAAGCGTGCTTTGTTGGGGGAGAAATGACGTAGGACAGTTTGGGGATGGTACACTTACTAACTACTCTTCGACTGTATCGAGATACGCAATTTTACCTGTAGGAAGAGTAGCTGTATCTATATCCGTAGGCCAATATCATGCATGTGCCATTCTGGACAATGGTGACGCATTCTGTTGGGGGAGTAATGAATTGGGGCAACTTGGAGATGAGTCTACAACTGACAGAAGCACCCCTTCGCGGGTTTCTATGCCAGAAGGCTCAGTGGTTTCCACAATTTCTGCAGGTAACCAGCATACTTGTGCGATTTTGTCCAATGCATCTGTTTACTGTTGGGGGGACAACTCAGAGGGCCAACTTGGAATTGGCGAAGGACTAGTTGGAATCTCCCCTTCGTTTGTTGATCTAGGCCCGAATGAGCATGCTATGCTTACTGAGCGTGATCACGATGGTGACGGAGTAATTTCCATATTCGACTCCTTTCCAAATGGTTGCCCAGCAGGAACTTACTCAACAAACGGAACCTGTCTGGATACAAATCCTGGATATTTCAGTGATGGAAACCCACCTTATGCCCAAATTCCATGTGAGCCTGGACAATTTCAGCCCCTCACAGGCCAAGACTCCTGCATACTTGCTACTCCGGGTCACTTCGTTGGTGGTGAGTCTTGGACCAATCAGACAGAATGCTCACCCGGAACATTCCAACCAAACTATGGCGAGGACACTTGTTTGCCAGCATCAATTGGATATTTCGTGCCAGAATCGGGAGCTACTCGACAAGTTGCATGCTCTCCGGGGAGCTATCAAAATCAGGCTAGTTCAACAATATGCGTAGAAGCTTCCCCAGGACACTTCGTTTCAGGTGGAGCAGCCGGAAATCAGACAGCATGCGACCCAGGAACCTATCAAAATCTTGCTGGGCAAATAACATGTTTAGAGGTAGAAATAGGCTTTCAAGCACCCAATCAAGGCTCAACTTCACAAGAACAGTGCCAACAAGGTACCTTCTCATCACAAACCGGCCAATCCCAATGTACAGAAGCATCACCCGGATATTTCGTCAGCGGGGTACAGCAGGAAGCGCAATATCCTTGTCAGCCAGGAGCATATCAACCCTCATCAGGACAGGGCGAATGTCTACTCGCATCACCTGGAAACTACACAGACTCAGAGGCATCTGTAAGCCAGACCCCCTGTCATTCTGGTAACTACCAACCTCTGGCTGGCCAAGCCTCATGCCTACAGGCAGATCCCGGAAACTACTCATTGGATGGTGCAACCTCGCAATCTCCCTGCTCACCAGGTACATACCAGCCAAACCCAGGAAATGGTGAGTGTATTGACGCTGAACCCGGACACTACGTAGATTTGGATGGGGCGGTAGGACAGATACCATGTCCTGAGGGCCAGTTTCAGGGAGAAGCAGGAAATGAGGGTTGCTTAGATTCTCCACCAGGGGAGATAGCCAGCCCTGATGGCACCTCTACCATCCCATGCTCCCCTGGCACATACAAACCGGAAAATCAGAACTCTTGCATACAGTCTTCTCCAGGAAATTTTGTTAACCAATCTGGAGCTACTTCACAAACTCCTTGCGAACCAGGTACCTTTTCCGACTCACCGGGAGAAACGGATTGTGAACTTGCGTCCCCAGGTAGTTTTGTTCCTGAAGGGGGGGCATCCTCGCAGACACCCTGCTCAAAAGGCGAGTTCCAATCTTATGGGGGACAGAGCTCTTGCAATCAGGCTATGCCTGGTCACCATGTTCCCCAGGAAGGCGCGCTTTCGCAGACAAGCTGTCGTCCAGGCAACTTTCAACCAGAAGAAGGCCAAGAGGAATGCCTCCCGGCCGATCCTGGAAATTTTGTCCCATCATCAGGATCGACTTCTCAGTCTCCGTGTCAACCCGGTTCCTTCCAGTCTTCCCCATCTTCTACGGTTTGTCAACCATCTGATCCGGGCCATTTCGTGGAGGAGGCAGGTGCTGTTGAGCAGATGAAGTGTCCATCTGGTTATGAACAAGAATTGACTGGTCAGACAGCTTGCGAAAAAATTCAGAGGCCTTTGTGGTTGACTATTCTTATGTTCGGCGTACCAGCAATAGTACTAGGAACGATGGCAGCGCTATACATCGCAAACAAGAAGAAAAAAGGTGCAGGAGGCCGAGGAAAGGCCTACATGTACTCTGAAGACCTCAGAAGGAGGAGATAGTCTGCTAATAGTACCAGTTATTTGAGAAATTACTGCCGGCCTTACATGAGGCACTACCCCGGAGACAGAGTAGACCTGCGAAGCGATACAATCACCCAACCCACTCCTGATATGATGGAAGCCATGGCATCGGCTAGTGTAGGCGACGATGTTTTAGGTGACGATCCCACTGTAATCGAGCTGCAGAATAGATTAGCAAGGATGTTGGACAAACAAGCAGCACTTTTCGTCCCGTCTGGTACCATGTCTAACACGGTAGCAATCAAAGCACAGACGAGACATGGCGATGAGATCGTTGCCCACAAAAAAAGCCACATATATTTGTATGAATCTGGAGGATATGCTGCATTAGCTGGATGCTCGATCTCATTGGTAGAAGGACCATGGGGGCAAATGTCCGCTGAAGGGGTCCAAAATGCGATCAGGAAGTCAGAAGGAAGTGACTCTCATTATCCCGATTGCAACTTGGTATGTGTCGAGAATACCGCAAACGTAGGAGGGGGCACAATCTATGATCAGCAAACTCTAGATGAAATTTGCGAAGTTTCCCGGCTAAATGACTGCCGCGTCCACCTAGATGGTGCGCGTATGTTCAATGCAGCAGTTGGTAGCGGCACAGATCCTGCTAGGATGGTGAGAGACTTCGATACTGTTTCTGTTTGTCTCTCGAAGGGTCTGGGTGCTCCTGTGGGTTCTGTCCTTGTTGGAGATTATGAGACAATTTCCGAATCCCATAGGTGGAGGAAGATGTTAGGAGGGGGAATGAGGCAGTCAGGAATCCTAGCCGCAGCGGGCCTTTACGCCATGGAGAACAATATCGAGCGATTATCAGAGGATCATTCCAGAGCCAGAAGGCTAGCTGAGGCAATAAGTGAGATGACTAACTTCTCTGTGGATTTGGGAAGTGTCCAATCAAATATGGTGTATGTCGATTGCTTAGAAGTCGGTGCGAAGGAGATGAGGGATAGACTGGCTAAACGTGGCATAGATGTCTTAGATGAAACGAACTCAGTAATCAGGGCCGTGGTTCACCTACATATTACAGAAAGTGATGTAGACAGGGCAATAGATGCATTCGAAGCCTCACAATATTCCGCAAGCGTTCAATAACCCGCCCATCTCGAACAATCATGAGGAAGATTGCGGCATTAGTTCTCACTATTGTTATTTTTTTACCAATCCCAGCTTCTTCAGCTAGCGATACACTGTGGGATGATGCAAGAATCTCACCGATCCCCGGGGGAACTATCGGTGGAATATCTATAGATTTAACAAATACCTCTACTCAAAGTTCGGAAAGCTCCCAGATCTCGGAATTACCAAGCCTTGTAGAAGTATATACTGCAACTTGGTGTACAAACTGTGTCAAGACCGAGAAAGCTTTGGATGAGGCAATCGGAGACTCTGACGTTACTCGAATCCACTATCATAGATTCTGGTTTGAAACGCTTGATCCATTTGGTAGCAATTCTACTGATGAAAGATGGGTTGAGGTGTATGGAAGAGGCTCAACTCTCTCTAGTGAGACCTCTTATTCTAGTGGAATGGAGAGAATAGCCCCATCAAATGTATTTGACGGTGAAAGGATGTATACTGGAATTAGTACTAATTCAAACAGTTTGGAAACTGACTACTCCACAGCTTTGTCATTGGGTTCGTCACATCCGTTTTCACAAAACGGATCCCTAATACTTGAAGCAGAAAGAACCAGCCTAGCAAACGAATCTCCAGTCTATAATGTGTCTTGGGGGTATGATCTTTGGTGGCCCGATGGAACTTGCAATGTAGTGGGATGGCTTTTGTTCGTTGAAGAAACTGCATATTTCCCAGAGGGCAGTAATGGAAAGGAAAACTATAGTCATGTTCTTCACAAAGCAGTGAAATTAAATTCTGAGGCATATCAAAATTCTTCGATAAAGGAATCGATACAAGTCATACCTCCTACTCCATGGGATGGAGATGACATGTCAGTTATTCTGATCTTGGATTGGTCATCTCTACAAGAAAAATCCAATTCTTCATTACCGGCTCCAG
This sequence comes from Thermoplasmatota archaeon, assembly GCA_036154175.1. GTDB lineage: Archaea > Thermoplasmatota > Poseidoniia > Poseidoniales > Thalassarchaeaceae > UBA36. The sequence goes on along the minus strand of JAYZLO010000050.1, from coordinate 19,532 downwards.
CAGTATCTGCACTATTGATAATGCTAGCTGCTCTCGTGCCAAGAAGACACAAGTATTCGTTTGAACAAGACCAATTGTCATCAATGGGTTGAATAACCACCGTCGAGCACGCAAAAAGCTCGGAGATGACACTTTGGCAACAGGGGACCATAATGTAACCAGTGAGGAGGTTTCAGAGGGGCAAATGCCAGAGTGGCTTAGAGATTACATAAAGGAACAAACATTAGGATTTCAAAACCCAGATTTCAATTTATTTGGCCGCATTCTGGTCATATATCCCTCAGAAAAATCAAGGATTCAAACACTATCATCAATAGAACTCAGTGGGGCGATTGATCGGACTCTGCATCATACGATCGAGTCTCTGATTTCGTCTCTTTTAGCCGACCTCAGGCTCCCTAGGGCAATACCAAATGACGGTCCACTAATGGAAATAATCCACAGCGAGTGTAAGGCCGAAGCATCGAAGCTTGGGTTCCCCCTCATTAATCCGCTTCCTGAAATGGAATGGGGGAAGGGGAAGACCGAGGCATTGGCCTTACTTCATCGTCAACTATCAAGAGATTTAGTTGCTAACCGGTGGGATGGACCTGGAATTCCGACATTTAGGAAAGTAATTCGGCGACTAGAAAAAAAGTTGCGATTCACTCATCCTGATATGGCGATTGAGAGAATAATCGAAGAGTTGGAAACAGGAGATACGCCATTCACAATATCAGACGTAGACGGAATCATCATGCTCGATCACTCACCAGCAATGTCTCGCTCGCATGTAGAGATATTACTCTCTCTTTCCAAGCATCGACCAATTCACCAGCTTACATACCCTGGCAACTATCGCCTAGGGCACCATGGACTCCTTCTACTCGACCAGTATCCAATTAAAGAGCCGCAGAATCTTCCAAGATGGGTCCCAAGTAAAAGAAATACAGAAAAAAATGAGTTAGTTGAGGTAAAAAGAGTCCTTCTTAGGAGAGAAAAGCACTCAATAGAAGCTGCAGTCAGACTGACATTAGATAGACTGAATCAGGGAGATGCTGAAATAATCATTGTAGACCCTGCTTTAGAAAAAAACAGACTCAAATGGGAGCAGATGCTTGGAGGAATTGGAGTAGGTTTGGAGAGAAAAAGGCAAACTACCTTGTCTCACCCTATATGCCATTGGCTCCTAAGTCTGGCAAATCTAGCTCATGGCCCAAACTCATTCTCTCTGGCCAATCTAAGAGCTCTGTCACTTCAGACCTCGATAATCCCATTCGAAAACCCATTAATTCATCCTTCGGATTCTTCAATAATTCCATCACCAGATCCGGACATACTAACAAAATTAGCTAGAAATGCACATGTTCTAGGTGGTCCGGGGGCGATTTCGAAGTGGATAGAAGCCCTCTCCCGCCCTCCCCTCGATGAGAGAGACGGGATAAAAACAGAATCAACTCAATGGTGGATCCTCTGCCTAATGCACTCTCTTTGGCCTATTCTACGTGGTCCAGATAGAGAATTTATACAAGCATTGCAAAAACCAAAAGGATGTCAAACAGGCGCGATACTCCCGTTACAGGATTTCGCTTCCAACGGGGATGAATGGCTCGAAAGCACAATATCTCTGATCGATTTAGATTCTGAAATGCAACATTACAGCGGTAGCGGACTATCTCCTGTAGCAGCAATTCAGACATTAATGGGGGATAGGAAGAGACTTAGACAAATGCAACGAATATCAGGTCATAGCATTCCAATTGCGGGCTCGGAATGGGTTGAAGAGTTTACCACACTAGTTAGGCGATCGGTGGCTCCTTCGGGCGGTCCAAATTACTCTGGCAACGTCTCTTTGCTCAGTCCAGAAGAAACTCTGGGCTGTACTTCAGATATGATAATTCTGGCTAATGTTTCCAGCTCTTCTTGGGATCTGAGAGTTCCTAAGATTCCATACGTAGGTGACGAAGAAAGACATACATTGGGGATTTTAAGACCTGACGGACCTATTAGAGATGCAAGACACCAGCTTCAACACATCTTGAATGCATCTCCTGAGGTGATCATTCTGGATTCTAGTAATGATGAAACATCCCCTCCATCTGCCCCGATAAGAGAATGGATAAGGAAAGAAAACGAAAAGGGTAACATAGGATCTCTATTCGACTATACTCGACTAAATTACTCTCCAAGAGCATCTAGGCAAGATGATGGTTTACAAATTAGGGAAGGCAAGGCTCCACGATATCCTCCGATAAATCCCAGTGCTATTTCGATTCCAATTGATTCGCAAATTCAGAGAGACCGTGAGAGGAGGCAGCCAACTATTCCAGAAGAAGATGGCTACCTTCCTAATGACACGAACAGCCAGCTCTTGTCAATCGAGAATCTAAGATTTCATGGAAAGACTCCAGAGGGCATCAAACCCCCTAGAATAAACAAACGATGGCCAGTGATAGGGGCGATATTGGACGGAAGAAAGACTACTTCAATAGATCCAAGACCACTTTCTCCCACCCCAACGGGGAATCTAGTTAGTGATTCCAGACATGGCCATTCTGCAAAATCTAAACAGGAAATCTCCGTTTGGTCACCAACCAGGCTACAAGCCTGGTTGAAGTGTCCAAGGATGGGGTGGCAATCTAAAGAATTGAGAACAGAAAGGGAAGAACTTCAGGGAGACGACCTAGATAACAGGACATATGGCGACCTACTTCACAATGTCCATCATGACATCATTGCTTATACATTGGATTTCAAAACAAGCACGGAGAGAAATATAAAAGATGATTTAGGCCATATCAACCTCTCAAGATCTGGTTTAGATTCAGCTGAAATAATGAAGATAGCCCTAGAAGCTCTCGATTCCAGAGCCCCATGGCTCGAGAGGACAGACGCTGTCTCAACTCAGAGGCTTAGGTCATTGACTGGGATGAATAAGGGTGAATGGAGTAGTTGGCTTGCAGACCCACGCCCAATTCCTCCAGCTGGTAGGATTGGACAAATAGTATTGGCAGAACTAGAATTAAGCGATTCCGTTCCAGTTTCGATAGAATGGATGATACGAAATCAAGACTCAGGAAGTGTGGAAATCTCCCTCCCTCCCGAGCTTTCTGGAGGAATAGAATATGACCCAATCAAGGTCAAGGGTTGGATAGACAGAGTCGACCTACTTCCTCATAACTTGAAAACCGATAAATGGGAGGATAAAGATGGGGACAACACCGTGGCCCCAATTAGAATTCTAGGATCAGGATGGAGACCTAAGAGAATAGTAGCAATTAGGGATCTGAAGACGTCCGAGACTACTACTCCGAGGAATCGACATTACGACGGCCTTCTAGAAGAGCTGCAACTCGCGATTTATGCTAGAGCATGGGAGTTGACCCATCCAGGAGACTTGGTACTCGGAGCCGGTATTTCAGTAATTGGACATAACTCTCAACACTTTATCGAGGTCTCTTCAGAGTACTCAAAATGTAATGCTGAGAAAAAAATCGGCACAGTCACGAATATTACTTCGGAGTCTCACAGATTTCCGGATGAAAATGGAAAAATACAGAGCGATAATTTCAGAGCTTGGCTCGCTCAAAGACTCTCTGTAGCGCTAAAGGTCTCTTCGAATGCTGCTTATGGGAGAGTTCACCCTACTCCTTCAGCCAGAACTTGTGGATACTGTCCTGTAAGAGAGACATGCAATGTTAGAATGGAGGGGCCCCTGTGATACGACTAAACACTGCACAGCGTCTAGCACTCAATCTAGACTCGCATATCGTAGTTGATGCAGGTGCTGGGACAGGAAAGACCAGTACAATCGTTGATAGGGTGATTGAGCACTATTTATGCTCAGATCAGAGAGCAACGAGACTTCTTCCAAAACCTGCCAGACCATCTAGTACTGAAGGGGGATTGGTTTCCGCACCCTTATCAGATCGTATAAAACTCGAAGATTGGAACGGTCTTTTGCCTGCTGAGGTGGTCCTACTCACTTTTACCAATAGGGCAGCCGATGAGATGAAAGATAGACTTCGTAGATCCATTTCCAGAATTAAACCGGGTCCCATCGGATTCGATGACGACCATCGCTATGATCCAAGAGTTAGGGGACAGGGATTCGTTGAACAGCTTCTAACACTTCTGGAGGATGCACCTATCGGAACCATCGACTCCTTTCTATCCCAGCTGGTTTCCCCCTATCGAGGAAAATTAGGACATACCATCACTAGGGACAATGTATCAGACTCTTCGAGGATTTTATTGGTCGAGACCGCACTCAGAACCATTTGGAGGCTAGCGAGCGATAGGTCTAGAATTGGTGATGCAGTAGATGCTGGAATCCCCTCAAAAATTGCTTCCGATATTCTCTCTGCAAGAGATAGGGTCGCGAGACACTATTCTGGGAGGACTTCTGCTGCCAGAGTTCTGAGGTCCCTGGTGGGAAAGTCTGTTTTCGTAGATGAGTCCTCTAGAAAGATATTGGACGATAGAGGCAAGGTAGACCGCCAAAAACTGATAAATACAGTCCTATCCTCTATCGAGGAAGAACTAGTATCACAACAGGCAGATAGGCTTCATAACGTGATTTCTAAGATATGTGATTGCATCAAGGAATGCATCCAATCACCCTCAGAGATTGGTTGGATGCATGAGACACGCATGGCTTCATTAGATGAACTTGAGAGAAAAGGGCCACCTTCAGGAATATGGGAGAAGTTGTGTTGGATGGGCCACGTTCTAACATGCATTGTTAGCCCCTCAACCCTAATGGCTAAGAAAATGAAATTCTTTCCTAATATGAAACTACCATCAGATAATTGGCCATCTGGAATTAGGAGCTATGCTGAAATCAAAGACAGGACACTCAAATCAAGATATAGGTCGATAATAAAGTCTCAGCAATCAGATTTAGAACATATTTGGCACGATGATGTGGGGGACATGGTTCTTCATTACGTTAGAACTGCGATAATGCTCGACTCATCAACTCCTCCAGAGACTCCCGATGATTGGGAAGGTCCGATAGTTGCACTGCCCACCGATATCCCAGAGAGGATGGATTATCCCAAGAAGAAATATCACTTCTCTATTGAGGCTGAAATTCAGAATCTTCAAGATCTTCACCTTCTTCATCTTGGTTTTCAGGGTGTGATGAAGAAACTGAAACTTCGTGAAGAAGTACATGATTTCGGAGATATCGAGAGACTTGCTGGCGATCTACTGCTGTCTAACTGCCCCGAGATATGCAGAACATTTTACCATCATTCCGTGCAATCAGAACTTGATTCAATCGATGTCACCAGTCCATGGAAGGACGACCACATTACTAGAGCACTCGAAGCAATTGAAACTTTAGAAGAAAATAGAGATATTGCTGGTGAATCAGCAAATAGATTGAACGCCATGAGAAGAGATCTAGAGAGTAGATACCTACTTTTGAAGCAAATTAGAAGGAGGTTCAGGGCATTCATAATCGACGAGGCACAGGATAACTCTCCGCTTCAATGGAGATTACTTTCGAGGCTTTGGGGCCCCAGAGAGATTAGAGAAGATGAGTCGCCCAATCCAGATACACCTTGGGAGCCCACAATATGTTATGTTGGAGATATAAAGCAGAGTATCTACGCCTTCAGACAAGCAGAAGTTACAGGTTTCCTTGATTTCGCTAAGTCGCTAAGAAGTATAAATACGCATGAATTTTCTAGTATTCCAGAGCTTACCAGAAAACCTTCACTCAGGAGGGATACTCACAGTCGAGATCCTCGTAACGACCATCAGTTGACATTCGCCTCTGCTACTGAATACTCAGAGAGAGGTGGCAGAGATCTTTCTCCATGGATTCCATTCGACTCAACAGATTGGGATCTTCCAGCACCCTCTGGTAATGAAGTCAATGAGAGAAAACAGGGCATGGTATCCCTGAAAGTGAACTATAGATCGGAAGGAGGACTTTTGGACATAATGAACGAATGGTGGGAAGACATCTTTTCTGACAGACACAGATTACTGTCTAAGGGCGATTTCTACGCGTCTCCTCAGACTCTGCATTCGTTCCCAGAGAAGAGAAAAATGCCCGGGTGTATAGAGTGGATCTGCCCCTCCGACTCAAATAGTAATGAAGACCCCCCTCAGGATCTATCCACATATCTTGATCCCTTTGGACCAGGGCCAATAGATAGACTAGAAAGACAAGCAATGCTCATTGCATTGAGGGTCAGAAGCCTCATTGAAGGGTCTGAGGTTAGAGTCAAATCATCAGAAGGGCCTTGGAAAGAGACCACTCACTCTGATCCAATTAGTCCGGATGATATTGCCATTCTACTCCCAACAAGGGTAAAACTTAGAGACGCCATCATTAGAAACTTGCATGATCTTGGTATCTCAGCGCAGGCAGATCACGAGGGAGGCCTATTGGAAAGGCCGGCAGCCAGAGCTCTTGAGGCCCTTGTTCAGTTTGTGGCCAGACCCCACTCTCGACATAATGCCCTATGGGTAGCCAACTCACCTCTAATTGGTTTCAATGATGAACAGATCCAGAAATTTCTATCCTCCTGTACGGAGGGAGATGACCTCCTAGTGGGACTCCTTCCTCACTGTATCGATGAAAGACAGAGGTCATTAGTTTCTAGATGGTATGACTTGGCCTCTAGCTCAAGATTAGTTGAACTCCTAGAAGATACCATAGATCGTTCTGACCTCCTTGTCGCTTTTCCCGATCAAGTATCCAGACAGGATGCAGAACAATTTGTTGAGATTTTCCGAACCCTTTCAGAAGAGGTGGGTGGAGACGCCATAGTCCTTTCCGATAGACTAAGAGATTTGAGAGACAGCTATTCTGAATCTCTGAAGGCATCCACAGTCCCGCCCAGCGATGCTGTCAAGGTCATGACAATTCATAGTTCAAAGGGACTAGAGGCAAAGGTTGTAATTCTGGCCGATCTTTTTTCTTCAAGACAGACCAACATGAAGAATGAAAATTACAGTAGACTGATTGTTAGTCCTGAGATGTTCGCTGGACACCCAAATCCATGGCCTACAGAATCAAAGCCACCAAGGTCAGCTCTGTGGGACCATGTTTCTCTGCTTCATAGGGCAAGAAAGAATGCTGAGGCAAGGCGCTTGCTATATGTTGCTGCAACCAGAGCCGAAGAGAGGCTGATAATTGCAGGATCCCCAAAGGGTACACAATGGTTGGAAGGTCAAGGAATTTCAATTCCCTGGTCTTATGACAAAAATGCACCACAGTTAGGGCAAATGTGGCTCGAATCATTAAGAAATGGCTCTTGGAGGAGGGGGGAGAAAAACTCTCCCTGGCTACTTTCATCAGATATAGATAGTCAACCAAGATTAGAAAAAACTGGTAGCATCTCACTTAACCCAGCAAAATTGATTGAAGATGCCTCGATTGGAGGTAGAGGAAAATCAGGAATGACAGTACTCCACCATCCAGATTGTTTTTCGGATTCCAAGAAAGGGAAAAATCCGATAATTACCCCAATTCAGAGACTCGAGATGATCGATAGAGCCTCACGAAGAACCCCAACCAATAGACGACAAAACGAGCATTCGGTACTGCGGGACCTCTCTACAAGAGTGAGAGTCAATCCTAGTAAGCTACCCTCATTCTTTGATTGTCCAAGATGTCATTGGCTCGAAGTAAGAGCGGGTATCGAGCCAGGATTAGTTTTGAAAAACAATGAAAAAACAGAGCGATTCACCAAATCTTCATCCTTAGACCCTGCAATGATTGGAGATATTTTTCATAGAATTATAGAAATCGGGATTGGAAATCCAGGTCCGGGTATAGAAGGCCCCAGCACTCACCTTCCGTTTTCATGGACCACCGAAACAGAAGATAGAATCACTAGTGATGAAATTCACAGAATAGTGTTCAACGAGCTTCTTCCTCCCGGAGAGGACCAAAAAAAGCTCTCGGAGATTACTTCAATCATGGCAAAAAGGGTATCAAATGGGAAATTGGGCAATATGATCAGAGGGGAAATAGTAGATGGCTTTAGAATTGAGGGTCTAAGGACTGAGATGCCATTTCACATCTCCATACCTACTAAGTTTGAAACTGTAAAGAAAAAGAAGTGGACACCCGACGGGGATGATGTCCTAGTGGATATTGACTCCACTACTATCGATATGAGTGGCGTAATTGATCTGGTCCTCTGTACCGTAGATAATAACGGAGATCCTTCAATAAGAGCTGTGGATCTAAAAACATCAGAGGCAAACTATCTGAAAAGCGACTCCGATCAAGGTTTATTGAGGGCATTGGGCGAAAAATCAATTGGCCCTTTTTGCGAATCTGAGTCACAGTTGCTGTTCAAGCATCGTCTTCAAATGGTGCTTTACAACATCGCTCTAAAAAAATTAGAATCCGAAAGAAAGAATGCAGGATTGCCATACAGGAAGGTACTCGCTCCAGCTATACTGGTGGGAGTTACTGGAAGATTAGTCGAATACTCTGACGAACTGCTGGAGAGTGCCGAGATCGATTTATTCGAGACCCTAAATAGAACTGCTAGAATGTCCATTGCTTCTGATTTTCCACTTTCTGACTTGGGAGAACATAATAGAGACAATGATTCTGAATGCCAATTTTGCGCTTTTTCAGAGGCACTCTTGTCGAAGAGTCCATGAGTAAACACTCCGAGTGTAGGGCATGGAGCTTAACTTGGGAACTTTGATGCAGAGAAGTGATGAGATATGGGAGGAATCAATTCTTCCTAGTCTTTCTGAACTCATCGGAATTAAGGCCCTCTCTCCTCTTTTCGAGCCAAATTGGTCTGAAATAGGAGAGTTAGATGCCACAATCCGTCTCTTTAGAGATTGGCTGGACGAACAAAAAATCGCGGGATTGTCCCGTGAGGTACACAGAATCGCAGACCTATCTCCTGTGCTTATTGTAACTATAGAAGGAACCGGACCGGGCGAGGTAATCTTCTACTCCCATCTGGACAAGCAGCCATCGACGCCAGAGTTGTGGTCCGAAGGACTCCATCCTCTCAAAGCAGTCAGGAGAGATCCTTGGCTGTATGGGAGGGGTTCTGTTGATGATGGATATGGCGGATATCTTTGTGCGACCTCCATCCGTCTTCTTCAAGAGGCGGGAATCCCACATCCTCGATGTATAATGATTATCGAGACCTGCGAAGAGTCAGGATCATTTGATTTACCTCCTTATCTGCATGAACTTACCGACCATCTTGGTAATCCAGATATGATCGTAGTCATGGATAGTGGCGGCCCAGATTATGACCATGTTTGGATGACTGAGGCCCTCAGAGGACTTGTTTCGGGTACTCTATCAGTAAAGGTCTCTCACGAGGGAATCCATTCTGGGAATTCTGGGGGCTCCGTGCCCTCTTCTTTCAGGATTCAGAGAATTCTTCTAGACAGAGTGGAAGACTCCACTACTGGTAGAATTCTAATCCCTGAGATGCATGTTGACATCTCTGAAGAGGTTAGACAGAAAGCCGAATCACTCGAAAAAATAGTCGGAGACAGCATTTGGAAGCAATTCCCAACTGTAGATAATCTCAGACAAGTATCTGAATCCACTGAAGATATGATTATCTCAATGAATTGGGAACCCACTCTGTCAATTATCGGTGCTGATGGGATTCCCTCAGTTCAGGATGCAGGAAACGTACTTAGAACTAATACTGATCTAAAATTAAGCTTCAGAATACCTCCAGGCGTAGACTCTCAGACAGCAATATCAGCTGTCAAGTCTATTCTGGAGGAAAATCCTCCGTATGGTTCTGAAGTGTCCTTCACTCCCGACTCTGCAGCAGATGGATTCCGCGCACCGCCCCTCAGTGAGACTATCTCAGACGCAATTCACGATGCTTCCAATCAGTTAACCGGATTGCCTCCATTAGCCATTTGGACGGGTGGGACAATACCATTCATGGCCATGATGCAGGCAAAATATCCAGAAGCCATGTTCTTGTGCACCGGAAGCTCCGGTCCAGGAAATAACGCACATGGCCCAGATGAGAAACTGCACATTCCTTCCTCTAAGAGACTGACAGCGGTGCTCTCAGCCACAATTGCGGCAATTTCGACAAACCCCTGATTTGTGATTTATTCTAGCCTCAAGTTCCGCCGGGGTTATATCGGGGTTACCTGCGCACAATGTAAGATGATGGGCCAAGACGACACTCAGGAACCAGACCCACAGCAGACAATCCTTCAGTTGGAACAGCAGGCATCTAAGGACAAAGAGGCTCTCGATAAGTTGCTGGTTGCATATCAGGCCCAAGAGGCTGACATCAATGAGATGAAGGCCCAGGTAGAGACCCTTAACAGGGAATTAATCGATAAGGAAACTGAGAAGGAAGGCATCAACAATCTCCTAACAAATTTGAGGAGGCAGAAAGATGAGATGGAAGTAGATCTCGCCAAAGCAAATACTAAGATTCCTTTTCTTGAAGCGAAACTTGAGAAGACAGAGGAGATGCTAGAAAGAGAAAAGGCAAGATTAGGCACCGCAATTACCCTAGCCGAGGAGATTGACGAGTCCAATCAGGCTGCCCAGGCAGAATTAGCGGCTAGAGATGATTGGTATATACAGCATATGCAGATTTTTGAGGAGCTTAATGATGCAATAAAGACCAGACACGACATGATAGACAGAGCAATCGCAACAGCCAAGGAGATTCAGTCGAAGCAGGAGACTTTCCAAGAACAGAAGAAGGCCGTAATTGAGGATATTAAGAACATGGAAAGCGAGACTGTTGAAGAACCTGAAGAATCTAATGAAATTGTATCAGATAAAGAATAATGGGCACTCACACCTTCTTGATGAATTTAGCAGGTATCCCTCCCCAAACCTCTCCTTCAGGAACTTCTGTCCACTTGGGAACCACTGCTCTTGATGCAATAACTGCCCCCGATCCAATAGTGCACCCAGGCTGGATGATACTGCCCCCGCCAATCAATGCCCTATCGCCTATTCTCACCGGAGCCAATACAATCTCGCCACTTTCTACAAGATGTCCATTTATTGTGGCATCGCCCCCAACTACTACTCCATCTCCAATAGATATCATGGAGGCGTCATTGATATTCATCGAATTGAGTTGAACTCCTTTCCCGATTTTTGCCCCCATCATCCTGTAGTAAATTGTACCAATAAATGAAGGAACAATTAGACCTAGAAAGACCCTTGCAACTCTATGCGCAACCAATGAGAAGGCCCATTGAATAGTTATGACGGATCTCAAAGGATATCTCCCCTCTTCCTTCCTTATTCTGAATATTCCTCCAAACAACCCGCAAATAACTAGAAGGCACACTCCCCAAAGAATGTAACCCAAACCAATTCCTACACAAATTCCTGCAGCCTCGGTAAACTCCCCATGACCATCAGTCAGACTCCTCAATTTTTCGAAAAGAAAATATGATGGAATAATAGCCAGTCCAAATACAATTCCGAAGAGGATCATTACCAATACAGTGAGTATATTTTGAACAATTTCGAACGACCTCATCCTATTCATCCTCGGGATATAGTCCAGCTTCAACATCCGCTTCTCTTGCCACTCTCTTTCCTTCCTCTACGTCAATAAAAGGGAAAAGAAATAATCCCAGGATGAGTATTACCAGTAGAATCAATATCCCGAATCTGGTATCATACGCGGCGGAGAAAAATGCGAAAATAAACGGACCAATTACCGCTGCTGCCTTTCCCATGAAACCGAAGAAACCAAAGAACTCAGTGGTTCTAGACTTGGGGACCAAATATGCGAAAAGACTCCTTGCTTGAGCTCCCGCAGATCCTTGGACGAACCCAACCATAGTTCCTAGGAGAAGCCACTGGATAGTTACTCCAATGTTTAGTGGGCTCCAAACATTATCTCTCAAAAAATTTGGCCACCAATCTATGGGCCCTCCCTCAATTATGGTAATGTGATGGTCCCCTACCGAGCTCATGTTATCTAAATCGCCCCCTTTGAAGGAAAACGACCATCTGTGATTAGTCATTTGAGACATTTCAGATGCAAGAAGAGATGCCTCCTGATTGGATATTACAGTTTTCTCAATATCAGAATCTAACCATACCTCTCCATCTAAGTCACCTTCGATCATATATTGTAAGAACGACTCTCTAAATTCTTTATCTCCCGGTCCAGATTTACTAACCCACCCCTTCACTCCTCTGTCATGCAGAGTGCTCAGCTCATATTCGTCGGACTCTGCAATGTACTCGTATCGAAAGTCAAATCTTTCATGATCTTCGTTGAGATCTAAGGGTGCGAATCCTGTAGCAATAATGAGCACCATCATGTATACCCCTATAGAGCCACCAAGAACTGCCTTAGCTCCATATCTTGCTGCTAACATCCCACCAACTACTGACATGGGGATAGCGATAATATTGGCCAATAGGATTAGAGCGAAATTCATCAAAACTGGGAGACGAAGATCGTTTTCGGCGAATGAACTTGCGACCCCTCCTACTGTGTGAAGAACATCATAAAAGAGTAAGTACGAAAGAAGATAGATCACTAGAATTCTGTACTTCTTAACTTCTCTGAATGTACTTCTGACCTCGTTAAGTCCATCACTAACAGCGTCCAATACGGAACTGTATGTTCGCTCTTTGGCAATTTCAGGCTCGGGAGTATTACGGAAAAATGGTAATCCAAATCCTAGCCACCACAGTGACGTTGTCACGAATGCAAAACTCAGAGTCCACGGGCCATAAGCGCTAGTTAGCCCTAATCCACCAGTTGCCATTACAATTAGATGAACAATTAGAATTACTGTCCCACCTGCAAATCCGTATGCAAAGCCCCAACTCGAGACTTTTTCCATTTGGTCCTGATCAGCAAGATATGGCATGAATGCATAGTATATCGTGTTCCCTCCAGCCATCCCTATTTGCCCCATTAGAAAACAGAAAGCGAGAAGTCTGTACGCTGAATCTTCATTTAGATGTGGGGCAAAACCCATGAATGCGGTAAAAATAACCCCAATTAGTGTGTAAATCCAGACTATCTTCTTCTTGATTCTGATTCTATCTGCTATGGCTCCCAAAATTGGACTAGAAATGGCTACAAAAACCATTGATAATCCGAGTACTGCAGCATAGAAAGAAGTGCCAGTAACATTGAATCCAGCAATCTCAGAAGAGCCTCCTGTTGCTAGATTAAAGTATCTTGTAATTAGTTGCCCACCTAAGACAGTTCCAATCGTAAGTGCAAACGCCTGATTCGCCCAATCATACCAATACCAGCTCTTCAAAGCTTTATTCTCAGAATCACTCATCCCTTCTATTGTTCCAAAGGACATCCGACAATCAACTTCTCCAACAAACATAGACGTTTAGTGTATTCTGACACATCTAGTGTTTCTATGGTTAGTCTCACACGTCAATATCAAGAACAAAACACCGAACGAGAATCATGGCCAGTGCATGCGGAATACTCGGAAACGGGTCAAAGACCGTCAAGATACACCATCTTATCAAGGCTCCAGAGAATACTCCAGAATCTGTGTCCTTTAGAGAATCATGGGATGCAAATAGGCCCGTAACCGTATACAAGACTCCTGAGAAACTACCTGATGGCACTCCTTGTACAGCAGCTACCGTCATACTCAGATCAAAGGGATGTGCATGGTGGTGGAAGTCTGGTTGCACTTTCTGCGGTTACTTCAATGATGTTAGGGATGATGTAACTGCAGAAGAAATGTTTTCGCAATGGGATTTTGCGAAAAAATCAACTAATCAATTTGAGGGGTGTAAAATGGTAAAGGTTTACACATCTGGAACATTCTTTGAAGACAGAGAGAATCCACCTGAGTGGCAAGAGACAGTTCTCAGAGAAACTTATGCACTGGGGCTCCACTTAGTAATAGAGGCTCAGGCACAAATGTGTACTCCTGAGAAAATCAAATGGGTTTCTGAAAGACATCCTGGTTGTACTGTTGCAATAGGTCTGGAGGCATATGACGATCGTGTTCTAAGATTCCATGTAAACAAGGGGTTTACAACAAAACAATGGCATAAAGCGATTGAAATGCTAAGAGAAAATAATCTCAGAGTAAAGACGTACTTGATTTTCAAGCCACCATTCATGTCTGAGGGGGATGCCCTAACTCACACAACAGATTGGTTACTGGCAGTAGCTCCATATTCAGATGAGGTTTCAGTCAATCCAATGAATATTCAGAAAAGAACAGTAGTCGATAGAATATTCAGAAATCGAGAATACCGACCACCTTGGCTTTGGTCATTGGTTGAAATGATAAAGCGTTCTAGTGACAAACTTGAGAAATTAGATTGTAGAGTAATTGTACATCCAACAGCTGGGGGCAAGATTAGGGGATCCCATAACTGTGGCAAATGTGACTCAGACGTAGTCTCAGCAATTGAAAGGTACTCTGTTTCTGGAGATGTGAAGGAATTTTCAAATCTTCAATGTTCTTGTAAATCTCACTGGAAAGCAGAAATAGAAAATGACACTTCACTCCCTCTACCACTAGGATTTGGAACATTTAGGCGAGGCTCCGTACTAGATATTGTTCGTGCCCCTTAACCCATTTGTCAAGAATGATACGCCCAACGCTTAAGGGCAAATCTCCGGTGGTCGATACGGAATCGTATGATTCTTGGGTGATGTTTTGGACGACAAAGAGAACTCTTTGGTCGGCGAGTTTCTCCAAGGAGAAGCCGAACCTTCTTCCTCATGGGTTATGCTCGCGATGGGTTTCGTCTCAACTATAATTTTCCTGATACTGTATGGCATATTATTTCCAGACAGCGATCTCCCAGTTATTTCTAGTGTCCTCCCGGTGTTCGATGGAGTGTTTGACTCGGGAATTTGGTTCTTTATTCTTGGAGCTATGATTGGAGTTTTTGCTATCCTAGGTACAATGCTTACCGAGGCAACAAGTGAGTGAGGTGATACGTTGAGTCTACTGTCTTCAGTACTGATATTCTGGATCGCGATGGTTGCAGTTTTCATTATGATCAATAGGGGCTTCTGGGTATTTACGGATGTTAGCAAGAGCTTGAGTATGTTCATGTTAGAAAAGGCTCTAGGCCCTCCTATAGACTTCGTAGAAGGAAAAAAAGGATCTGCAGCTACGACATGGATTCTGCATGGCACTCTTTGGCTGATCCCTTCCTCCACAGTAACTTTCTGTGGTCTTTGGCTTGCTCATGATCCTGATGCTCTTCATAGCCTATCTTCTTGGGGATTAAACCCCTCATCGTCTTCCTTGATTGTCTCAGGTTTCCTAATTACAGTCTATGGTTCCATAGGAATGCTGCTAATTGGTGCAGCTATGCATATTGTACCAGAATTAGGTGGCACAGATCTTGCCACAGAGAAGAATGCAACATTGATGTCCCTAATCTGGACTCTTGCAGTCTTCGTAATGTTCGTTGCAACAAATAATCCCGAGATACTTGGTTTCAAGATTATGATAGTCTCTACTGTACTGATTAACCTAGCACTTCTGGCTATTATTGTGAATTTACTCATTACCGCAGCCTCCAGGAGCAAGAAGATGCCACTCCCGGGATGGATGATGATTATTGGCTTGATTTCTGCCCCTATTTCAGTTGTCTCATTAGTGTTATCAGGCTCCATAGATACTGGAATCGGACAATGGTTAGCTACCAGAATGGCCGGTACGACCTTCTTCCTTATGCTGTCCGGCGCTCTACTCTACGGAGCTTCCAGAGGAAGCGGGAACCCTCTTTGGTCCAGATCCCTTGCAGCAGTAACCCTTTCGGGGGCCATCATAACAATTAGCCCTGCAGGTTTGATCGAGGGGGATGTTGCAGCAGACTTCCTAGCATTAGATAAAGCAATTTTCGATCCCTCAAGAAATGATATTATTGCGGGCTCCTTCTTATTGGCCCTTTCATTAATTCCGGCAATAGCCCTTTCAGCTAATGTCCTAGCCACCCTTAGAGGAGATGATGTTTTCATGGAGAATCCAGACTCTCCAGGAATGCCTGAGATTAATCTAGCTGCCTTCATGATTGTTCCAATCACAATTGGGGCTCTCTTCGTCAGTACTGACCATCTGACTGGTACAAACGAACTTACTGGAATCCATATGTCTCTAGCATTGACGGGGATTTGGTTGGTTTCTGTGCCTGCTTCCCTAGGCTCTGCATTATCGATATTTCCTGAGGTATCAGGTAGAAACGTTCTCTCAATAAATCGCTCAAGATGGGCTTTCTGGTTAATGGCTGGCGGAGCCTTCTCGGGACTCGTTTTCACAATGATGGCCGACTTCTCAGATATGGCCCTCACAGAAGCAGCTATTGAAGAAGAGATTAGTATTGCCCACAGGCTTCGAGTCCTTGGATCAATCCTGTTCTATGGAACTGTTCTGGGTGCGATTTATCACTCTATGAATATGATTAGTGGCACTTTCCGGGGGACTCTAGTTGGAGCAGAATCATCTGAATCATCAACATCAATCTCAAGCCCATACAAGCTAACTAAAGAGACTACGATTAGAAAAATTCTAGCACAAAGAGAAGGCAAACTCGATACAGTTGTCATTCCAGAGACAACTACCGAGGATCAAGGAAGAGCGACAGAACTCTAACTAGGTAAAATAGTCCATGTACTGAAGGCCATCTCAACGGAATGTCAAGTATGCGCATAGGTCTAGTTGGAAAACCAAATGTTGGCAAATCAACTGCCTTTTCCGCATTAACTGAGATTCCCGTAGATATTGCCAACTATCCATTCACGACCATCGATCCAAATGTTGGAGTAACTTGGTTACCCCTTCCTTCCGACTGTGTCTGCTCGATATTAAGACAAAAAAAAGAATCTACCGGAAGGCTTGATCCTATCAGTATTGAAGACACTAGGAGAGGTAGTATCTGCTTACCAAATTCAGGATCATGCACAGGATTCAGAAGAATGGTTCCAGTTACACTAGTCGATGTTGCTGGGCTAGTTCCCGGCGCGCACGAGGGTAGAGGGAGGGGAAATCAGTTCCTGTCTGATCTTTCAAGATGCGATGCTTTGATTCAGATTGTTGATGTATCGGGCTCAACAGATTTAGAAGGAAATCCCGTAGGTTCTGGGGGCTCAAAACCAATTGAAGAACACAAGTTCCTCCTGAGAGAATTAGATTCTTGGATTTCCGGAATAATACATAATGGCTGGGACAGAGCATCTAGAAGGGCTCAAGCAGAAGGTGAAAGCGCAATCCGAGACCATCTGATTAGCAGACTTACTGGAATTGGGGCCAATGAATCTCACATAGCATCAGGATTACTAGATATTGATGGTAAATTGACTAATCCATCGGATTACAGTAATTGGGGGCATGGGGAAATAATGACTATTTCATCTTCCATCAGAAAGTCATTGTTTCCTATTTCAGTTATAGCAAATAAGGCAGATATTATCCTTAATGATGGAGGGGAACTTAGATCCGAAGTAGAATCAAATGGAGGGAAAGTGGTTTACACTAGCGCGGAGGCAGAACTCGCCCTCCGTAGAGCTTCTTCATCAGGCTTAATAGCATATAATCCAGAAAAATCTGAATTCCAACTGACAGACCTTGGGCAACAAAAACTTTCCAATCAACAAAGACTTGCTTTGGACTCTATTTCAGAATCACTATCCTCTTGGGAAGGTGGTGGATTGGTTGGTCTAATCACTGAAGTTGTCTTCAGTCAGCTTTCTAGGATTGTTGCATACCCAGTCCAAGACGATACAAGATGGGTTGATAGCGATGGAAAAACTCTCCCGGATGCAATTCTTGTTCCTAAGGGAACCACAGCTAAGGGTTTGGCATTCATTGTTCACACAGATCTAGGAGAAGGTTTTGTTAGAGCTATAGATGGCAAATCAGGAATGGTAATAGGTGCAGACCATGAACTAAAAGACGGAGATATTGTTAGTATTCAGTCAAAGTCATAGTTATGGTTGATCACTTATCAAAATGGTGAAAAAAACTGCCGTCCATGTTATATCGAACTCCTCATCATTATCAATAAGCCCTCCAGCAATTGGCGCAGTATCGATACTTGCAGTAATTTCTAGTATCCATGAACCTCTTCCCTTCCCTCCATCATCCCACCTTTCTCTAATTTCACTCTCACTCATTTCTTCTTCGGTATATTCGGAACCAGTATAATTCTCTATTATATCCCACCTAATACTGAAACCGCCACCTCCTCCGCCCGCACAATCTCCCTCAGCATTCTTATCCTCTACTCCTTCTACACCGCTAAGGTCACTCTGACCTTCAGCACTGTCAGTAAATCCCGGACCAGGATCGTCATTATCGACGCAGCTGACTTCTATCTCAACATAACCTAAGTTAACCTCCTCCTCAAGAATTAGATCGAAAAACGAATCATACGTTTCTCCGTCTGAAAGTACAACACTTTCGCTTAGGGTGTTCTCACTTTCCTCGAAAATCACCTGTAGCGATCCACTTTGACCAGAGCTCCCTCCGATCGAAACTTCATCACCAATCAAAGAAGGTAGGGCTTGGAAATATATTGGGAATGCAACAAGGAAAATAACCGTCCCAGCTAGAGTCTTTACTTTCTGAGGGGTGTCAACTAGATCTTGGAAGTCCATGGGTTTCTCGCTCTTCGATTTCCGACCCACCTATCAAATAAACTCACTTAATAGTCTGAGTTAGCTATAATCAACTATCTATTGTGCTTTCCCAATTAGATATTTCAACTCCCTCTCTTGCGAAGGAAACTCTAGATTTTTTGAATTCTGGTAGCAGATATCCGATCACTGATCTTTCCCAAAATGACCATCTCCAAGGACACCTGGGTTGATAGCTAGCCCATTCTTTCAGGAATGAAGCCCATTTCTCTCCCTCAAACCATTCAGGAATCCTAAATGATACGAAAGAAATTCTTCCCGCTGAACCCGGAACATAACTCCATGAACGAATTGAAAGGCCTTCCGCCTCGCCATCTTCAACCTTTAATCCAAGAACTCTGGCTCTTTTAGCTAGAGGTACAATAATTGCCCATCTTTGAACAAAAGTGGTCTC
Source organism: Thermoplasmatota archaeon (assembly GCA_036154175.1). Classification (GTDB taxonomy): domain Archaea; phylum Thermoplasmatota; class Poseidoniia; order Poseidoniales; family Thalassarchaeaceae; genus UBA36. Next base: position 530 of record JAYZLO010000050.1, on the reverse strand, counting down.
TTCGAACCTATTCATCCTCCACCCCTTTTTCTCACCTATAACTCTCAAGGATCTGATTGCTTCAGTTGGCACTATACTCACTGGAATCTCAAGCATCCGCTCCATCAGTATCACCCCATCCTCGAGGCCCTCGCCCATAGCGGCTTCGCGTCATTCATTTCATTTGTTGATTCAGCCGAACAGAGATCCTAGACCTTCGAAGCCACCCGCTTCTTCTTCGGGTTCCTCTGCGACCTCTTCCTCTACTGGGGCAGCCTCACTGGAAGCTCCTCCGGAAGATGCAGAAGGAGCAGCCGACGCCACTGGGGCAGCGACTGCGGTCGCCATGGCCTCATCGATGTCTACAGAGCCCAGAGAGGCAACTAGGGACTTCACTCGAGCCCCGTCAGCCTCGACTCCAGCAGCCTTCAGCACTGAGCTGACAGCCTTGTCATCGATGTCCTGTCCTGCGGAATGCAACAACATTGCAGCATACACATATTCCATTTCATTCACCTTTTTTATCCGAAGAGATCGCCGAGTCCACCGAA